>CABULU010000003.1 GCA_902492505.1 uncultured Eubacteriales bacterium
CGGTTGCCTTCGATTGATGTCATGAGCGCGGTCTCTTCACCGCATACGAATGCGCCGGCGCCGAGACGTATCTCAATGTCAAAGCAAAAATCGGTACCGAATATATTATCACCCAAAAGTCCGTATTCCTTTGCCTGGTTAATAGCAATCTGAAGACGGTGTACTGCAATAGGATACTCGGCTCTGATATAGACAAAGCCCCTGCATGCGCCGACTGCATACGCCGCAATGGACATAGCCTCGATAATTGCGTGCGGATCGCCCTCAAGAACAGAACGGTCCATAAACGCGCCCGGGTCACCCTCATCGGCGTTACAGCAAACATATTTTATCTTAGACTTATTTCTTGAAGCAAAGTCCCATTTAAGCCCGGTCGGGAAACCGGCGCCGCCGCGACCGCGGAGACCACTGTCCTTTATACACTGTATTACCTCGGCGGGAGTCATTGAAGTAAGCACCTTGCCGAGTGCCTCATAACCGTCGTAAGCTATGTACTCATCAATATTTTCCGGATTGATTACGCCGCAGTTGCGAAGAGCAACGCGCTTTTGCTTTTTATAAAATGCCGTATCATTGAGTGAATCGTGCTCAACACCGTTTTCGTCGGTTGACTCGGTATAAAGATACTTTTTAACAACACGGCCCTTTATAATGTGCTCTGACACGATTTCGGGAATCATGGACGGCTCTACACGACTGTAAAATGCGCCTTCGGGATAAACTATCATGATGGGACCGAGAGCACAGAGACCGAAGCAACCGGTCATAACAACCTTTACCTCGTCCTGAAGATTGTTTTCGGCAAGCTCGCTGTTCAAAGCGTCAATTACTTTCTGACTGCCGGAGGAAGTGCAGCCCGTACCGCCGCAAACAAGTATATGGCTTCTTATCATTTTATTCTCCATTCTGCCGCCGCGCCGCGGCAAGTATTTTTATTGTCTGACCCTGTTCCGCGCTGTATGAACAGAGAAAATATTTCTTAAACAAATACGCTTATTTATCC
This sequence comes from uncultured Eubacteriales bacterium, assembly GCA_902492505.1. Taxonomy (GTDB): domain Bacteria; phylum Bacillota; class Clostridia; order Oscillospirales; family QAKW01; genus RGIG9041. Next base: position 1,004 of record CABULU010000003.1, read on the forward strand.
GCGTTTGCGATGGTATATTCCTCAACAACCCTGTTATTTACAAGATGCTCATGGACAATCTTTGAAACCTTGTCCGCGTCCATCTTGACATACGTTGTTTTTTCACCAGTAGGTGTGATTATTTCGACAATAGGCTCAAGCCGACATACGCCTATACAGCCCGTCTGCGTAACCAGCACGTTTTTAAGACCTCTGTTCTGAACCTCTTCAATAAACTTATTGAGTACGGGGCGCGCGCCCGCCGCGATACCGCAGGTTGCCATACCTACAACAACCCTTACAACGCTGTCCGCGTCTTCAACGCCGCGGAGCTGAACATTATTCTGCATTTTTGCCTTTATTGCTCTGAGTTCTTCCAAGCTTTTCATTAAATTTTGCCTCCCTCTATGCTTTGTAAATTTTCATTAATGTATTCTGTGAGCCAAATCAGAATTTCCGGCTCGTTAAGCGGAATGTCGCCAAGCTGATCTTTAATCTCATCCGTATCAAGCGTAAAGCTGCCCGAATCTGTAAAATGATTATAGATATAACGTATATTCGGATTTGCCGAAATAAGCGACACAACCGTTGAGGCAATGTCTCCGACAGGCGGACGGTCAAGGTGAGAAAGCTTAAAGTCCGCATGTACCACAGTACCACGCCCCGGCTCGGAGTTTATGTCAAAATGCCCCTCGGTATCAATAGCCTGTTGACGCAGAAGAGGAATTCCCAGCCCAACCTTTCTCGTTGTACGTGTAGTCACAAAGGGGTCTGTCACAGCTGACAGAAATTCCTTATCCATGCCGCAGCCGTTGTCCTCAATATCAATAGCCACAATATCACGCTTAAGACTTTCTTCAACCGCAATCGTTATTTCAGACGCCCCGGCCTTCACGGAATTATGTGCTATATCAAGAATGTTAAGCGACAACTCCTTCATATCAATTATCAGTTCATGTATTTGGCGAGAATATCCGGAATTTCGCCGACTGTAAGACGACCGAACACCTCGTCGTTTATAGTCATAACAGGTGCAAGACCGCAAGCGCCGATACATCTTGTCGCATCAAGAGAAAACTTGCCGTCCGGCGAGCACTCTCCTACATCGACCCCAATAATCTCCTTGATTTTGTCAAGAATCTCGCCTGAACCCTTAACATAGCACGCAGTGCCCAGACAAACTGCAATCTGATACTCTCCCTTGGGCGCGAGTGAAAACTGAGCATAGAAGGTAACAACGCCGTAAATGTGTTCGAGTGAAATGTCCAGTTCCTCGGAGATTATTTTCTGTACCTCTATCGGTAGATAGCCATAGATTTCCTGAGCACCCTGAAGCACAGGCATCAGAGGACCGTCGATATTTCTGTATTTTTCGATGACCTCATATAGCTTTGCCTCCTGCTCTTTTGTTCCCCTGAAAGGAACCGCGCTTTTTTTACTCATTTTTTTCCTCCTTAAATATGGTTCAAAATTAAAAACACATTATTATAAGATATATCACAGGATACATACGCGATATGCCAAAATATATGTTAGCACAAAAAGTCTGCGATTTCTACACTTTTATAAAAATTTTTCAAGTTTTTCGTGTCAAGTTCTGCTAAATGTTCTTTTTTATGTAAAAACCCGCCCCGTAAGCGATTATATGCGAAGAAAAACGCATGTAGGACAGGTTTTTATTATTGTTTTTTTAAACAGCGGCGGCATAATCTAACCAATCGATAATGCCTCACGCAAATAAACGAACGCTAATTATCTTTAAGAAAGCCGATAACATCCTCTACACTCGGATGAGTGGAATTTATCTCAAAGAAATTTTTCCTCCCGCGCTCGGCAATATCTGCAAGGTAGTGCGCATCACTATTATAAATATACTGATATCCCATTCCCTTCAGTGAAAACTGTGTTTCGGGGAAATCGTCAGGTGCGTTGGGAGACAGTTCGAAAACATTATAGCCCATGCTCTTGTCAGCCATACCCAATACCGAAAGCAAGCTTTTTGTCTGCTTATCAATATGCGCGGGAATTGCGACTGCACTGTATCGTGCCGCAAGCACACCGACGCTGTCCACCGTAATAGAGGTTGCATTTATAAGATATCTGCCGTCCGCGCCTATTTCATTATCGTTTTCGTCCAAAACCTGCTGACGCCCGAAAATACGCTCATTATTGGGAATATCAGGAAGTGCGGGACTGACAATTTCTCTTTCAAACAGCTCCGCGGCGTCAACGCTCGGAAAAAGACAGAGAACATGTATTTCTTCGGCTGTTTCCAGCTCCATTCCCGGTATAAACAAAATACCCGCACGCCGTGCGACCTCTGACACTGCGCGCACGTTTTTGCAGGTATTATGATCGGACAGAGCAATTATATCCAAACCGTTGAGCACCGACATATTGACAATATTATTCGGTGTCATGTCCTCATCACCGCAGGGTGAAAGCGCCGAATGTATGTGAAGGTCATAGTAATACTTCATAAATCAATCGGCGCAGTTAAGTATGCGGTTAAGCTCAAGACATGTTTCAAAGGTCGGTTTATCGCTCGACAAAACGGCTACTCCGTTTTGCTGCGCTTTTAAAAGCGCAGCGTCGTCAAGGCGCACGCCCTCGCTCAGCACAACACATGACAGGTCTGCCATCACGGCTACCGCTATGACGTTCACATTAGTCATAACCGTAACAAGCGCGGCATTCTCGGCAGCGCGCCCGATAACCCACGATAAAAGGTCGCAGGCGTATACACCGCCCACCTCACGGTCACCACCGCTATCGCAAACAAGTGTGAAACCCGCTGCTTTACAAAGCTCATTTACTTTCATTTTTTATCAATCCGCGAGAATGTCCCGCAGCTCCTTTTTCATTATTATCATACAATCGGACATCTTGGACTTGCCCAAGGCCACGTCCTGAGCAAAGCAGGCGCAGCTCGGCGAGCCGCATGCGGCACAGTCTATTCCGGGCAGTTTCTCTTCAATCTGCGCTATACGCATCATTATTTCCATTGCTTTTTTAGGGTCGTCGGCAAGCTCGAGTGCAGGATTATACTCCACCTCTCCCTTTGACAAAAGCTGTTCTCTTGAAAGCTCCGGAAAATCAGAAAGTCTGCTGGCTGCAACCGGCTGATACTTACGCAGATTTCTAACCTTTGTTTTGGCTATATACGGATTTTCAATATTAAGACAGCCGCCAACACAGCCCGAAAAGCAGGCATCCAGTTCTACAAAGTCAATATCGCTTAACTTTTCGTTTTCTATCTCATCAAGGATTTTAATAGCATTTTCTATTCCGTCCGCCGCAAGATAGCGAGGCAGCAAAAGCGCCGTAGCTTCACCGCCGGTATAAGACCATGAAATCCCTGTAATGCCGGAAATCTGCTCACTCTGCGGCTTATCAATTTCTTTCATTGCGGGCAGCAGAGCCATATAGACCTCGCTTGCGGACAAAACCCCGTCCACTACCTTTTCATCAACGGCAGGATGATGAAGTGCCGTCACCTTTGCAGGACAGGGGGATATAAAAAATATGCCTATTTTTTCTGACGGAAGTCCGGTTTCCCGCACGGCACGAACCCGCGCAAGCTTTGCCGCGACCTCGACAGGCGGCAAAACATTATGTAAATGCGGCAACAGCTTGGGGAAACGCACCTTTACAAGCTTTACAATCGCAGGACACGCATTGGAGATGAGCGGACGCGGATAATCACCGTTTTTCATCATGTCGCGCGTCATTTCACTGACAAGCTCCGCCGCGCCGGCAACCTCAAAAACATCGTCAAACCCGATTTTTTTCAGTCCGTCCAGGACATAATCTATGCTTTCGAGATTATTAAACTGTGCATAAAGCGAAGGTGCGGGCAGCGCAACGCAATATTCAAACCTGTCAAGCTCCGACATTTTATCATAAACCGCTTTTTTTGCATGATGAGGACAAATACGTATACATTCACCGCAGTCTATACATCTGTCCGAAATAATAAACGCCTTTCCGTTTTTAACGCGTATAGCCTCCGTCGGGCAGCGCTTGACACAGTTGATACATCCCCGGCATTTATCGCTGTCAAGCGTAACGGAATGAAATTCAGACATTATTTATCATCCTCACTGTAAATTGATTATAAGTGTGACGGTGGTTCCCTTGCCCACCTCTGTATCTATATACATCTCATCCGAATACTTTTTGATGTTGGGCAGACCCATTCCCGCGCCGAAGCCCAGACTCCGCACGGCGTCCGGAGCTGTTGAATAGCCCTCGCGCATGGCAAGATCAACGTCGGGAATCCCCTTGCCGTGATCAATGAGCCGAATTGTTATTTTATCGCTTTCAAGGGACACATCCGCAACTCCGCCTCCGGCATGGATAACCATATTTATTTCGGCCTCGTACATAGCAATGGCAACCTTGCGCACGATATCCGGCGCAATACCCAGCTTTTTCAGCTTCATTTTGACGGCTGTGGACGCCTCACCTGCTGTCGTGAAGTCGCTGCCGTCAACAATATAGTGCATATGAAGAGCGTCGCTCACACCTTATCGCTCCCGTCCGTATAAAGCCCCGCAGTGTACAGCAGGCCGCAGGCGGTATACATTCTGTAATCGGTAGTAAGCAAAACAATGCCGCTTTCCTCGGCAAGCGATATCACGGCGGCATCCGGCTTTTTACCGCGGACAAACACAATTCCCTTCATATCCATCATCACGGCAGTGCGCACGGTCTGAGGATTGACAAGTCCTGTTAAAAGTATTCCGTGATCCTTGACAAACGCAAGAACATCGCTCATCATATCCGAGCCGCAGGCGGAATACACCTGAGTATCGGCAAGCTCTTTGCAGCAAAGAGTGTCTGCATCGAGAATCTGACAAATCTGACTGATTTTCATTTTAGGTTCTCCATAAATATTAATTAAAGGTTTTCATATCCTTTACTAAAATAATAACATATATCGCACAAATATGCAATTAAATTTAAGTTGTTTTTAGTAAAAAATGCACATTAAATTTTTTTGTGTTGCAATAAGCGTTAAGATAAAATATAATTATAACAATATATGCTTGTAGAAAAGAGGCTGTAACATGAACATTTTAACACTAAACAAAATTTCGCCTGTCGGCACTAAAGAGTTCGGCAGCGGCTACAACGTCAGCGACAGCTGTGACGCGCCTGACGCAATAATGGTCAGAAGCGCATCCATGCACGAAATGGAAATGCCGGAAAGTCTGCTTGCCATCGCAAGAGCGGGCGCCGGCGTCAATAATATCCCCGTATCGGCATGCGCCGAAAAAGGAATTGTTGTATTTAACACCCCCGGTGCAAACGCTAACGCGGTCAAGGAGCTTGCAATCGCATCGCTTCTCCTTGCCTCCAGGGATATTATCGGCGGTATCGCATGGGCAAAGACCCTTTCCGGCGACGATGTTGCAAAGCAGGTTGAAAAGGGAAAGAGCAATTTTGCAGGTCATGAGATTTCGGGCAAAACACTCGGCGTTGTCGGTCTCGGCGCAATCGGCGTCAATGTTGCAAACGCCGCCTATGCACTGGGAATGAAAGTGCTGGGCTACGATCCATACATATCACTTAAATCCGCATGGAATCTTTCCAGCCACATTTCAAAGGCGGCAACACTGGATGAGATATACGAAAATTGTGACATCATCTGTATTCATGCTCCGCTCACCGACGAAACAAAGTATTTTGTAAACGCGGAAAGTATCTCCAAAATGAAAGACGGAGTCGTCGTCATCAACCTTTCGCGCGCCGACCTTGTAAACGATGCTGATATTGCAAAGGCACTTGAAGACGGAAAAGCGGCAAAGTACATAACAGATTTCCCGAATGCAAATACAATTAAAATGAAAAACTGCATCAGCATACCGCATCTGGGCGCATCGACAGAGGAGAGCGAAGACAACTGCGCGTACATGGCAGCACACGAGCTTATTGACTATCTTGAAAACGGAAATATAGTCAATTCAGTTAATTTTCCGAATGTAGAGATGCCAAAGGCAAGCGCTGTGAGAATATGCGTTTTCCATCAAAACGTTCCCGCAGTCCTGTCAAAAATTTCTTCAGTTATTTCATCGCAGAATATAAACATTGCCAACATGATAAATAAATCAAAGGGTGATTTTGCATACACAATGATTGACTGTGACGAGAATATCACAGACGAAACGGTTTCGCTTTTGAAAAACATTGAAGGCGTTGTCCGCATTCGTGTGATAAAATAAATTAAAAAGGAGAAATAAAATGAAGAAAACCAAAATTTTATTGCCGGCGCTGGTGTTAGTACTCATGCTTACCATGCTTTGCGGCTGTGCAAAGGATGAAGCATTGAACGGTGATAAAATAGCCTTTACTCTGACTGTTGTTCATGCGGACAAATCTCAAAAAGAGTTTGAAATTACAACAACCGAGACCAATCTGCGGCGTGCACTTGAGGAGGAAAACCTTATTTCAGGTCAGGAGTCGGAATACGGGCTGTTTGTCACCACAGTTGACGGCGAAACAGCTGATTACAGCAAGGATGAAGGATGGTGGAGTCTCACAAAAAACGGCGAGCCAACATCTACGGGAGTAGACAGCTGCACTGTTGCCGACGGTGACGAATACGGTTTTACTTATACTATCGGTTACTGATAAATAAACAAAAAAGCGGAGATTTTTAATCTCCGTTTTTTATTTTCACAGCCTGATTTTACCCGCTTTAGCGACAATTTCTACCGTATCGCGGGCGATTACCAATTCTTCGTTTGTGGGAATTATAAATGCCGCAACTTTTGAATCATCTGTTGTTATTTTTGTGTTTTCCTTACAGTGCTCGACACTGTTTGCCTCGACATCAAGCTTTAATCCCAGATATGTAAGGTTTTCAAGCACGCGGCGGCGCAGCAACGGGTCGTTTTCCCCTATTCCCGCAGTAAATACAATAGCGTCAACTCCGTTCATTGCGGCGGCATATGAACCGATGTATTTGATTATCTGATAATGCTGCATCTCAATCGCAAGCATAGAGCGCTCTATACCGGCAGCCGCTTCTTCATTTACCGTGCGACTGTCGTTTGATGTGCCGGAAATTCCCAATAGCCCCGATTCTTTATTACACATTACATCTATATCATGAGCGGACATATTTTCCTTTTCAGCAATATATGTCAGCACCGAAGGGTCCATACTCCCGCAGCGTGTACCCATCAAAAATCCGTCTACCGGAGTAAGCCCCATCGACGTATCTACACATTTTCCGCCTTCAACTGCAGAAATAGACGCGCCGTTTCCTATATGGCATGTAATAATTTTAAGCTCGCTGATATCGCGTCCCATAAGATGCGCGCATTCACCAGAAACATATCTGTGCGACGTGCCGTGCGCACCGTAACGGCGAATATGGTATTTTTCATAATATTTATACGGCAGCGCAAACATGTAAGCTTTGGGCGGCATTGTCTGATGAAAAGACGTGTCAAAAACCGCAACCTGCGGCACCCGCGTACCCAGCACTTCGATACACGCGCGTATGCCGGTGACATGAGCCTTGTTATGAAGCGGTGCCAGAACCGCCAGCTCGCTTATCTTATTTATAACATCCTCATCAATAAGAACGGACTGAGAAAAAACGTCTCCGCCCTGAACAACTCTGTGACCTACGGCGTTTATTTCATCCAGTGAATTCACAACACGGTCCGAGCCGTAAACCAGCGCATCAATAACCATTTTGAACGCGGCCTTATGGTCGGGAATTGCTATTTCCTTTTTAAATACCTGGCGTTCCTGTTCGCCCACCTTATAGCCGAAAATCCCCGTTTCCTCACCGATTCTTTCACAGTTACCCTTAGCGATTAGCTGCTCGCCGTCCATATCTATAAGCTGAAACTTAAGCGAGGAGCTGCCCGCATTGATGACAAGTACCTTCATTTTTTCCTCCGTATTTTTAAAATCCATGTCAATATGCGCATTCAGCGCAATTAAACGGTTTATTATATTATAGTGGAATAAATTTTATAATTCAACAGTTTTCACTTAAAATAGTCATTTAATGACAGAACAATATTATCGCAAAGCTTTTGCTTATACTCATCTGTCATAAGCATTTCGTATTCCGACGGATTGCAGACAAACCCGCATTCGATAAGTATGCACGGGTAGCGGTAATCCCGGCATACGTTAAGACTCTGTGCCTTAAAGCCGTTATTTTTCATATCAAGACCGTCTGTTATCCTGTCGGACACCGCCTTGGAAAGAGACAGCGCCGTCTCCCTTGAATACAGCACTACAATGCCGCTTGCTTTATTAAAATCCGAACCGCGGGAAACTGAATTATGATGCACAGAGATACTGATATCGGGTTTATACGAACGAATAAGTCCCGCACGCTGAGCAAGCGGCAGCGTGCTTGCATCCTCACGTGTAAGAATTACGTTCGCCCCTGCGTCTTTAAGTTTTTGCGCAAGTATGTACGACACGCTGAGGTTCAAGTCATCCTCGCATATTCCGTCAGAACCGGCAGGTCCTGCCGCACCTCTGTCCTCACCTCCGTGCCCCGGGTCTATCGCTATCGTTTTTCCCGACAGCCCGCCTCCGCGGTTTGTATACAACCATACAGACAATGTTTTTTCATCAGTCTTGCGGACAAAAAAACCTTCCGCACTGCCGCTTTCAACCGTGAATACCGCGTCTGCCGCACTGCCTTTGCGAATAAGCTTTGCACTGACACGCGCACTCTGCGGCACGATTTCAGGCTCTCCGCTTATTCCGTAAAGCCCGACTATAAGCGCGCCGCCATCTGTAACGCGGCTTTGAAATTCCGGCACCGACTCAGCAAACACAAGATCTACTCTTGTGTATTTACTTTCATCAATATCAAGCGGCGCAGCTTCAGGCGCGGTGTCAGCAACATTATCCTTGTTCACCCATTTGCCGCTCATCAGGCGGTAAAGTCCGTTCACAAGCGCGGTTGCGCTCACCTCAGCCCCCGCCGGAAGCTGATAATTATCCATCATCGAGCCGTCGCCCGTATCATTGTAAACATAACACTCATTCTGTGTATAAAGCTTCATCGGCGCGCTTATTATTTCAGTTCTGCCTGCATTTCCGTAGCTCACATTACCTTTGTCGGTTTTAGCGTAGAATTCGGTTACACCGCCGTCGGCGCTTCCCGCTATTATATTGGGTACGCTGACTTTTGCGCTGTAACAAACAAATCCGCCCGATGGTTCACCCGACGGGGAAAGCTTAACCTCCCTGCCCAAAAATCGAGCATAAACATCCGCATTTTGGGCAGCATAAACCGACAGTTGTGCACACTCGCCCGCATAATAAATACTGTCGCCTTCCGGACAGACGCTGCCCTTCAGAAATATACCGTTTACAACCTCACGTGTATCTTCGGCGGTAACGCGGATGCAGGTTATGCTCTCAGTGTCATCGCCGTTTTTAAAAGTAAATTTATTTTCCCCTTGTTCAAGCGCAAGATATGCACAAAAATATCCGTGTTCCGTAACCGAAACAGTATTGCCGTTTACCGTAAGAGGATTTTGCGGGTTAGCAACACCCGTCACGGAAACATTTGCATCCGTTGTGCGGTATCCGTCCGCCGGCGCCGTAATTTTAAGGCTTTCAGCGGCAGCATGTGCAGTACCGACATATTTCTGCGCTTTCTGCTCGAATTTTATATCTGATACACCGCTTGATTCAGACAATATTTCGTTTTTTTCGATTACCGGGCTCTGATAAGACTTTATCATATCCAGGCATCCCAATACATTTGCCTTTAAAGTACCGTACCTGAAAAACACGCTTCCGCTGACGCCTTTTTGTGCGCACAGGTCAAGCTGACGAGTAATCTGAGATACATCCTCAAAGCCTTTTTCGCCGGTTCCAAGCTTATACAGCGCGTGCCCGACATACAAACTGACTCCGGCTGACTCACAAAGGCTGCTCCACCATTCAACAAGATTATCAAAAGGCGCCGCCTCCGTCTCAAACGCCCAATAAAGCTGAGGGCATATGTAGTCAACCCATCCGTTTTGCACCCAAGCCCTGGAGTCAGCAAAAATCTCACTGTAAGAGGACATTCCGCGGGTATCGGAACCATCCGGGTTGTCGCGCTTATTATCCCAAATTCCAAATGGACTGACGCCGAAGCTTACATTCGGATTAATTTTATGTATTGCCTCAAAGGTTCCTTTAATTAACATATTGACATTATTACGTCTGAAATCGGCAATATCTGAAAATCCCTCGCCGTATTGCGCATACTGCTCCGCGTCTGGATAATCGGTCACACCATAGGGATAAAAATAATCGTCAAAATGAATTCCGTCCACATCATAACCGCGGACAATTTCCTCAACACCTGATATTATAAGATCACGGACCTCCGGTACAGCCGGATTGAAATAAACGCCACCGTCAGAACAGATCACATAATAATCGGGATGCTGTTTTGCGGGACTGAATTCAGAAAGCGCGGATATAACCGCCTCGGCTCCGTCATCACCCTTACCGACACGGTACGGATTTACCCACGCATGAACCTCTATATTCTCTGCATGGGCTTTTTTTATAAGATATTCAAGAGGATCAAAGCCGCCGTCCGGCGCTTTTCCCTGCGTGCCTGACAACACCTCGCTCCACGGAAATATGTCAGACTTATACAGTGCGTCAGCGCAGGGACGCACCTGAAAAAAAACGGCGTTTATTCCCGCGCTTTTACAGGTTGCTATGACATCGTCAAGCTCTTTTTTCAGCTGCTCACTCGAAAGACCGGGCTTTGACGGAAAGTCAAGATTTTTCACAGAGGACAGCCACACGCCGCGCAGGTATTTTTCTTCTTCCGTTACCGCACCGGAAACAGACATAAAAGACAGCATATTCACAATCACCGCCGTTATTATGATTAAGGATAGCTTTTTCATGAAATTTCCCTTCAAAAAACGAGCGCAAAGGCGCCCGTATCAGCTAATCATTTTTTACATCAGATCAAGCTTGGCAGCCTTTTCTTCATAATTGAGCAGGTTATATTTTTCCTTTACCTGCTCCTTTTGAGATGGATTTGCATAAACAAATGCCACAGTATCGTAAACTATGTAATCATCCAAAAAAATAAGTCTGTGTTCTTTTACTCCATTGAGTATGATAACATATTCAACACGCTCGACAGGCACCTCGATTGCATTCTGCTTTTCAAGCTTTAAGGACTGAGCCCAATTTATCAGTGTGTCCAAATCCTCACGCTCAGTCACCGTTTTGGAGACATATTCGCGGTAATCCGGCTCATCCTCCTTATAGCAGGTTTTTTTAAACTCTATAGACGTGACACTTTCTTTTTTAATGTCCAACATCGGCCGAGTCTTTTTCGCACATCCGAAAAGCATAACGGCGCAAAGTAAAACAAACACCGCCATAAAAAATGATTTTTTCATTTACAGTTCCTCCACCGATTTATTTATAACCTCTCCTGACATAACGTCCACAACACTGTGATAAACGCAGCTGTTAACAAGCGAGATATGGTCTATTTCGTAAAGTGGCATACCGTTTTTATAGCAAAGAGTCAGTTCAACATAATTATACACAAATCCGCTGCCCTGATGCGCAAGCGCTGCATTTTTGACGGCAGTATCTGAATCCGCCTCAAAAGTATCCGGTTCAAGCGGCATTGCGTGGCTTATAAGCTCATACGGCATTGCACCGTAATCCGCATAATCGGGCGCAGAACACTTTTCAATACGTCCAGTGCGGTTATTAACCTCTACAATAAGTATATCGGAATATTTCATATCATCAGGACGCTTATCGGTATACACATAAGTGTAGTTGCCGACATTTTCGCTGTTTACAAGCAGCTTTGCACCGTAAAGCAAATATCCCTCCTTGCCGCGTTCAGCAAGATTTTCCTTCAGCGCGTCATATACACTTATAATCGTATTATCTGTCTTGCCGATATTATTTTTGCCGCCCGACAGTATATCACAGCCGGTAAGACAGACGGAAATCATCAGTATTGCCATTGCCGCCGATATAATTCTTTTCACGTTTTTTTCCTCACAACGTCTTTAAATAATTGACTTCCTTTTCAGTCAGCTTTCTGTACTGACCCGAATTCAGACTGCCGATGGACAGCCTCCCTATCCTCTCGCGCTTAAGACGCAGCACCTCTAAGCCGAGCGCCTCGCACATTCGGCGTATCTGGCGGTTTTTACCCTCATAAATTGTAATAAGCAAAACCGTCCTGTCATCCTTGAGCTCGTGAAGCTCAACATCTGCCGGCGCCGTGGTATAATCAAGCTCCGGAAGATAAACGCCGGCGCTGAGCGCACCGAGCATATCCCCGCTGACTTTGCCTTTGATTATCGCGCGGTAGGTTTTCGGAATATGATTTTTAGGGTGCATAAGCTTATTGGCAAGTTCACCGTCATTTGTCATAATCAACAAGCCCTCGCTGTCACGGTCCAGCCTGCCGACAGGATATAAACGCGCACGCTCCTTTTTTACAAGATCTGTCACACACTTACGCCCAAGTTCGTCCTTTACGGTTGTGACATAGCCGCGCGGCTTATACAGCATTATATAGGAATTTTCCTTTTTTCGCGGAAATATCTGCTGTCCGTCGACTCTCACGCCCGTTGTATCAGATGCCACCTTGTCGCCGATAACAGCACATTTGCCGCCGACTGTTACACGCCCCGCTTCTATCAGTTTTTCAGCGGATCGGCGCGAACAGACTCCGCTGTCTGCAAGAAACTTTTGCAGCCGTATAAATTCTGTCATTTTATATGTCCTTTATTATATTTTATTAAAATAATTCTTTAAAAAAGTTCTTTATCGCATTAATTATTCTCGTAAAAAGCAGCTCTTTTCTCTGCTGCGGCGCTTCTATCGCCTCCGCAATACACAGCTCATCCTGCGCCGCCGGCTGTCCGTTGATAAAAAAGCTGACACTGCCTACAACGTCTCCCGCTGATTTTGGTGCATAGACAAATTTTTCCGCCTTTATGACACTTGAAACAGAACTTTCCTCAAAGACAACCACACTTAAATCGTTTTTATTTACAGCGGTAACCGCAGCGCCATCGGGCGTATGCAGTTCAACCGAAATTTCACCGGCATTGGCAAGGCTGATTCTGCGCGCCTTTGAAAAACCGTAATCAAATGCCGACATATGATCATTCCAATCGTCACCGTCGTTCAGCGTAACGCATATAAGAGTTACGCCGTCGCGCTGCGCCGCACTGACAAGACACCTGCCCGCTTTCTTGGTAAAACCGGTTTTTACCCCTATTGTGCTGTCATACATATAAAGCAGCTTATTATGATTTTTCAGAGTACGCCCGTTTGGATTATTATTATACGGCACCTTGGCCGATTCCGAGGACACGATTTCCCTGAACGTGTTATTTTCAAGCGCATGCGCCGTAATTATCGCAAGCTCCCGTGCTGTAGTATAATGGCTGTCATCCGGAAGACCGGAGGGATTTGCAAAATTGGTATCATGCAGACCGAGTGACGCCGCGCGCTCATTCATCATTTCCACAAACCGCTGCTCACTGCCGCCCACATGAATTGCAAGCGCCACCGCAGCGTCGTTGCCGGAGGTGAGCATCAAACCGTAAAGCAGGTCGCGCACAGACAGCGTTTCGCCTGCGATCAGATACATTGACGAGCCCTCAACACCGCATGCCTGCGCCGGTATAACGACGTTTGCATTAAGGTCGGCGTTTTCCAAAACAACAAGCGCCGTCATAATTTTGGTAGTGCTTGCCATAGGCAAAACCTTATTGCAGTTAATATCTATAAGTATCGTCTCAGTTGACTCCTCCATGAGTATCATGGAACGGGCGCTGTACGCACCGGCACTGAAAGGAATGCCGAAAGATATTGCCATCACCGACAAAAATATAACCGTATATCTTGTGCAACGTATAAATATGTATTTTATCACCGTAAACCACCTGTCAATTTATTCTATTGGCAGGTGGCCTAAGTTATTCGTAATTATCTATAATTGAGCGCTGTCGTTTTTATCTTCCTTTTTCTTTGATATAAGCGCACTTATCTGATCAATAAGCTCAGGAATCTTAGTAAATATTTTATCAGTCTGGTCGGGGGTATCGGTTACATTCACAAGACGTACATTTCCGTCCGTTATAACAAGAAACGCAACAGGGGAAATCTTTATTCCGCCGCCTGCACCGCCGCCGAAATTATCCGACGACGGGGCTTTACCGAAGCTTGAGCCGCCCGAAACAAAGCCCATTGATACCTTTGACACGGGAATCACGGTTGTACTGTCCGAAATATTAATCGGGTTGCCGACAACGCTGTCAACGTCTATCATTTTTTTAAGACCGTCAATTGCATTATTCAAAACCTGCTCTACATGCTCTGCCATTTTTACTCTCCTTTTATTCCTTTGATTTTATTGTACCATCTATTGCAAATAATATCAAGCCGATAAGCAATTTATACAAAAACGTTCTGAATATAATATCTATATAAACATCGGTTTTATCTGCGCTGTAATCGGCAGCTATATTGATATCACGCATATCAACCTCAAAAAGAGCATTCAATGCCGAAATAATTGTAAAGGCAGCTGCGTTTATACCCCCGAAAAGCAAGGCAGTTGTGCATGGGTCATCGGACGCCACGGTGATATCAGCCTTAAAACGCTTTATACGAAATGCTTTTAAAATATGCATTTTTGCAGAAATCAGCATATCCTTATAATCATTAAGCTTAGTTAAAAATCCACGGCCATCTGTTTTAATCCTTCGATTTTTTTGCTTTTTTTTGGCTGAGTGCTTTGAAGACTTTTTCGGTTTTGAGGATTTTTTATCGGCGCCGAATTTTTTGACAGGAATACGGAACTTAACAAACAAAACCCGCACCGCAATCCGAAATTCACCGTCATAATATGCGTACAGATATACCGGGCAGAAAAGCAGCAAGGCAACAAATGCCGGCAAAAGCCACCACCACATCATATGGGAAGCACCTGCTGCGCGTCGTCCGGTTCAAGTGATGACGTCTGTTCATCCTCCGGCAGCGTTACTCCCGCAAGCTTTGGTAAATCCTCTATCGACTCCAAGCCGAAACAGCGAAGAAAATCAGCAGTTGTACCGTAGAGGTGAGGGCGTCCGGGAGCATCCAGTCTGCCGCGTTCTTCAACAAGACCCTTTTCGATTAGTGAATTTATCCCGTAAAAGCAGTCCACGCCGCGAATCTGCTCAATATAACCCTTTGTGACCGGCTGATTATATGCAATAACCGCAAGAATTTCCATCGCAGCATTTGACAACGGAGTATTTCGCCTGTGGTCCAGTGCTCGGCGTGTAATCTCGCCGTAAAACGCACGCGTTGACATTTGAAAGCATGTATTCAGCTTTAGTATTTCAAATCCGCGCTGATTTTCAGCGTAATACTCGTTCAGACCGTAAACGACATTTTCGAGAGTGTGCACATCCGTCTCAAGCGTCTGTGCAAGCTTTTCCCGCTCAATCGGCTCTCCGCTTGCAAACAATATAGCCTCCAGAGCACCTGTCATATAATTAAATTCCATCTGTACCTTTCCTCTCGCTTACGTCAATATATATTTCGCCGGCACTGTCGCTTACGGTAATACGCTCGTTTTTTGTAAGCTCCAATACCGCAAGAAAGGTCGCAACTATATCCGAGCGAGACTTTGAAAACTTAAACAGTGACTTAAAGCTCACGTGTCTGCCGCGCGACAGAATACGCAAAACGGTGAATATCTTAGTCTTAACCGAAGCTATTTGTCTCCCGACAATACCCTTGAAATTCTTTATAGGCGACGTATTGATATATTCAAAGCGACGCGAAGCATTCAGATAAGCTTCATTCAGCTTGGATATATCGTATACCCTTGTATGTTTTTTATCAAATTCCACCGTCATCATCCGGCGGGTAAATTTAATTCCGGCAGTCTCATTCAGCTCACGCAGCTTAGGCAAAACTTCTTTATACCTTTTATATTCGGCAAGCGAGCGCGCAAGCTGTTCACGCGGGTCTTCCTCTTCCTCAGGAGGCTTTGGCAGCAGCATTTTGGATTTTATATACATGAGATTTGCAGCCATTTCGATAAATTCGCTGGAAACCTCAAGATCCATTCTCTTCAGATCGTCGATATACTCCATATACTGCTCTAAAATAAGTGAAATAGGAATATCGTAAACAGAAACCTTATTTTTTGATATAAGATGCAAAAGAAGATCGAGCGGACCGTCAAAAACCTCAAGCTTAAATACCGGACGTTCCATAATAAGCTGACCCCCCTATGCAAACAGAAGGCCTGCAATAAACCCGGCAGGAATTCTCCATACAACGGTAAGACCTTCAAACAGAGTGCCCTGAACTGTACCTATGGCTTGAGAAATAAAATCGGTCGTAATAACCAAAACAAAAAATACTATATAAATATACTGTCCGTAGCGACGGATAAAATCATTGAACTTATCCGGCATAAAAAACCCTAAAATACGCGATCCGTCTAAAGGATATACCGGTATAAGGTTAAACACGGCAAGTCCGAGATTTATTATCGTCATATAGTAAAAAAACATCATAGCAACAAACAGTATTCTCGAAAAAGATGAATAATAGTAAGCATAATTGAAAAACACTGCAAAAAATGAGCTTATAACCGCCAAAACAAGATTGGAAACAGGTCCGGCGGCAGCAGTCACCATCATGCCCTTTTTCGGTTCTTTAAAGTAAAGCGGGTTTACGGGTACCGGCTTTGCCCAGCCGAAATGAATAATAATCATCATAAGCAGACCCAGCGGGTCAATATGCTTTAACGGATTGAGCGTAAGTCTTCCCGCATCCTTTGCGGTGGGGTCTCCCAGCTTATACGCTGCATAGCCGTGAGCGCACTCATGAAAGGTCAGCGAGATAAAAACGACCGGTACAATATAAAGTGCATCCTTCAAGTATGCAAGCAATGTATTTCCTAAATTTGTAAATATATCCATGTTTAATCCTTACCACGGTATCTTTCATTATTGACTATATTTAAATGCTTAAGTCCCATAATTTAAAATGAATTCAAGAAAGTGCCGCTTCTATATGAGACAGCATCTCATCCCTGCCCTGACCGGTCTGGGATGAAAACGGAACAATAACTGCATTTTCAAAATCGTATACCCTGCGCAGCCGTTCAAGATTTTTCAGCGCGGCGGTTTTAGACAGCTTATCCGCCTTTGTTGCGGCAACGATAAACGGTATTCCGACGTCGTAGAGATATCTGCCCATATCTATATCGAGATCAGATACGTCATGACGCAGATCTACAATAGAGACGGCAAGCCGCTTATCACAGCCTGAGCGGAAATAATCCTCCATAAAAATCGACCATCTGCGTTTCTCTTCATAAGACACCTTGGCATAACCGTAGCCCGGAAGATCAACGAAATATACTTTCCCGTCAACATCATAGAAATTTATCGTAGCTGTCTTCCCCGGCCTTGCGGATGTGCGCGCAAGCGATTTTCTGTTCAGCAGGCGGTTAATCATAGAACTCTTACCGACATTTGAGCGCCCGCAGAATACAATATGCGGAAGATCGCTTAAAAACTGCGACTTTTTAACAGCCGAAATTTTTAAGGATACATTATTTAAATTAAGCTCCATAAGCACCTCTATCAGTTAAGTACCGCCGCCGGCTTACTTTTTGCACCGACCGGGCTTTCCGAGACAGGCAGACTCCCGCGGGAGGACTTGACAACAGTTTCAAGCGCTGTGCGAAAAACCTCGTCCACCTTTTTAACTGCGACAAAGTTAATATTTTCATAAACGGTTTTATCTATTTCTTTAAGATCGGGAAGGTTACCGTAAGGTATAATCACGGTTGTCACGCCGTTTTTATATGCCGCCATCGTTTTTTCCTTCAACCCGCCTATCGGAAGAACTCTGCCCGTAAGCGTAATTTCACCCGTCATTGCAACTGTATTTCTGACCGGGGTCAAGCTAAGCGCAGACGCCAGTGCCGTTGCAATCGCAATTCCCGCAGAAGGTCCGTCTTTTGGCACGGCGCCCTCAGGGAAGTGAACATGTATATCACGGTTTTTATAAAAATCCGCATCAATATCATAGATAGATGCTACCGAACGGATATAAGACACCGCCGCACGCACGCTTTCCTTCATCACATCGCCCAAGCTGCCGGTGCAGTCAATTTTTCCGCTGCCCTCCAGCACCGAAACCTCAACGTTTAAAAGCTCGCCGCCCACACTTGTCCAGGCAAGTCCGTTGACAACGCCTATCATTCCGTCCTCATACAGCGGTTCATCGCGAAATTTGCGAGTACCGAGAAATTTTTCAATATTTTTAGCGCTGATCCGCACCGATTTGCTCTCTCCGGATACTATTATGCGCGCAGCGCGGCGCATAATCTCGGAGATTTTTCGTTCAAGCTCACGCACACCCGATTCTCTTGTGTAGCATGAGATTATCTCCGGCACCGCCGTCTTGTCAAAGCGCACCTGCGACGCTTTAAGACCCGCTGCCTTAAGCTGCTTCGGAATAAGAAACTTTTCGGCAATACTTGTCTTTTCAGTATCAAGATAGCTTGAAATTTCAACAATATCCATACGATCCAAAAGCGGGCGCGGAATCGTATCAAGCGTATTTGCGGTCGCTATAAAAAACACATCGGACAGGTCAAGCGGTATATCAAGATAATGATCTTCAAAGTTTACGTTTTGTTCCCCGTCAAGCACCTCCAGCAGTGCGCTGGCAGGGTCGCCGTGAAAATCGGAACAAAGCTTGTCTATTTCATCAAGAAGCAACAGCGGATTCATACTTCCCGCTTTACGCACAGCGGCGGCAATCCTTCCCGGCATAGACCCTATATATGTACGGCGGTGACCGCGGATTTCCGCCTCATCGCGCACACCGCCCAGAGCAATGCGAGCATAAGTTCTGTTCATAGCCTTTGCAATGCTTTTGGCAACCGACGTTTTACCCACACCGGGAGGTCCGACAAGACAAAGAATCTGCCCTCGGTCTCCGCTCAGAGCGCGCACCGCAAGATGTTCCAGCACAAGGCGCTTGACCTTTTCCATACCGTAATGGTCTTTATTAAGCACATTTTCGGCAAGAGACAGGTCGGTATTTAGCTGAGTCTTTACACCAAACGGCATATCCAGCACAGTGTCAAGATACGTTTCGATAACTGAGCCCTCATGAGACATGGGCGGCATTTTACTCAGCCGTTCCAACTCCTTATAAAGCTTTTCCTTTACTTCCTCTGAAGCGTTTAACGCTTCTATTTTATTACTGTAATCACCCAGAGAATCGTCATACTGCTCGTCCTCGCCCAACTCGCTGCGGATTGCCTTTAGCTGCTCTTTCAGATAGTACTCACGCTGATTGCTGTCAATCTGCTCTTTTACGCGAAGGGCAATCTCACGCTCCATTTTCAGAACTTCAATTTCCGACTGCAGACTGTCAATAAGAAACGCAGCACGCTCATACGGATTTATCATTTCCAGCAGCTTCTGCTTTATATCGTAACCCATAAACGTATTACCGGCTATGATATCCGACAAAACACCGAGGTCATTTTCCGCAACAACCGAGGCGAACACGTCCTCACCTGGTCTTGGGATATATTCGCTGTACTCTTCAAAAAGCTCCTTAAGCATGCGAAGTGACGCTTTCTGCTCAACACTGACAGCTGTACCGGGCAACTCGTCAAGGCGCATGGCATACGTATTGAGGCAGCCCCTGTCACTGTAAATCTGCGTAAGCTGAACACGGTCAACACCCTTAACCAGCACACGCAGGCTGTTCTCGTTTACTTTAACCACCTGCTTAACCTTGACAAGCGTACCGATATCAAACATATTATCAGACGCAGGCTCGTCCTCCGAAATATCCTTTTGTGATGAAAGAACAAGCATACGACCGTTATGCATAGCCGTTTCAATTGCTCTTACAGAGCTTTTTCTGCCTACGTCAAAGCTGACCTTAACGTCCGGCATTACCACAAGTCCGCGCGTGGCAAGCAACGGATACAGCCGCAGTGGATTTTTAGTTTCGTATATATCAATTTTATCTGACATCATAATTCCTCATTTGCAAAAGTGTATAGTTGTAAAGTATATTATAATATATACTTAAATATAAATCAATGATTTTTTGTAAAAGGAGCTGCGGCAAAATCTACATGTAAAATTCCCCCGCAACAATATGCTGGGGAATTATTTATACAGATCTTTTACTTATCGGTAAGCTTCAAAAACAGATCAGTCATCAGCCTGTCACGATTGATATTCGTAACATAGCACATCTTCTTTTTCAGCGGATGCCTCTCATATTTAAAATTATAATCAGGCAGGAGTGTATCGGTGATTTGCGAGTACATGAACCTGTTTTCTTCATTTAACAGCCATGCAATCGCGGTAACGTCCCAGATTACGCGCGTCCACGCCATAGACGCCTTACAGCGTTCTCCCTCGCGCACGGTATTTTCGCACAGGTAGTCCGCAAGCGGATTTTTACCTGAAAGCCAGTGTCTGAGTTCGGGTGCCGACACAGAAAATTCACTCACTACACCAAAGCATGGAAGCTGAACAAACGGCGCACTGCTGCCCATAACAACACGTGCTGCGGCAATGTCCTGCATCATATTAAACTCCTTTGTATCATGCCAGTGCCGTGCGTGACCGCCAAGCCATACAATAACGATATTATCAGCAATTTCAGGATTAAGCAGCAGTGCGGACGCAATGTTTGTAACAGCACCGATTGCCACGACATAAAGCGGATTTTCGGGACTGTAAGATGACGCAATACTCACAAGGTCGTTTACAGCGGGAGAAATGACCGGCGTTTTTTCATCTTTTAAATACCCGCGTGAACCATGCAGTACTCTTTTACACAGCTCATTCTCGTCCGCAAGCTTGAGCAAGCGCACAACTTCATCATAGCTTTTCAGCATGCCGTCCTCCGGTCCGCTTGAACGGCTGTTATAAAACGGCGCAGCGTAAATACCCTTTACGTTCAGCTTATTCTTATACTTTAGCATATACGCAATGGCAAACTGGTCATCAATTTCATTGTATGCATCCGTATCAAGCACAATGTCTATTTGTCCCGTCGGAACTTTAAGATTTTTCAAATACTGTTCATTTGTCATGTTTTTCGTCCTGCTTTCTTTTTCTGTATTCAAGCGGAGTACAGCCATATTCTCTGTAAAACGCTTTTCGCATAAAGCTTTCGTTATTATATCCGGTGCGCGCTATCAGTTCAGAGACGCAAAGCTCCGTCTCCTTTAGCAAAGCGGCAAGCGTGCGGCAGCGCGCGCTGAGCAAAAGCTCAGAAAAGGATGCGCCAATATTGTTTTTAAGCCATCTGCCAGTATAAGACGGGCAATATCCAAGCTGCGCGGCAAGCCCTCCAAGCGTAGCGTCACTCAAATGGTTTTCAAAATACGCTTTAACCGTTCGTTTTTTCTGTTCTATATCGGAACACGCGCAGAGTTGCATCGTTTCAAGGCTTTCCTTTACTTCCTCCATGGTCGGCACAGACGGAGCAGCGCCCTTTCTCGACACCGCTATTGCCGCGGCGCATGACGCAAGGCGCAGTGATTTTTCCACCGACTTGCCACTGAAAATACCGGCTGCAAAGTAACCTGTAAAAGTATCGCCCGCCGCAGTGGTGTCTACCGCTTTTACGCAAAATGCATTTTGTTTTATACGCGTCTGTCCGTCAAAATAAATACTTCCGTTTTTACCCAATGTAAGAATTACACGCGTATTAGGATAATTCATGCGTGACCAAATTAAAAATTCCTCAGGCTCGGAAAGCCCTGAAAAGCCCTCCGCCTCTATCTCGTTTAAAATCAGATAAGATACCTGATTTAAGTCTATATTTCTGAGAGTCTGCTGAAACGGCGACGGATTAAATATAATACGCATACCCGCTGCATACGCCATTTCTATCAGATAAGGAAGCTCACTTATCTCATTTTGAATCAGCAAAAAATCACCCGCTGAAAAATCATTCAGCACCTCATCAATATAATCACGTGTAACGGCATAGTTTGCACCGCTGTACAGCAGTATGCTGTTTTCGCCGTGCGCGTCAACCTGAATAACCGCCTGACCTGTCCTATTCTCTACGGTTTTCAGATATTTCAGATTGACGCCGCTGTCCCGCAGGAGTTTGCGCAGCATTTGCCCGTCCTCTCCGATGCAGCCGGCATGAAAAACCTCCGCGCCCGCTCTTGCAAGCGCTATTGACTGATTAAGACCCTTTCCTCCGGCAAAATGCTCCAGCCTGAGGGCAGCCGCTGTCTCACCCGGACGCACGATACTCTCAACCGAATAAACATAATCAATATTGCAGGAACCGAAATTAAGAATTTTCATAATATTAACCGCCTATACCGTTATGATATGGATTATAATACAAACGGCAATACAAAACAAGACTGTATTGCATACAAAAACAGACCTTTTTACACATATAAACTATTATCTATCATGCGGCGATACTTGTCAAACCGACAGTTTTATAGTAAAATATGATATATAGTGAGAATTCGGGAGGATTTATGGACATTAAAGTGTTTGACGTACTGCCGCAGGACGCTAAAGATATACGAATTGCGGTTTTTGTTGACGAGCAGGGATTTCACGACGAATTTGACAGTGACGACAATGCCTCACTGCATCTTGTGGCATACATTGAAAACAAAGCCGTGGCAACTGCAAGAGTTTTTTTTGACAAGACACAAAATAGATATATTATAGGAAGAATAGCCGTAATAAAGGAACAGAGAAAAAACGGACTGGGTGCTAAAATCGTGTATGCCGCAGAAAATATCATCAGAGAAAAAGGCGGACGCATGGCATATATACATGCTCAGCAACGCGCTGTCGGCTTTTATCGAAAAATCGGCTATACTGCTTTTGGCGATACGGAATCTGAACAAGGTTATCCGCATACATGGATGAAAAAAATATTTAAACCGTAAGAGACGCAGCTCATAAGATATAAAAATCCCCGGCTGAAAAAACAGCCGGGGATTTTTATCGGAATAAGTAACTTTAAAGTCCGAAGCTTACGGAAATTGCTTTGTTAACCATATCCATTGTTTGATTATCTATATGTCCCATTTTTTCTCTGAGCCGTGCTTTATCTATCGTGCGCACCTGTTCAAGCAGGATTACCGATTCCTTTGAAAGGCCGTAGCGCTCGTTAAGTTCTATATGGGTAGGTAGCTTTGATTTATTCACCTGACTCGTAATTGCGGCGGCAATAACCGTCGGGCTGTATCGGTTGCCGACATCGTTCTGAACAATCAACACGGGACGCAGTCCGCCCTGTTCGCTGCCCACAACAGGCGACAGATCGGCATAGTAAATATCGCCTCTTTTTATCATTTTTAATTTTCACACTCCGTAAAAAATATTTAAAACATGTTTTACAATAGTTATTATTTCCAACAAACACTTTGTTTAATCACTATCATTCTATATTCAAAATATTTTTTCGGTCACAAATTAGCAAATATGCCCTAAAACAAAAACGGACAACCGAAGTTGTCCGCTTTTGTTTTAGTGGGATAATAATAACCAGCGTGGCTTCTTAGCCTCGCCTGTTGGAGCGGGTGACGAGGCTCGAACTCGCTA
The DNA here is from genome assembly GCA_902492505.1 of uncultured Eubacteriales bacterium. Lineage (GTDB taxonomy): Bacteria > Bacillota > Clostridia > Oscillospirales > QAKW01 > RGIG9041. The sequence continues at coordinate 24,643 of CABULU010000003.1, forward strand.
CCTCAACCTTGGCAAGGTTGCGCTCTACCAGATGAGCTACACCCGCATGTCCGTTTTGTGAATGCCATATAATAATAACAAACGGTAAAACATTTGTCAATACTTTTTTAAAAGTTTTTTCATAAAAACGCCGGGGATATAATCTTCCCCGGCGAAATAAAAATAAGCAACAGATAAATAAGCCTTAAACAATTTCTTTTTCTCAGGCACGCAGAATTTCAAGAGCAGGTATTACCGACAACTCGCTTTCGTTATAACGTACTGTGACGTTGTCACCCACATTATATGTCACAATCTCACTGTTTGAAGAGACGCTTGCAGTAAAATACTTATCAGAGCCCGCAAGCCTGAAATAATAGTAGGAATTTCCGTCTATAACCGCCGTTCTTATATCCTCTATGACTGCGGTCAGTTCCACAGCCCCGGAGGTATCCTCTGTCGTTATACCCTCACTGCGTATCAGCTTGATATAATTTTCCTCACACTCTCGCAGCGTCTGTCCTGTCGCCACAATCTGGTACTGACGTACATTTACCATGGCGTACATCTTTACAAGTCCCGCATTATCCTTCAACGCGACAAAATATGTCGGCTCGTTTCCGACATTGAGCAGCAGCGGAAATGTGGATTCGTAACGCAGGTTCTGTACCTCTCCCTCAGCCGAGCGCATTGCAGAAAATTCGTCAGCGCCCGCTATTTCATAAAACTTTGTTTCTTTTGTCCTCTGATTTGTAAGAACAAAACCGATATTGGACTGGTCGGCGGCAACAGAAGTAACGCCCGTATACATATACACATCGTCATCCAGTGCCACATAGTTATAGCCGTCGGTCGTCTTGCGGCAGTCTTTCTGACCGAAAACAGAGTTCCAATAACCGTGGCGCAATGTGCCGTAATAGTCAAACTGCTCTATTATAAGATCGGCGTTATAAACACGGTCAATCCAGGTGGGTACCTCGCTGACCGGATAGTATTGACTGGAACCGTCAATAGCATTGACAAGCACTACTCCGCCGATATCGCGTCCTCCGTATAAGCCGATTCTGTACTCCACTCTTGGACACACCCAATAGGGAACACCGCTGTCATCCACCTCAAAGGTCGGCTCCTCAAAAATATATGTCGGATAACTAAACCGCAGATGCCTGTATAGGTTGCGCTGAAAATGCTCGGCTGTCGAATATTTCATATTGTCGCACCCGATATCCGAAAAGCGAACAAGCGACACATCCTGACTTACCATGTTAATCATTATATATCCGGGGATACCGTCCTTAACATTGTTAAACCACTTAAACACATCGACATATTCCAGAGGAGTAACGCGCACGGGCGTGCCGTTGTAGTTTATCTGAGTGTAGTAATACTCCATGACGGAAAACTGGCTCACCATGTCGGACAGCTCTCCGAGCTTTTTATCACCAAGACGAATGGCGCTGGCGCTGTCCAGCGTGGGGATCTGATTATAGGATATAGCGTCGACATCCTCCTGAAAATCGCCTGTTTCAACCGTCAAAAGCTCCCTGTATCTGCCCGCATTAAAAATTACAGCGCCTGTAAGCGAGCCGATAATATATATTGCCGCGGCGCATGCAGCAACTATAACCGGAATCCTGAGCATTTTCAGCATCGGCTTTACCTCATGAGGCATAATAACTCCGCTGCCACGCTTTGACGCTATCAAAAATACGACATAATATATCGACACCAGCACTACAATATCCAAAAGCAGAGTCGGATTATGGATAGAAATAGCCGGAAGCGTGAAATAAAAACCTACTGCGGCTACAACAAGTGTGACTGCCGCCGCTATCAAATGGCTTTTTGCTTTACTTTTCATATTTTACTCCTTTAATCTATTTTCACGGCGGTCATACTTTTGACCGCATTTTCAACAAGTGAGGGAATATCAAGCTTTTTCTCCTCTTCAAGTATCTCGGACAGCACGGGTCTTGTTTTGGGATGACGCGGAGTAAACACCGTGCAGCAGTCCTCATACGGCAAAATCGACGTTTCAAACGTATCGATTTTACGCGACACAGCCACTATTTCATCCTTATCCATACCAATAAGAGGGCGAAGAACTATATGCCGCGAAAGCTCATCGGTAACACTCAAAGCGCCCAGCGTCTGGCTTGCGACCTGACCGAGACTCTCTCCGGTAATCAGCGCGCCCGCGCCTGACATATCCGCCGCAGCGTCAGCCAGCCGTATCATAAACCTGCGCATTATTACGGTAAACAAATCCTCTCGGCAGTTTTTCTTAATCTGCTCCTGAATTTCGGTAAAGTGGACAAGGTATAATTCCATATCGGGACAATAACAGGATAGCTGTAAGGCAAGGTTTAAAACCTTCTGCTTTGCAAGCTCACCTGTATACGGCGGGCTGAAAAAGTGAACGGCGGACAGCGAAAGCCCACGCTTTGCCATCATATAGCCCGCAACGGGACTGTCAATACCGCCGGACAATAAAAGACACGCTTTTCCACTGCTGCCATAGGGCATGCCGCCCGCGCCCGGTATATTTTCACAGTGAACATACGCTGCAAGATCACGCACCTCAACTGTCACCACTACGTCGGGATTATGCACGTCTACTGAAATTCCGTCTGTATTTTCAAGAAGATACGCGCCCACCTCGGCGCAAATCTGCGGTGAATTGAAAGCAAACCGCTTGTCGGAGCGCTTTGATTCAACCTTAAAGGTACGTTTTGTTTTCAGTGCGTCTTTTGAATATTCAAGTGCGGTTTTCCTTATATCAGCCATGTCCTTTTGGCAGACGGCGGCACGGCAAAGCGCCGCAATTCCAAACACGCGGCGCACATGCGAAAGCGCAGAGGCTATATCGTCTATACCGCCCGCTTTATCAATATATATTGTCGACTGCATAATTGAAACATCAAACTCGCCGAGCGGCCGCAAAGCACGCTTAATATTCTTGATAAGAGTTTTTTCAAAGCTGATTCTGTTAAGTCCCTTCAGCACAAGTTCTCCGCATTTTGCCAGAATTATTTCTTTCATATTATATCCTTTGTTGTTATTATGTATGCTATTGTATCACACGCATGATACAATGTCAACTATTTATAGCAACGAATAAGATTCTGCGGTATTTGTGTGCACACCTTGAAAAACTCGTCAATTTCAGCAATGGTATTTTCAAAATCAAAGCTTATGCGCAGCGAGCAGTCGGCAGTGCGCTTATCGGCGCCCAATGCTTCGAGCGCACGCGATTTTTTCTTTGAATGAGAAGAACAGGCAGAGCCCTGCGAGGTATATATACCAAACTCTTCAAGATAATGAAGTACGTTTTCGCCGAGATAGCCGTCAAACGTAATATTGATAATATGAGGCGAGTGCTCTCCAAAGGTATTGACCCGAATAAAATCAAACTCACGGGCACGCATGACAAAATGTCCGTAAAGATTTTTCAGATGCTGCGCATCCTTATTCCCCAGCTCGTGCAAAGCTGCGGCAAAGCCGGCACATGCAGGAGAATTGTAAGTTCCTGGCACAAGAGAATTTTCCTGCTCGCCGCCGTAGGTCAGCGGACTTACTCGCACACCGCGCCGTACATAAAGCGCGCCGACTCCTTTGGGTCCGTTGATTTTATGGGCGGAAACTGTCAGCATATCACAGCCAAGACCGCATACATCAACGGGAAGCTTACCCAAAGCCTGCACTGCATCGATATGCAAAAGTGCGGGTGCGCCGCTGCTCTCAATCAGACCCGCAAGCTTTTCTACCGGCAGAATAAGACCCGTTTCGTTATTTACATACATACAGGATACAAGTATTGTCTTGTCATTGATATTTTTTTCAAAATCACCGTTTAACGGATTGCAGAGCACCACCTCAAAGCCCGCGTTTTCATACGTCTTTACGCACGCCGAAACGCTTGGATGTTCAACAGAGGATATGACTATACGGTTGCCACGGCGCTTTTGCATTTCCACCGCGGTTTTTACAGCAAGATTGTTGCCGAACGTGCCTCCGGGCGTCAAGAGTATTTCAGATGCGTTGCAGCCGAGCTGTAAAGCAAGAGCCGCACGGCAGCCGTCAATGTCGCCCTTTGCAGACACACCCTCCCGGTGAAGCGATGAGGCGTTTGCATACCGCCGTTCCATCGCTTCGGTAACGGCGGCAATACATGCGCGGCTCGGTTTGGTAGTGGCGCTGTTGTCAAAATATATCATTTTATATCACCTTGAATTTTAGTTTGAAAATAGTAGCTTTTTATGACATAATAAGTGTCATGGAATAAATAATATATTATTGTATTATATAGCATTATTCCCAAATATTCAAGGAGGAAATGAAATGGCAAAGGCGGCTGTATTCGGGGTTGTGGAAAACGGTATTTCAAATATCAACAAAAGATATTTTGAACATATTCATCAAAGCGGGATTGACACCTTTGTTCCGTATCCCGACAACACAGACAAAACGGCAAGTGACTGCGACTGTCTTGTCGTCTGCGGCGGAGGTGACATGGATCCTGCATTTTACGGACAAAAGCCGTGGAGAGATAATTTGAAATTCAACGCAGAGCTTGACAAGTACGAACTGGAGTTGATTAACGCATTTATAATGCGAAAAAAACCCGTTTTAGGAATCTGCAAGGGCATGCAAAGCATAAATATCGCGCTTGGCGGCACGCTTATTCAGGATATTCCGTCTATGCTGAATCTGTATCATTCCAACTGCGGTCCGACCGAGTGTATGCACGAGATAAAAATATCTCCGAGCTCAAAACTAAAAGAGGCGTTGGGACTGCGTGCGGTGGTTAATTCGTATCATCATCAATGCGTACATCTAACAGGCGGCGGACTTACAGTTGCCGCCGCATCGCACGATGGGGTTATAGAAGCCATCGAGGGCATTGAGCTGCCTGTACTGGGCACGCAATGGCACCCTGAACGAATGGCAGGAAACGCGGTGTTTGACCACTTTTTCAGCACATACCTGTAAAATTTTCAACATAAGTAAAACCCGGCTTGCGAGGCAAGCCGGGTATCTTATTCTATCGTATTAATTACGGAACGTGCAGTATATATTGCGGCATTTTTTGCTTCCTCCAGCGTATTTGCCGCGCTTCCCACCTCCATGAGTACCGTATAGTCCGTGACATGCGTATTAAACCTGTCTCCGCGAAGATTTACGGGCCGTGACAGCGCGCCGTAGTTCTTTCCCATAGTGCGTGAAATATCAAGTGCAAACTTAAAATTTTCGCGCCAGTTCGGATGCTTTAATCCCTTGGCATCGGTACCGCAAACAAGCATAACCTGCGCTGTGTTTTTATCGTCGACTTGTGTCAGCGGTCTGTATGTATCGCCGCTTTGCGTTGTAATCGCATCGCGGTGAACGTCAAAGCAAAGCTTTATAGACGGATATTTTTCAAGCGCTTCCTCCACTCCCTTTATAGAGCGTGAATATGCTCCGCTGAACTGTTCCTTATCGTACACCTCTGTCAGGTGTATCGTTTTATAACCGAGTCTTTCAAATTCTTCCTTCATGGCGTTGCCCACATCCACTACACTCCCGCCGCCGTAATACTCTTCGGACGTGTGCGTATGATAGATAAGAATATACGGCTCCTCCTTATTGAGTTTCGGCGGAGTATAGTCGGCATACAAAAGCCCCGTCACATCATAATTTGTATTGTTTATAACAGAGGTACCGCCGTAATCTTTATATTTTCCCGACAGCGCGGAAAGATTTACAACAACAGCGTCGGGATTATCCGTAACGGCGGGCGGCTCTCCGGTCTGAGTATTGCCGTTTGCAAGCTGAGACGCCTGCGGCTGCTGCTCCCCGTCCTCACTGTCCGTAAACGCATTGCTGGCATACATGATAAAATCTTCGGTACCTACCGCTGACACTCCGCCCTCCGATTTACCTGTGATTCCGTATTCAAGACTGAGTAAATCGGTTTCAAATTCACCGAAGGTATAATCATAAGCACTGTTTGCAATCTGTCGGCCGAAAAGCTTAAGCACCCCAACTGACACAACAGCGCACAATGCAATACATAAAACGGATTTTACGGTTGCCTTTATCTGTCTGAGCTTTACTCTGTTCAATACTCTCACATCCTTTATGAAAGCATATGCTGTACATATTCAATTTAACACTGTTTTTAATACAGGCTCAATATAAAAATCTAAGAATATCCTCTGTCGTCATATCACGGTGAAGCGCCTTGTTTACGGCAAAAGCGATGAGTTTTGCCGCTGTATCGGTAGCACTGTCAATGCGCGTGGGCATAGCTATCATGGAATCCCCGAACTGTCCAAGCAGCTCACGAGCCTTTTCCTCGGTACAGCCCGCATTTGACAAAATAGTAGCGACATCCATAACAGTCGGCATACCGACCGACAATACGGGGATGCCAAGATTATCGGGCGATATTTTTCCGCGTGCGTTATCGACGCCTCCGCCCGGGGTCAGAGAGGTATCGGAAAGCTGTATCGTTTTACACAGACGCTTAACCGACGTTGAGGCAAGCGCATCGATAACTATAATGAGCGACGGCTTGAGCATTTTGGCGATACCGCCGATAAGCTCGGCACTTTCAATCCCTGTCACGCCGAAAACATTGGAACATATAGCACTGACGCTTGCATAGGTTCCGTCATTGATAAGCTCCGGCATGACCTTTTCAAATCCACGGGTCACAATAATTCTGTCCACACATTTCGGACCAAGACTATCCGCTGTTATCGCGCGGTTGCCGATGCCGGCAATTAATATCCTGCCTGCCGACTTTGGCATAAGCGAACGCATTATATCGGCAAGCACCGTAACAATTGATTCAAAATCATTGTCGGTAATCCGATATACCCTGTCCGTTTCAACCGTAACATATGTTCCCTTTTCCCTCTCAAAAAGCTTCGCATCATCATCGCTTTCAATTTTTACGGTAGTGACGGTGCATGCGCCGTGCCTTACGGTAGCCGCACGTGCGGCATGTGTCACACCGGCGGCGCTTGCCGCCTCCATTGTTTCAACAATAAGACCCGTTCTCGCTTTTTTCATTCAGTCACCATTTCCTTTAAAATTTAATGTAAAAATAAACACATATCAAATAAAAAATCACTTGCTTTTATCATTATTTACAAATTATTGCATTTTAATTGAAATAAAAAATTTTTTTGATTATAATATCACCAAAATATTTTTAGGAGGAAAATATGGAAAAGAAGAATTTTTCGGTAAGTTTGAAAAAAGTTCTTGAACACATATTTATCGACGGTCTTTCCGGCATGGCGATAGGCCTTTTTTCAACTCTTATCATCGGCACAATCACCGAACAGATAGGCGTGCTGCTCGGCGGGTACATAGGCAATATGATTGTACTTGTATCAAAGGTCGCAAAGGCGATGATGGGAATAGGCATAGGCGTCGGAGTTGCAAGCAAATTCAAATGCTCGCCCCTACTCACCGTTTCAGCGGGCGTCTGCGGTATGATAGGCGGGTTTGCCTCTAAAATAATTGACGGAACCGTTCTTGACGGAACGGTTTTAACGCTTGCCGGAGTCGGTGAACCGCTCGGTGCGTTTATAGCGGCGCTTGTCGGTATAGAAGTAGGCAGGCTTGTTGCTGGTAAGACCAAAATGGACATCATACTCACCCCTCTTGTCACCATTATCAGCGGCTCGGTTGTCGGTCTTCTTATGGGACCGCCGATTTCACAGTTTATGAACTTTATCGGCTCAATGATTAATTTTAACGTCGATAAATATCCGATTATCGGCGGCATAATAGTCTCCATGCTGATGGGTATTGCACTGACATTGCCCATCTCATCGGCCGCCATCGGCGTTTCGCTCGGACTGACCGGTCTTGCGGCGGGCGCGGCAACGGTAGGATGCTGCGCACAAATGATAGGCTTTGCGGTCGCAAGCTACCGCGAAAACAAGCTCGGCGGACTTATCGCGCAGGGTATCGGTACATCAATGATACAGATGCCTAATATTGTACGGAATATCAAAATATGGATTCCCGCAACGCTTGCGTCAGTAATTCTCGGACCGATTTCTTCGGCAATTCTCAAAATGACAAGCAACGCTGTGGGCTCCGGCATGGGCACATCGGGACTTGTCGGTCCGATTTCCGCATTTCAGGTAATGACAGGAGCCGGAACCTCACCCGTTATCGTACTTATCGAAATTATTGTAATGTACTTTCTGGCGCCCGCCGCACTTTCACTGCTGTTTTCCGAAATTCTTCGTAAAATCGGCTGGATTAAAAACGGCGACATGAAGTTAGATGTATAAAATTTTTGTAAATAGGCTTTTAATTTCGATAGAATTGTGTTATACTGATAACAGAAATGAGCGGAGGGACTTTGAATGGCGAACGAATTCGGAAACGACATAATTACGCTTACCGACGAAAACGGGACGGAGCTCCAGTTTGAGCATTTCGGCTCAGTCGAGATGGACGGCACAATTTATGTCGGACTTATCGAACTCTTTGACGATCCGAAAAAACAGCTTGAAAGCGACGGCACGTTATTTATTCTCAAAACCATTGAGGATGACGCAGGTGAGGAAATTCTTGTCACTATAGATGACGATAATGAGCTAAATCGTGTTTCAAGAGTATTTGAAGAGACGTTTGAAGACCTTATACTTGACTGAAAAGACACTGCCTGCGGTGTGCGTTGACTGTTTATTTTAAGCCTACATTAATTATACGGGAATGATGCTCGAAGCCCTGTGAGCAAGCCGTACCGGCATTTTGCCTGATACGGAAGCCTGTGAAGGGTGACGGCGAACTCCCACCTGTGACTTTTCGCAGGGATTAAAGTATGCGGTTGACGGCATACGCGGGTTGAGAACACATGTTTACGGCTGCCTGAAAAACGGCAGCCGTAATTTATAATATAAAACAATGGAAATATTTACACGTACTAAAGCACTCATCGGAGAGTGCGGATTAAAAAAACTTAAAAATTCGCAGGTGCTGCTTTGCGGCTGCGGCGGCGTCGGTTCATACGCACTTGAAGCACTGGTGCGCGCGGGAATCGGCAAAATTACGGTGATAGACGCAGACAAAGTTGCGGTAAGCAATTTAAATCGTCAGTTAATAGCGACATCGGATACTGTCGGTATGCTAAAAACCGATGCTGCCGAAATACGGGCAAAATCAATAAATTCAGATATTGATTTTACGGGGATTTCCAAATTTATAGACAGGCAGAATGCAGCAGAGCTGATTCCGAATAATACCGATTATATAATCGACGCGGTAGATTTTGTTCCTGCTAAGACAGCGCTTGCCGAATACGCATATCAAACTGATACGCCGATAATTTCCTGTCTGGGTACCGGAAACAGACTGGATGCAACGCAGTTTGAAATATGCGATATATTTGAGACAAGCGGCTGTCCGCTCGCAAGAAAAATGAGATGCGAGCTGAAAAAAGCGGGTGTTATGAAGCTTGACGTGCTATATTCAAAAGCGCCCGTCATACAGCCGGAATATGAAATATCCGATGAAGGAAAACGCACAGTGGGTTCGATATCGTATGTTCCGTCAGCCGCAGGTCTTTTACTTGCACAGCATGTTATTACAAGCCTTTTGGAGGAAAACCGAAATTGAGACTGAGAAGAAAGAAGAACAGAGATACAAGGTTTGAGCGATGCGCTGAATTTGCGCTCACACCGGAGCCGTCGCTTAAAGACCGCTTTTACGATGTTTTTGACAAAAGCAGAGTGCTCGAAATGGAAATCGGCTCCGGGAAGGGCGGTTTTATAACTCAGTGCGCAGCTCAAAATCAAAACCGCAGCTTTATATCCATAGAAAGAGTTAAGGATTGCATACTCATGGGCATGGAAAAGGCATATAACGCGGGGCTTGGTAACATCCGCTTTATCTGCGCCGATGCCGAGATACTGCCGTCAATTCTGCCAGAAAAATGCGCGGATGTCATTTACATAAATTTCTGCGATCCTTGGCCTAAAGCTGCTCATGCCAAGCGCAGACTGACACACAGAAAAATGATAAAACACTACCTGCCTCTGCTGAAAAACGGCGGCGAAATCCGCTTCAAAACAGATAATGACGGTTTGTTTGAATTTACGCTTAAAGAATTTGAAGAGCTTAGCTTTGAAATGTCTGAGATAACACGCGACCTTCATTCGACAGCTACACCCAATATCATGACCGAGTATGAAAAGCGTTTTTCCGACATGGGCGTCAAAATAAAGCGGCTTGTTGCAAAGCCGACAGATACAACCTATAAAATTTTAACGGAGCTTTAAAACATGTGCCGGCTGATTCCAGCCGGTACTTACATTTAATGTCATTTGACTGCATATCAATATCATGCTATAATAAATACACTTACTTATTCCGGAGGGAAAACATGAAGAAAAGAATTCTGTCTATTATTTTATGCACGGTATTATCGTTTACAGCCCTATCCTGCTATGTCCGGGCCGAAAGCTACTGGGATGTGCAGGCAGACTACCTGAAAGCGCTGGAAAGCGGAAATTCTGATGAAATAATTTCCTGTGTTAAAAGAATAGAAGCGGTATATCCCGCACCAAGCAATGAAACCGAATATCTTCGGCTGGCATTTCCGAGAGAGCGCGCAGCACTCGAATATGAAAAAAGCGGACTTTATACCGAAGCTTGTAAATACTACCGCAAGGCGCTTGAATGTTTTGTCTGGCTAAACGACAACGGAAAAGATTACAGAGACAAAATAATGCTGACAGAGGCAATGATAGCGCAAACCGAGGGTATTTTTGAAGTATACACCGAATCGGAAACAAGCAGTGACGTTCCGTATTTCGGTCAAATAAACGAACCTGAAAGCAATTTCGGCACATATTACGGCATGTGCAGTGATTACATCGGCGGGAACCAAAGCGCCAAGCTAATTTACGTTCAGTTTTTCACCGAGGACATCGGACCGTTTGACTGGCAGTTACCGCCCAACAAGTACGACCTTGTGGAGATAGGCTGGAACGTGCCCAATGAGACATATGAGGATTTGGAGCGGGTTTGTGCAGATGAAACCCGCGAATATATCGAAAGAAACGTCAAGTGGCTTGCAGAACAGGACTTTAAATTTATTATCCGATTCGGTGCAGAAGTGAACTGCTGGGAAGATCTTGAAAATTATACTACCGAGCAGCAGAAAAAGCAGTTTACGGACAAATTTAAAGAAGCCTTTGCAACAGTCGCAGATTATGTTCACAGGCTGGCACCCAACTGCGCTATGATGTACTCGCCCAATGATATTTCCAACTGGTATTATACCGCTGAGGACTTTTATCCGGGTGATGAATATGTAGACTGGGTAGGAATGTCAACATACGGCAAGATTTCCTCTGCCGCGTCAGAAGAAGCAGGCAGCCAGACGGACGCATGGTACGGCCGCGGAATATATGAAAATCAGCTGCTCAGAATAAAGAACATTGTCGATACATTCGGCGACCGCAAGCCTATAGCCGTTAGCGAATGCGGGTTTGCCTACCGGGACTCCAAAGGAATTCAGACGTTGGAGCACGCAAAAGAATCGCTTCGCTATTTTTATACATATGTGAACATGGTATATCCGCAAATCAGAGCTATTTATTATTTCAATACGGATTTTGCGGGAACAAGCTATTCTCTTAAAAACAATCAGGAAATGTATAATACATATGTACAAACAGTAAACCAAAACATTGCGATGCAAAAAACAACGCAGATCAGCGGTCAGAATTATATGAAGCTGAAAAATCTCAATGAAGCGGCAAATCAAATAACGCTCTATACATGCTCATATTATCCCGGCGGCGAAAGCACAGTCAGCTATGAGCTGGACGGCAAAATGCTATCATCGGAAAACGGATATCCTTACAAATGCACCTTTCAGAGACCAGATACCGGCATGCACACACTTAAAGTGACAGCCAAAACGGGCAAGACCGTCAAAACAAAGATTTACGGAATAGAGATTTCCAACGACGGCACAATACATGCCATTGAATCTAAAATGACAGACGTAAAAGTGACAAGCTGGGCTTTTAAGCCGATTTCATACGTTGTTGAAAACAATCTTTTCAACGGAATGACGGAAAATACGTTTGAACCCGCCACAAACCTAACGCGCGGAATGCTTGTAACGGTTATCGGCAGACTGGAAGGTGTTGATGAAAACAGAAACGCCGACACTGCATTCAGTGATGTCCGCAAAAACAAATACTACACCGGATACATAAAATGGGCGTCAGATAACGGAATTATAAACGGCATAAGTCCGGACAAATTTGCTCCCGATACATTTATAACCCGAGAACAGACGGCAACTATTCTTTTCAGATATGCACGATTCAAAGGCTATGATACAAGCGGAAGAAATACTCTGACTCAATACTCCGACAGCGGTAAAATCGGAAAGTTCGCCAGAGAGGCTATGGAATGGGCAAACTATTCCCAAATAATAAACGGTATGACACCGACCGAACTTGAACCGAAAGGTTTTGCCACGCGCGCACAGATTGCTAAAATAATTATGGTATTTGACATGCTTTACAATGAATAAAAAATATCTCTCGGTATACACCGAGAGATATTTTTATTTATTATGAAATCAGTCCACAGACAAGACCCGCAAGCTCTGTCGGATTATCCACCGTCATACCGCCGATAAGACGTGCCTGCGCATAAAGTATTTTTGAGTACTCCGAAAGCTTCTCCCTGTCGCTGCCGTATAGTTCACGCAGCTTTTTAGCGATCGGATGAGCCTCGTTTATTTCAAGTGCCGTTTGGGCCCTTACAGGAGCAGCGCCGTTTTCCGGCATTTTTTCAAGCACTTTTTCCATACCAAGCGATACATCGCCCTCACTTACAAGACAAACCGGGTGATTTTTCAGCGACTTTGTAAAGCGGACAACATTTACACTGTCCCCAAGCGCTTCTTTCATGCACTTAAACATATCCTCGTACTGCTTGTTTTCTTCCTCAAGCTCCTTTTTCTCTTCGTCGGACAAAATATCAAGCCCGCCGTCACAGACATTTGTGAACTCCTTATCATCGTATTTACCGAGCATTTTAAGTGCAAATTCATCCACATCATCCGTAAGATACAGAATTTCAAAGCCTTTATCTTTAACGGCCTCTACCTGCGGCAGCATATCAATTTTATCCACTGTCTCGCCGGCAGCATAATATATTGTTTTCTGATCTTCTTTCATGCGTGATACGTATTCCTTGAGCGAAACATATTTTTTATCCGCCGAAGAAATAAAAAGAATAAGATCTTTCAATACGTCTTTATGAGTACCATAATCGGAATACAATCCGTATTTAAGTTGAATTCCGAAAGCCTTGAAAAATTCCTCGTATTTTTCCCGCTCGTCTTTCAGCATCTTTAACAGTTCATTTTTTATCTTCTTCTCAATATTTTTTGCAATGCTCTTCAGCTGTGCGTCATGCTGAAGCGTCTCGCGGGAAATATTAAGCGAAAGATCTGCGCTGTCGGCAACCCCGCGTACAAAGCTGAAATAATCCGGCAAAAGATCCGCGCATTTATCCATGATAAGAACTCCGCTTGAATAGAGCTGGAGACCCTTTTCAAAATCCTTTGTATAGTAATCAAACGGTGCATGCTTTGGTATGAAAAGCAAGACATCGCTGGACGTCAAGCCTTCAAATTTGGAATGAATAATTTTGATAGGAGACTCATAGTCAAAGAATTTTTCTCTGTAAAAGCCCTCATACTCCTCATTCGTACATTCAGACGCCTGCTTTTTCCAAATCGGAATCATACTGTTAAGAGTCTGCGTTTCAACAACCGTCTCATATTCGCCTTCCTTACCCTCAACAGGCACACTCTTGTCCATATCCATTTTTATAGGATAGCGCAGATAGTCGGAGTATTTTTTGACAAGTGCGCGAATACGGTATTTATCAAGAAACTCGCTGTAATTCTCGTTTTCCGCATCCTCCTTGACGTGAAGCGTAATTACCGTACCGCAGCTGTCTTTTTGAGCTTCAGTTACTGTGTATCCGTCAACGCCGGATGATTTCCACTCATATGCCTGTTCATTGCCGTATGCCCGGCTTAAAACGCTGATACTGTCACTTACCATAAAAGCGGAGTAAAAACCGACACCGAACTGACCGATTATATCCACATCCTCTTTTTTCTCATTATCGTTTTTAAAATCAAAAGAGCCGCTTTTAGCAATCGTACCGAGATTGTTTTCAAGCTCATCCTTTGTCATACCAATTCCGTTATCCTCTATGACGATTGTACGGCTGTCCTTGTCGACCGACAGCTTTATCTCAAAGCTCTCCTTTGACAGACCGACATCACCGTCAGTGAGAGAACGATAGTACAGCTTGTCTATCGCATCGCTCGCATTAGACAAAAGCTCACGTAAAAATATCTCCTTATGCGTGTATATAGAGTTAATCATCATATCGAGTAATTTCTTCGATTCTGTCTTAAATTGTTTTTTAGCCATTATATATCACCCTTTTAATAAAATTAGCACTCATTATTTCAGACTGCTAATATATTGTACCACTATTTTCAAATTTTTCAATAGGTTTTCAATAAAAAAACAGCCTCACGGCTGTTTTCTGTCGTTCTTCTTACACATTATGTGATAAACGGAAAAACCTATGGCACTTAAAACAAGTGTTACCGCAAATACTACAATAGCAAACACATAATTTTGCATTCCAAGCGCATTGCCGCCAATGGTAGAGGTCACAATCGACGGAAGACGGGCAACACTTGTTATAAGAATAAAATGGAGAGTTCTTATTTTCGTAAGACCTATAAAGTAAACCATGAGGTCCTTCGGCGTTCCCGGTATCAAAAAGATAATAAAGGTTATAATTTCAAGCCGCTTGGCATTTTTTAAAAACTTCAGGTTGTTTATTTTGTCAACTGAAAAAAACAGTTCAACAACGCGCACTCCGAAGGTGCGCACGAACACAAACACAACAAGGCTTCCAAGCAATCCGCCGATTACAGATAAGACAGTACCCTCCAGTGCACCGAACGCATAACCTGCGCCTATTTCCAGCGGTTCACCCGGAATAATTGCAAAGATAACCTGAAGCGCAACCATCCCGATAAATATAAGCTGACCGAAAATCCCTTTGGAATCTATCCACTCTCGAAATATTTCCGGTTCCGAAACAAAGTGCAGCATCGGCCTGCCGATATACCAGCAGACGGCCGCCGAAAAAACTATAAATACCGCAATTGAAAGTATTCCGAAGCCCTTTTTATGACGCTGTACAAATTTATCGTCTGACATACCTATCAGGGAGCGCAGCTGAGTATGCGCTCACCCTCCTCTTCTTTTATATAACCGTATTTTACAAGCTTATTTATAACCTGCGCCTGACGCTGGCTTGCAAGTTCGGGATTGTTATCCAGCGAATAGACGGAAGGCGCATTTGGCAAACCCGCCAGCATTGTGCTCTCATAATCCGAAAGCTCCCACGGCTCTTTATCAAAATAACCGAGGCTTGCCGCACGCACCGAATAATATCCGCTGCCAAAATAAATAGTATTTACATAAAGCTCCAGTATTTCATCCTTGGTATACATCCGCTCAAGACGCAAAGCCATAAACATCTCGGCAATTTTACGTTCAAATTTTTTTGACTGGGTAAAAAATATATTCTTTGCAAACTGTTGAGTTATCGTGCTGCCGCCCTCAACAAGTTTCATCTCACGTATATCGGTAAGCACGGCGCGCCCGATTGAAATAATATCAATACCGGGATGATAATAAAACCGCCTGTCCTCTACCGCAATAACCGCGTCAAGGTACATTTGAGGCAAAACGTCAATGGAAACATAATCTTCATCGCTTTTTATTTTCTCTATTGCCTGCGCCGGCGGGTTATCGCGCAGCACCTTGCAGTACATCGCGTACCCCTTAACGGTAATAATAGCACCGATTAAAAAAATAACGGCGCAAATCGAAAGGACCGAATATTTCAGAAGCTTCTTCATATAATCACCGCCTTTGTATTATCAGTATAGCACAATACTTTCAATAATAAAAGGGGTTTTACCGTTTATTAAAAAATTGTAATAAAAAATCGGAGCTTTACCGCTTTTAATGCGAAAAGCCCCGATAACTATTACCGTTTAAAACAATCCCGTGATAATTCCGTCACTTGAAACGTCTATTTTTTCAGCAGCGGGTAATTTCGGAAGGCCCGGCATTGTCATTATATCTCCCGTCAGTACGACAATGAAGCCCGCACCGGCGGAAATTTTCACATTTTTTACCGTTACCGTAAAGTCGTCAGGCGCGCCTGTTTTTGCAGGGTCATCCGAAAAGCTGTACTGTGTTTTGGCAATACAGACAGGCAGGTCGCCGTAGCCCAAAGCCGTCAGTTCTGCAATCTGCTTTGACGCTGCAGCAGTAAAGCTCACGCCGGCGCCGCCGTAAACTTTTGTGACAATCTTTCTGACTTTTTCTTCTATACCGTCTTCAAGCTCATAGCAGAAATTAAAGCTCCCCTTCTCTTCCTCGCACAAACGCACAACCTCGCGTGCAAGCGCCTCACCGCCCGCGCCGCCGTCTGCCCATACGGTCGAAAGCACCACGTTTACGCCGAGTGAGCGGCATTTTTCAATAATTAGCTTGATTTCTGCATCCGTATCTGTCGGAAAACGGTTTACTGCAACAACCGACGGAAGTCCGTACACATTTTTAATATTGGAAACATGTCGCAAAAGATTTGGCATACCATTTTCAAGTGCTTCAAGGTTTTCACTTGCAAGCTCTGTTTTTGCAAGACCGCCGTGCATTTTAAGCGCACGCACTGTTGCAACAATCACAACGGCCGACGGTTCCAGTCCGGCTGCACGGCACTTGATATCAAGGAATTTTTCCGCGCCGAGATCCGCGCCAAAGCCCGCCTCGGTCACAGCATAATCTCCAAGCTTCAACGCCATTTTTGTTGCAGTGACTGAATTGCAGCCGTGCGCAATATTGGCGAACGGACCGCCGTGTATAAGCGCGGGAGTTCCCTCAAGAGTCTGAACAAGATTGGGCTTAACGGCATCCTTTAAAAGCGCCGCCATAGCGCCCGCAGCCTTTAGTTGACCGGCGGTTACCGGCTGACCGTAAAAATTATATGCTACTATAATCCTGCTTAATCTGTCCTTTAAATCGTCTATTGACAAAGACAGACAAAGTACAGCCATTACCTCGGAAGCAACGGTTATATCAAAACCGTCCTCACGCGGCACGCCGTTTATCTTTCCGCCCAATCCGTCCACAACATTGCGCAGCTGACGGTCATTCATGTCAACGCAGCGCTTCCACGTAATACGACGAGTGTCAATACCCAGCGCGTTTCCCTGATGAATATGATTATCAAGCATCGCTGCAAGCAGATTGTTTGCCGCACCTATGGCATGAAAATCACCAGTAAAATGCAGGTTGATATCCTCCATCGGCACAACCTGAGCATAGCCGCCGCCCGCCGCGCCGCCTTTGATACCGAAAACAGGACCGAGCGACGGCTCGCGCAGGGCGGTGACAACCTTTTTGCCTATGCGTGACAGTCCGTCGGCAAGACCTATTGTCGTTGTCGTTTTCCCCTCTCCGGCAGGAGTTGGCGTTATCGCTGTAACAAGCACCAGTTTACCGTCCGGCTTTTGGACCTCATTCATAATTGAAAGATCAATCTTTGCCTTGTATTTACCGTACTGTTCAACATACTTTTCATCAATTCCGGCATTTTTAGCAATTTCAGCGATGGGACGCATTTTTGCCGACTGAGCTATCTCTATATCCGTTTTCAAAGTATCACCTCTTAAATTTCAAAGTATTTTACGGCTGATTCAAACATTTTCATATCATATACTCCGTCAACGTTTTTATACAAATCAATGTCTATACGTTCGGAATGACCCATCTTTCCGAACACCCTGCCGTCGGGAGACGTAATACCCTCAACGGCAAAAACGGAATTATTGGGGTTAAAGCGTATATCACCGGTCGGATTTTGGTCAAGGTCAACATACTGAGTCGCAATCTGACCGTTTGCAATAAGCTGTTCAAGTGTGCTGTCACTTGCTATAAAACGA
This sequence comes from uncultured Eubacteriales bacterium, assembly GCA_902492505.1. Lineage (GTDB taxonomy): Bacteria > Bacillota > Clostridia > Oscillospirales > QAKW01 > RGIG9041. The sequence goes on from CABULU010000003.1 coordinate 42,725, forward strand.
CCCTCTCCGTGAGAAATAGGCACTGTATATACCTGACCGGGCTCCGTATTCATCAGCCACGGCGATTTATTCGAAGCAATGCGCGTGCGGACAAGACGCGACTGATGACGACCTATCGTATTAAAGGTAAGCGTCGGGCAGCTCTCGTCCGTATCGATTATTCTTCCAAAAGGAACAAGACCTAACTTAATTAGAGCCTGAAAGCCGTTACAAATACCGCACATAAGTCCGTCACGGTTTTCAAGCAACTCGTTTATCTGCTCACTCACAGCCCCGTTTCTGAAAAAAGCAGTTATAAATTTACCCGAGCCGTCCGGCTCGTCGCCGCCGGAAAAGCCGCCGGGCACAAATACAATCTGCGACTGTTTCAGTTTATCTGCAAACGTCTCAACAGACTGAGAAACTCCGGCGGGCGACAGGTTGTTGATAACAAATATCTCAGCTTCGGCGCCTGCGCGGGACATTGCCTTTGCAGTGTCAAATTCACAGTTTGTACCCGGGAATACAGGTATAAGCACGCGGGGTTTTAAAGTCTTTACACGCACACGCGGATAACTTTGCGCTTTATAGCTCACGGTCGGTATATTTTTTTGTGCCTGCTCAATATTGCAGGAATACACCGATTCCAATTTATCTTCATATACGGAAAGCAAATCCGACAGCAAAATCGTGTCACCGCCAGCTTTTATAGAGGGCGACTGTGTGGTTGCACCAAGTGAAATGCTGCGTTCGCCTATTTCTTTGCCGTCTGCAAGCTCCAGAATAAACGCGCCGTAATTATAGCCGAAAATAAGCTCGTTTGAAACAGATTTGTTAAACTCAAAGCCTACACCGTTTCCAAAACACATTTTCATCACAGCCTCGGCAATACCGCCGTATGTCGGTGTATACGCCGCCAGTACGCGTCCCTCACGCATAAGCCGTGTTACAACGGAAAAAATATGCTTGTGCGATTCGCAATCAGGCAGACCGTTTTCATCATACCGGGGACAAAGTAGCACAACATCATGACCTGCACCCTTAAATTCGGGTGAAATAACCTGCTTGGTTTTTCCCGTAGTCACGGCAAAGGAAACAAGCGTCGGCGGGACGGTGATGTCCTCAAAAGTGCCGCTCATGGAATCCTTGCCGCCGATTGCACCGATCCCGTAATCAAGCTGTGCCTTGAATGCGCCGAGCAATGCAGACATCGGTTTTCCCCAGCGCACAGCGTCCCTCATGGGCTTCTCAAAATATTCCTGGAAAGTCAGATAAACGTCTTTGAATTCGGCGCCTGCGGCAATCAGCTTTGAAACAGACTCCACAACAGCAAGATATGCGCCGTGATAAGGGCTTTTTTCTGTTATAAACGGATTATATCCCCATGACATGAACGAGCATGTATCTGTCTGACCCTTTTCGACCGAAATTTTGTGTACCATCGACTGAATAGGAGTCTGCTGGTACCTGCCGCCAAAGGGCATGAGCACAGTACCCGCGCCTATCGTCGAGTCAAACCGCTCCGAAAGCCCGCGTTTGGAGCAGACATTGAGATCATTTGCAAGCGCCCGCATACCCGAAGCAAAATCCCGGGGCTGCTGTTTATCAAATTTCTGAGGCTTTTTAACGCTTATATCAATATGCTTTTGTGCACCGTTTGAGTTTAAAAAGTCACGTGAAATATCGACAATGCGGCTTCCGTTCCAATTCATTACAAGGCGCGGGTTTTCCGTAACGACAGCAACTACCGTAGCCTCCAAGTTTTCGGCAGTCGCAAGTTCCTTAAATCGCTGAGCATGCTGCGGTTCTACAACCACAGCCATACGTTCCTGCGGCTCGCTGATGGCAAGCTCCGTACCGTCCAGTCCGTCGTATTTTTTGGGGACTGCATTTAAGTCTATTTCAAGTCCGTCCGCCAGCTCTCCGATAGCAACGGACACGCCGCCTGCGCCGAAATCGTTACAGCGTTTAATAAGGCGAGAAGCCTCGCTGTTTCTGAATAGGCGCTGAAGCTTGCGCTCCTCCGGCGCGTTACCCTTTTGAACCTCTGCACCGCAGCTTTCAAGCGACTGAAGAGTATGAGATTTTGACGAACCTGTCGCTCCGCCGCAGCCGTCGCGTCCCGTTCTGCCGCCGAGCAAAATTACAATATCACCGGGACTTGGCGCCTCACGGCGTACATTTTTTGCAGGAGCTGCGGCAATTACCGCGCCGATTTCCATACGCTTTGCCACATACCCGTCATGATATATTTCGTCAACCTGTCCCGTGGCAAGACCTATTTGATTTCCGTATGAGGAATATCCTGCCGCAGCGGTAGTCACGATTTTTCGCTGCGGGAGCTTACCCGGTATCGTCTCGCTCACAGGTTTCAGCGGATCTGCAGCCCCTGTCACGCGCATTGCGGCGTAAACATAGCTTCTTCCCGACAGCGGATCTCGGATTGCGCCGCCGATACAGGTTGCGGCACCGCCAAACGGTTCGATCTCGGTCGGATGGTTGTGCGTTTCATTTTTAAAGAGCAGCAGCCAATCCTGATTTTCACCGTCAACGTCAACTGTTATTTTAACGGTACAGGCGTTTATCTCCTCCGACTCGTCAAGGCGTGGCAGCTTACCCTGTGCTTTCAACTCGCGCACGGCAACAGTCGCTATATCCATAAGGTTTACAGGCTTTGTCCTGCCCAACTTTTTGCGTACGGCAAGATACTCATTGTATGCCGCCTGCACAGTCTTATCCTCGAATGTTACCGAATCGATAGTTGTCAAAAACGTGGTGTGACGGCAGTGGTCGGACCAGTAGGTATCTATCATGCGAATCTCGGTAAGCGTGGGGTCACGCTGTTCTGATTTAAAGTAATCCTGACAAAACTCTATATCGTCCGCATCCATTGCCAGACCGTATTTTGAGACAAATTCCTCAAGCCCCTGACGCGAAAGCGAGCAAAAGCCGCTCAGCGTCTCAACGGTCTGCGGAATTTCATATTCCGCTTTCAATGTTTCAAATGTGTCCAGAGAGGCCTCTCTGCTCTCAACGGGATTAATCACATACTTTTTAACGGTATCTATGTCCTTTTCGGTAAGACTTCCGTAAAGCACATAGATGCGCGCACAGCGGACAATCGGACGCTCACACTGCGCAATAAGCTGAATACACTGTGCGGCGCTGTCCGCGCGCATATCAAACTGCCCCGGAAGGTATTCAACGCCAAAAACAACTGCATTTTCCGCGCCCTCGATTTCACTTGTCACTATATCAAGCTGCGGCTCGGAAAAAACAGTTTTTACAGCATAGTCAAAAAGCGGCTTTTCTATATTTTCCACATCATAGCGATTGAGAATACGCAGATGTTCAAGTCCTGTTACCCGTACCAGTGTTACAAGATCATTTTTCAGTGCCTGCGCCTCTATTGCAAGCTCCTTTTTCTTTTCAGTATAAACTCTGTAAACCATTGCGCGTCCTCCTAATTCTTAAATGCCGACAGCGCACGCGCGCCTATATCATCGCGATAATACGCATTTTTAAACGTTATTCTTGCTGCGTCGGCGTAGACCGTATCAAGAGCGTCCTTCAGCGTTTCACCCACTGCGGTAACCCCGAGCACACGTCCGCCGGAGGAAACAAGCGCTCCGTTTTCAAGCTTTGCGCCGGCGACAAAAACCTCGCTCGACTTATTTGCCGAAAGGTCGATTTCAAAGCCGGTATCATACTTTTCCGGGTAACCGTCGGACGCCATTACAACACAAGCTGCGGCGCCGTTTCTGAACCTCACCTCGGTTTTATCAAGCGTTTCGTTTCTGCATGACTGCATTATTTCCAAAAGGTCGCTTTCCAAAAGCGGGAGCACAACCTGAGTTTCGGGGTCGCCGAAACGGCAGTTATATTCAATCACATAAGGTCCGTTTTGCGTCAGCATCAGACCAAAATAAAGGCAGCCCTTAAACCGGCGGTTTTCCGCACGCATGGCATCTACCGTGGGGAGAAAGATTTTTTCCATACATTCGGCAGCAATTTTGTCCGTATAAAAAGGATTGGGTGCAATTGTGCCCATGCCGCCGGTATTGAGTCCGGTATCACCGTTGCCGGCGCGCTTATGATCCATAGAAGACACCATCGGCTTTACCGTTTTACCGTCAGTAAAAGCAAGCACCGACACCTCGGGACCTGTAAGAAACTGCTCGATAACAACAGTAGTTCCGCTGTCGCCGAATTTTTTGTCACGCATCATAGAGGTTACGGCATCAGCCGCCTCGGCACGTGTCTTAGCAATAATTACACCCTTGCCCAGCGCCAGTCCGTCTGCCTTGATAACAACGGGAATATCGCAGTGTGAAACATATTCAAGTGCCGGCTCAAGCTCGGTAAATGTCACAAACTCCGCTGTCGGAATGCCGTATTTTTTCATAAGTTCCTTGGAAAACCGCTTGCTGCCCTCAATGACCGCTGCTCTTTTATCAGGACCGAAGCATGGAACGCCCGCGCTCTCCAACGCATCGACGGCGCCCATAACCAGCGGGTCATCGGGTGCGACAACCGCAAAATCAACCGCGTTTTCAACAGCAAAGGCGACTATTTTTTCAATATCCTTTGCGCCGATATCAACGCATACGGCGTCGGCGGCAATACCTCCGTTTCCCGGCAGAGCATAAATCTCCGTCACCGACTTACTTTTTTTAAGCTTCTTTATTATAGCGTGCTCGCGGCCTCCGCCGCCGACTACCATTATTTTCATAAATTCTCCTACTTGTTATAAATCGGATATTTTTCGCAAAGGCTCACAACCTCATCGGTTATACTGCCGCGGCTGTTTTCAAAATCTGTTATTACACGCTTTACCCAGCCCGCAATAAGCTCCATTTCGGCTTCCTTGAAGCCACGGCTTGTGACGGCGGGCGTGCCTATACGCAGACCGCTTGTAATAAACGGACTCTGCGGGTCGTTGGGAATTGCATTTTTATTTGCGGTTATATGAACCTCATCCAGACGATGCTCCAACTCCTTTCCGGTAATTGCGCAGCCGCGAAGATCGAGCAGCATGAGATGGTTGTCCGTTCCGCCGGACACCAAATCAACGCCTTCTTTTATAAATGAGTTTGCAAGGACGGAAGCATTTTTGACAATCTGCGTCTGATACGCCTTAAATTCATCTGTAAGTGCTTCACCGAAGGCAACTGCCTTTGCTGCAATAATATGCATGAGCGGACCGCCCTGCGTGCCGGGGAAAATGGCCTTGTCTATTTGCTTTGCATACTGCTCTTTGCAAAGGATAAGACCACCGCGCGGACCGCGCAGAGTCTTATGAGTCGTGGTTGTAACAACGTCTGCATAAGGCACGGGATTGGGATGCAGGCCTGCCGCGACAAGACCCGCTATATGCGCCATATCCACCATGAGATATGCGCCGACCTCATCGGCAATCTCACGAAATTTGGCAAAATCTATTGTGCGCGGATAAGCCGAAGCGCCTGCAAGAATAAGCTTGGGCTTATGCTCTTTGGCAAGACGCAAAACCTCGTCGAAATCAATCTGCTGTGTGTCATCAGACACGCCGTAAGGTACTATATTGAAGTAATTTCCCGAAATGTTTACGGGAGAACCGTGAGAAAGATGACCGCCATGAGCAAGGCTCATGGACAGCACGGTATCACCCGGCTTCAAAAGTGCATAAAATACGGCAAGGTTGGCATTCGCACCGCTGTGAGGCTGAACATTTGCATGCTCAGCTCCAAACAGCTTTTTTGCACGCGCTCTTGCTATTTCCTCAACCTCGTCAACATAGACGCAACCGCCGTAATAACGCTTGCCCGGGTATCCTTCGGCATATTTATTTGTAAGAACGCTGCCCGCAGCCAAAAGCACGCCCTCAGACACGATATTTTCAGACGCAATAAGTTCAATATTATGCTGCTGGCGTTTAAGCTCCCGCTCGCAGGAGGCATAAACCTCGCTGTCAAATTCCTTTAGCTTTTCAAAAAACATTTTTTGATCCTCCCTAAAAAATTAATGATGGAAAAGGCGCATACCTGTAAACGCCATAGCAATTCCGTATTTATTGCAACAGTCAATCACTATATCGTCGCGTATAGATCCACCCGGCTGGGCAATGAAGCTGACACCGCTGCGGCGCGCGCGCTCGATATTGTCGTCAAACGGGAAAAACGCGTCAGAACCGACTGAAACACCCGTTATTTTTGAAAGATGCTCTTTCTGCTCCACCTTGGTAAAAGGTTCGGGTCTTTCGGTAAAATATTTCTGCCAGTTGCCATCAGCCAAAACATCCTCGTCGTCATCTGAAATATAAACGTCAATTACGTTGTCCCTGTCAGGTCTGCCGAGAGTGGGCAAAAACGGCAGATTTAAACATTTGTCATGCTGGCGCAGATGCCAAATATCCGCCTTATTTCCCGCCAGACGGGTGCAGTAAATACGCGACTGCTGACCCGCACCCACGCCTATTGCCTGTCCGTCGACGGCATAACAGACTGAGTTGGACTGAGTGTATTTCAAGGTGATAAGCGCCACTATCAGGTCGCGCTTTGCATCCTCTGTCAGCGTTTTATTGTCAGTCACGATATTTTCAAGCAGTGCGGCGTCAATTTTAAAATTGTTTCTGCCCTGCTCAAATGTTATGCCGAACACCTGCTTTGTTTCCTTTTCCTGCGGAACATAGTTTGCATCGATCTTTACTATGTTGTAATTTCCTTTTCGCTTGGATTTCAAAATTTCAAGCGCCTGCGGCTCATAGCCCGGGGCAATAATTCCGTCTGACACTTCGCGCTTTATAAGCATAGCTGTGGTGACATCACAGACATCGGACAGCGCAATCCAGTCGCCAAACGAAGATTGCCGGTCGGTTCCGCGGGCTCTTGCATACGCACAGGCAAGCAGCGAATTATCAAGACCCTCGATATCGTCTACAAAGCAGGCGCGCTTGAGCTTTTCGGAAAGCGGGATTCCAACTGCCGCAGACGTGGGACTGACGTGTTTAAAGGACGTGGCGCAGGGCATTCCCGTAGCCGCCTTCAGCTCTTGGACAAGCTGCCACGAATTGAAAGCATCCAGAAAATTTATATATCCCGGTCTGCCGCACAGTATTTCAATGGGCAGTTCGCTGCCGTCGCTCATATAAATTCTGGACGGCCTTTGGTTGGGGTTACATCCGTATTTCAATTCAAATTCTTTCATGTAATCCTCCTTATACTCTAAGCTCAGCACTGCTTTCACCGTCAAAAAGTCGTTCAATAACAGGCTTTGCATAATTTTCAATAAATTCCTCGGTTTGGCTTACGCTTCTTCCGATATACAACGTCGGATCAAGCTCACTCTCTATCTCCTGACGCGAAAGAGGAAATGCCGGGTCGTTTTCTATTCTTTCTATAAGGTCGTTAACTCCGCCCTCGAGCTTCACTTTAGCTGCCGCGGCATGGGAATGTACGCGCAGCTGCTCGTGAAGCTTTTGACGGTTGCCGCCTTTTTTAACCGATTTCATCATGATGTTCTCGGTTGCCATAAACGGCAGTTTCTCCATCACCCTTCGGTACACAACCCTGTCGTAGACAACAAGACCCGAGGTGACATTCATGTATATATTTAGTATTGCATCAACCGCCAAAAATGCCTCGGAAACCGCAATACGCTTATTTGCACTGTCGTCCAGCGTACGCTCAAACCACTGAGTACCGGCGGTAAACGCGGGGTTTACAGAATCAGCGATTACATATCTTGCCAGCGCGCAAATTCGCTCTGAACGCATGGGATTGCGCTTATAAGGCATGGCAGAAGAACCAATTTGATTTTTCTCAAACGGCTCCTCCATTTCCTCAAAGGACTGTAAGATACGCAAATCATTTGCAAATTTATACGCGCTTTGCGCAAAGCCGGAGAGCACTGACAAAAAGTAAGCGTCCACCTTACGCGAATAGGTCTGTCCCGACACGGGAACACAGCCCGAAAAGCCAAGAGCTTTTGCTATAAGATCCTCCATTTTTTTGATTTTTTGCTCATCACCGTCAAACAGCTCCATAAAGCTTGCCTGCGTACCGGTTGTTCCCTTGGAACCGAGCAGCAAAAGCTTGTCAAGACGGTGCTCCAACTCTTCGATATCCTGAATAAGCTCATACATCCAAAGCGTTGCACGTTTACCGACGGTCGTTAGCTGCGCAGGCTGAAGATGGGTATATGCAAGGCAGGGCATGCCCTTATATTTTTGGGCAAAATCGGCAAGGTTCTTGACGACAGCCGCCGCCTTTTTAAGTATAATTTCCGACGCTTTTTTAAGTATTATCACATCGGTATTGTCTCCGACATAGCAGGAGGTGGCACCAAGATGTATTATAGGCTCGGCGTCGGGACACTGTTTTCCATAGGCGTAAACATGAGACATAACGTCGTGGCGCACCTCGCGCTCCCGCGCTCTGGCAACTTCAAAGTTTATATCCTCGGCATGTGCCTCAAGCTGGGCTATCTGCTTATCCGTGATATCCAGTCCCAGCTCCTTTTCCGCCTTTGCAAGCTCTATCCACAGCCGTCTCCAGGTTTTGAACTTAAACTCCTCCGAAAAGACATACTGCATTTCATCGCTCGAATAGCGAGTGGAGAAAGGCGATACATATTTATTCGTTTCCATCTCTTGCTCCTATTTGTTTTTATTGATTATTCTTGTTTCTTCACTACCTGCCTTAAGGTCGGCAAATCTTACATACAGCGAGATTCTATTGTCGGCATTCAGCGCCGCCCAAAGACTGTCTGAAAAGTCGTCTATATCGTTTTGCAGGCAAACACGCTCCGGCTCTCCGGTAAATGTCGGAATAGGATCACCGTCGCAGTTATAGGTATGAATAAAGTGACCGATGCCCGGAAGTGCTGGATACTCATAAAAATACCTGCTGCATGCACCGCCTTTTGCATCGGCGCTTTTGAGTATGCTCATTTTATAGGTAAAATCACCGTTTTCAAAGGTCAGCATTCCGCTGATTCTGGGAGTGAAATTGGGCGCGTCCGGCTCAAACTCACGTGTACGCAGTGCGTCCTCAAAGCTCTTGCCGTCCTTTACAAAGTCGTAAATAGTATCCGTTTGATCGCCGTTTGTAACTATAATTTTATTTTCAAGCGTGCGTACCGGTGAATAGATTATAAGCGACGGGTCTTCAAGCTTTGATGCATCAAAAGCTTTTGTGATTATCCCGCCGTCAATCTGCTCAAACACACGATTGCGGCTGTTCACGCTTCTACCCATTATAAAGTATGCTATGACGGCGTTTTTACCGTCGGGAGTTTTACCTATAATTATTCCCCTGCCGGGGTATGTATTGCCCTCAATAAGTTTGAATGGGTTCAATGTTTCATATACGTTCACTTTTTTGCCTCCGTAAGCTCTTTCGAAACCTTTTCAACAGCCTGCGGCAGAATTATCCACTCCGCCTGCGTCATCACGCGCTTTTGCAGTGTTTCCGGGGTATCCCCATCCTCAATTTCTACCGCCTTCTGCGCAATTATCCTGCCGCCGTCGGGAATTTCGTTTACAAAATGCACGGTAGCACCAGTAACCTTTACACCGCGCGCCAGCGCCGCCTCATGCACATGCAGTCCGTAAAATCCCCTGCCGCAAAAAGACGGAATAAGCGACGGATGAACATTTATAATCCGTTCGGGATAGCGGGCTGTAAAGTCCTCACTCAAAATACACATAAACCCCGCTAAAACTATAAGGTCAATACCGTGACTTTCAAGACAGTTTATTATTTTATCCTCAAAATCCGGCGAGCGTCCGATAACGGCGCACTCCACACCGGCGTTTGCCGCGCGGGTAAGCGCGTACGCATTCTCATTATTTGAAATGACAAGACTTACCCTGCCGCTTTTTATAACTCCGCTTTTCTGCGCATCCAATATTGCCTGCAAATTTGTTCCGCCTCCGGAAACAAGCACCGCAATGCGGGCGGTCTTATCTAACATAATGTTACGCCCTCTGTATCGGTAATTTCACCGATTATAACAGCGCCCTCCCCAGCCTCTTTCAGCACGTTCAGCGCGGTATCGGTATCGTTTTTATCTACAACAGCCACCATTCCGATTCCCATATTAAAGGTATTGAACATATCCCGTTCAGGGATATTCCCCTTCTGCTGAATAAGATCGAATATAGGCAAGACGGGAACAGCCGCCTTTTCTATACGTGCGCCCAAACCGCGAGGTATACTGCGCGGAACGTTTTCATAAAAGCCGCCGCCTGTGATATGTGAAACACCCTTGACTGCTACCTTTTCAAAAAGCTTAAGCATAGGCTTTACATAAATCTTTGTCGGCGTAAGAAGCGTCTGACCGAGCGACTGACCCGAAAGCTCGCTAACCGGCGTTTTTATATCTGCATTTTCGATATCAAGAACACAGCGCACAAGCGAAAAACCGTTGGAGTGAACGCCGCTGGAGGGCAGACCTATTATAACATCGCCCGCGCGCATTTTTTTATTGTCCAAAATCTTTGTTTTATCTACTACTCCGACGGAAAATCCGGCAAGGTCATATTCGTCCTCCGGATAAAACCCCGGCATTTCCGCCGTTTCTCCTCCAACAAGCTGTGCGCCGGACTGAACGCAGCCCTCGGCTATTCCCGAAACAATTTGCTCAATCTTTTCGGGATAGTTTTTGCCGCATGCAATATAGTCAAGGAAGAAAAGCGGCTTTGCACCGCAGCATATTATATCGTTGACGCACATAGCCACACAGTCGATACCGACAGTATCATGCCTGTCCATCATAAACGCCAGTTTAAGCTTGGTCCCCACTCCGTCTGTCCCGCTGACAAGCACGGGATTGGGAGTTTTTGAAATATCAAGCGCAAAGAGTCCGCCGAAGCCGCCGATATCATTGTTTTCAGCGTTTGTAACTGTTCGCGCAATATGCGCTTTCATAAGTTCAACCGCGCGATAGCCCGCCGTTATATCAACGCCCGCCGCCTTATAGCTTTCGCTGTAGCTTTTATCCATTGCTTTTTTCCTCGCCTCTTGAGATTTTCTGCTCAAAACGGTTTTTATGCCGCTGCGACGGAACTTCTGTAGGATAGTTCCCGTTAAAGCAGGCGGTGCAAAATCCCTTGCAGAAACCTCCGGCGGCAATCTTTTCAACGTCGCCTACCGAAAGGTAGCCCAAAGAATCAACACCGATAATTTGGGCGATTTCACCCACTGTGTGATTGTGTGCAATAAGCATTTCCTCCGAATCGATATCGGTACCGTAATAGCAAGGTTTAATAAAGGGAGGTGCGGAAACGCGCATATGTACTTCCTTCGCACCCGCATCGCGCAGCAGCTTTACAATGCGCGCGCTGGTAGTGCCGCGGACTATAGAATCGTCTATAAGAACAACGCGCTTATTCTTAACTACCTCGGAAATGGGGTTGAGCTTTATGCGCACCTTATCCTCACGTGATTTCTGACCCGGGGCTATAAATGTACGTCCGATATATTTGTTTTTTATAAAGCCCATACCATACGGTATGCCCGACTGACGGGAAAAACCGATTGCCGCGTCAATACCCGAATCGGGAACGCCGATAACAACATCCGCCTGCACGGGATGCTCCAACGCGAGATATGCGCCGGCGCGTACGCGCGCGTCATGCACGGATACGCCGTCTACAACCGAATCGGGACGCGCAAAATAAATATATTCAAACACGCATGAAGACTGCTTCACCTTATCGCAGTGCTCCTTTATGCTCTCTATGCCGCTGTCGCTGAAGACAACAATCTCACCCGGCTCAAGATCGCGGATAAATTCTGCACCGACAGAGTCAAGCGCGCACGACTCTGAAGCCACAACATATCTTCCGTCTGACGTCTTGCCGTAGCAAACGGGTCTGAAACCGTTGGGATCGCGAACTGCAATCAGCTTTGACGGTGACATAATAACAAGCGAATACGCGCCCTTAATACGATTCATCGCATTTTTGACAGCTTCCTCGATAGATGATGCAGTCAGACGCTCTTTTGTTATAAGATAACAAATAACCTCGGTGTCGCTTGTGGTATGAAAAATAGATCCGGCAAGCTCCAGTTCACGGCGAAGCTCAAACGAATTTGTAAGATTGCCGTTATGCGCAAGCGCCATTCTGCCCTTGACATGGTTTACAACCATCGGCTGGGCATTGAGCCTGTCAGCAGTACCCGTTGTACCATAGCGTACATGACCCACGGCAATCCTGCCCTCGCCGAGGCTTTCCATTACGCGCGGTGTAAAAACGTCGTTTACAAGACCCGCGTCCTTATAGGATGTAAACAAGCCGTCGTCATTGACGACAATACCGCAGCTTTCCTGACCACGGTGCTGAAGCGAAAACAGTCCGTAGTATACCGAACGTGCAACATCTGTGTTTTCCGGACAAAAGATACCGAAAATACCGCATTCTTCATGTAAGTTACTCATGCTTTACTCCCCGAAAACTCTCTTCATCATTTCGCTGTACGCTTCCTCAACCCCGCCCATATCACGGCGGAAACGGTCCTTGTCCAGCTTTTCGTTTGTCTTGGAATCCCAAAAACGGCAGGTGTCGGGCGAAATCTCGTCCGCCAATACGATTGTACCGTCCGAAGTTTTACCAAACTCTATTTTGAAATCGACAAGCGTAATGCCTATCTTTTCAAAAAACTCTTTCAAAAACGCATTGATACGGAACGTGTAATCCGAAATCACATTCAGTTCCTCACGCGTGGACCAGCCGCATGCGATAATGTGATAGTCATTTACCATAGGATCCCCCAGCTCATCGTCTTTATAGCAGAATTCCAGCGTCGGGCAGATAAGCTTTGTTCCCTCTTTAACACCGAAACGCTGAGAAAACGAGCCGGCCGCAATATTGCGGACAATTACCTCCAGCGGCACAATAGAAACCTTTTTAACAAGTGTCTCACGGTCGCTGAGTTCTTCTACAAAATGGGTGGGAATGCCCGCTTTTTCCGCAAGAAGCTTCATAAGATAATTCGACATGCGGTTATTGACGACGCCTTTTCCCGCAATTTCACCCTTTTTAAGACCGTTAAACGCGGTAGCGTCGTCTTTATATGAAACGATACAAAGCTCAGGGTCGTCCGTTGCAAACACCTTTTTTGCCTTGCCTTCGTACATTTGCTGCATTTTTTTCATTGCTTTTTCTCCTTTATTTCAGTATTTTTCACTTATTTTCATATCAGCTGCAAGAATTTTTTCAACATTTTTTTCACGCTGTGCATTTAGCTTGTCCGCAAGCGCACTGTCTTCAACGGACAGAATCTGAACGGCAAGAAGCGCGGCGTTTGCCGCCCCGTCAATAGCGACTGTCGCCACAGGCATTCCCGACGGCATCTGAACGGTGGACAGCAGCGCGTCAAGACCGTCAAGCGTTGAAGACTTAACGGGAATTCCGATGACAGGCAGCGTCGTGCCCGCGGCCATAGCCCCGGCAAGGTGAGCCGCCTTACCCGCCGCGGCAATTATAACGCCAAATTCGCGCGCCCTCGCGTTCACCGCAAAATCACGTGCCTGAACCGGTGTTCTGTGCGCAGAGTATACATGCACCTCATACGGCACGCCGTATTCTTTGAGCGTATCTATCGCTTTTTCAACTACGGGCAGGTCGCTGTCGCTGCCCATGACAATCCCGACTTTTTTCATTAATACCTCCAAAATAATCAAAAACCAAAAAAGGCAGTCCTTTCCCACAGAAAAGAACTGCCCAGACGGTCGGCAATAAAAAATTTTCCGGTTCCCCTGTGGTATCCACTTATCCGTCAGTAGCCGAAAAATCAACAACGGATATATTATATAAAATCGTCAATATATTGTCAAGCAAATAACCGTTATTTCGTCAAAAAAAGAGCATACCAAAAGGTATGCCCGGAATGCTATTGATTTTGTGCATCTTCGTTTCGGTTTTCATGCAAGTCGGAATCCGAAGATACGGCTGATGTACCGGCAGAGCCGCAATTTTGCTGTGCGGCAGCCCACGCCTGTGCGGCGGCACGCTGCTCACACCAAAGCTGATAACCGCTCTTTTTATTGCGTATCGAAAAAAGCAAAAACGGCATCGTAACGGGTATAATCACTGAAAGCACAAGAAACAGTACCGCATTGGACGGCACGTATTCCTTGTAAACCGCATACAGAGAAATAAGCGTAAATATCAGCAAAGCAACAGTACAGCCAATCTGCACGAGCAAAAACGGCACGGCCATAAAAATAAACATAACCGCCTCGCCGCCGGCAAAACCGATTACAGCGGACATTCCCAAAAAAACGCACGCAAACACACCCGATACCAATGCGACCGACGCTAAAACGACCATGCGCACGGCATAGCTCGTTTTCTTGTTCATGGTTGCCGATATATCGTCATAAATTTTGCCTAAAATATAAGAATCAGCAACAGGAATAAATGCCAGAAACGCATTTTTTATACCGCGTTTTTTAGCAAGAGTATAGAGCGCAATACTCTCAAAAACAAACATAACAACAGCGATAAGCAAAGACGCCAGCACAAGCGACGACAAAACTCCTAAAACAGCATCAAGCGCGCCGGTATAGGGATTGTAAAAAGAATTATAGTAATTATAATAATCTCCGTAATTACCGCCGAAAGGAATCATAAATTTTTCTCCTTATTTTTTATCTTTAAGCGCACGGGTCAGCCATATAAGACCGATATCCAGCGCCTCATAAAGACTGTTCTTTTCTCCTCTTTTCAGCAGTCGCTCCATAGGCGGCAACGACTCATCTGTGAGCAGCAGCTCGACAGATACCTTTGTCGGGATATCGTTTGCGTCAGAACTCAGAATAGTGATAAAAATAATATGAGTCTGCGACGGATCGCCGAAATAGATATAGTTTTTACTGCGCACAAGAGGCAGACCTTTATATGTGAAATACGGTGACTTATCGTTTTTTGCTGCCATTTGAAATTACTCCTTCAGTTATAAATCAATTAATAATTATACAAAATGATATCACATTTATGCCGCTTTGTAAAGTGCTGTATCCAAAAGAAAAAAATTACTTATTGAGTATAGACGTAATTTATGTTACAATACAAAAAGTAACTTTCGGAGGATAAAAATGCAGGCAACAAAAATACACGCGCAGTTAGATAAAATGAACGATATGCAAAAAAAAGCGGCTCTGCACACAGAGGGTGCTCTTTTAATACTCGCCGGTGCGGGAAGCGGAAAAACCACGGTGCTTATAAGCCGTATTGCCAACATACTTGCGCAGGGACTTTGCTATCCGTCAAATATACTCGCCATAACATTTACCAACAAGGCCGCAAAGGAGCTCGTTTCAAGAATTGACAGCCTGATAGGTGAAGACGGAAGCGGAGTATGGGCTTCCACTTTTCACAGCTTCTGCGCAAAGGTACTGCGCAGAAATATTGATACGCTCGGCTACTCAAGCGACTTTTCCATTTTTGACACGGACGACTCGCTGCGCATTATAAAGTCGGCGCAAAAGGAAATGGGCATAGACCCGCAGATACTTGCGCCGCGCGCCGTGCTCAGCCGCATATCGCGCTGCAAGGATTGCCGCATATCTCCCGACGAATATACCGAAAACTTCGGAAATGATACCTACAACAACGATATATGCCGTCTTTATACTGAATATGAAAAGCAACTGAAGCGCTCAAACGCACTTGATTTTGACGATATAATTCTAAAGACCGTTGAGCTTTTTGAAACAAGCAATGAAATTCTGAATTACTATTCAAACAAGTTTAAATACATAATGGTGGACGAATATCAGGATACAAACCCGCTTCAGTTCAGACTTATCGAGCTGCTCCAGACAGTACACGGTAACCTTTGTGTTGTCGGCGACGATGACCAGAGTATCTACAAATTCCGCGGTGCAACAATAGAAAATATACTGTCCTTTGAAAAAAAATTCAAAAACGCCGTCGTTATACGGCTTGAACAGAATTACCGCTCAACAGGCAACATACTGAACGCCGCAAATAACGTAATATCAAACAACAGCGAGCGGAAAGGAAAAACGCTTTGGACGGCGGCTGGTGACGGCGAGCCGATTTATGAAAACAGGCTGGACGATGAATATCAGGAAAGTCTGTTTATAGCCGACACCGTTCTCGACTCGGTTGCGTCGCAGGGAATGAATTACGGCGACTTTGCTGTTCTTTACCGCACAAACGCACAGTCAAACGCCATTGAACAGACATTTGTCAAGGGCGGGGTCCCCTATAAAATCATCGGCGGCATGCGCTTTTACGAGCGAAAGGAAATCAAGGATATTCTCGCTTATATGTATCTTGTTCACAACACAAGCGACGATTTGCGACTTATCAGAATAATAAATGAGCCTAAAAGAAAAATAGGTCAGGCAACGCTTGAAACACTCCGCACTCTTGCCGCGCAGAACGCTGTATCCGTATTTGACATTGCCAAGGCTGCCGAAAGCTTTCCCGAGCTTACGCGCAGTGCTGCAAGGCTTCAAAAATTTTCGGAGTTGATCGACTCGCTTATCTTAGAAAAAGACACGCTTCCGTTAAGTGAACTTATAAAGGATATATCAGTACGCAGCGGATACATAGCAATGCTTGAAGCGGAAAATACAGAAGAGGCACGCGACAGGGTAAACAATATTGCAGAGCTTGTATCGACCGCGGCAGTGTTCGAAACACAGAGCGATGAGCCAACCCTCGGAGCATTTTTGGAGGAGATAGCGCTGATGACCGATATTGATAACCTGGACGACAGCAGCGACCGCGTAGTGTTAATGACGCTGCACAGCGCCAAAGGTCTGGAATTTGACAACGTATTTATCGCAGGAGCCGAGGAAGGGCTGTTTCCCGGTCAGAGAAGCATTGAGTCGCAGGAGGAGTTGGAGGAGGAGCGCAGACTCATGTACGTCGGCATTACCCGCGCCAAAAAGAGACTGTACATTACGCACACGCAGAGAAGGACAATTTACGGCATGACTAAATACAATCAGCCGTCAAGATTTTTAAACGAAATACCCAAAGAGATTATAAAGCCGCTGTACAGCAAAGATAAGCCGGCGCAGACAATGTCGCCGTCTGCATACGGTTTCGGCAGCAATGTGAGCATTAAGCATGTTGATTTAAATTCTTTTGCGCAAATACGAAAGCCTGTAAACAACGCTAAAACCGAAAACGGCGCATCATTTAATATAGGAGAGCGCGTCGTACACAAGACGTTCGGCACAGGAACACTTCTTTCAAAAAAGCCTATGGGCGGAGACACGCTGCTTGAAATAAATTTTGATAAAGTCGGCGTTAAAAAGATCATGGCAAACTTTGCAAAGCTTACAAAAGAATAAAGAAAGGTTCCCCGCCGCAAATTTGCGGCGGGGAACCTTTTTATAGAACAATAATACAAAGTTTAGACTTTATAATCCGAGCATTTTTCGCATTTCAAGGCGTCGACGCTCCCGCTCGCGCTCCATTAACCGCGCCATCGCGTCACCCATTGTACGCCATGCAAGATCCGGCTGCTTTGCACGGTAGTCATTTCCCTCCGAACCGCGGTAGCCCCAATACAAAATAGTACGCGCGCCCGCATCATAAGCCGCATCAGCGGCGTAAACCATATCCTCCTCGGTTCCCGCAGGAATGGCATAACCCTGAATCCAAATATTGTGATCCTTCCCGTATCTGTCGCAAACATCGAGACATTTGCGGGTATCTTCATATACCTTTTTATACACGTCAACTCCGGTTTTTGGATTTTTACTGCTCACCCAGTACGGGTCTGTACCGATATTGTCCATTGTAGGCAGCTTACCGAGAATATCTATATTGTCAAGACTTACACCAATATTCTGATGCGACATTACACAAACGATATTTTCCATTCCCTTAGAAGAGGCATACGCAGTAACCGTTTTAAAATAATTCTGAATTGTCCACTCCTGAAAATCAAAGCAGTCCTTATCCGGGATTACAGGCATTTCACGGTTATAGCGCTCTTTAAACAGCTTTTTACAACGCGGGCAGGCGCAGCTAAACTTTTCTCCCTCCTTTGCAGGCAGGTTCGGCTCGTCCCAGAAAATTTTCCTGCCGCCGCACTCGTACACCTTATCAATCCATTCCTTTGTCCAGTCTACAAAACGCTCATGATTGTAGCAGACATTTATAGGTCTTATGTCTCCGTTTGAATAGTACTGGTGAGCATCCGGATAATAGCAAAGAAAATGCGAGGTGTCTCCGGGCGTTCCGTTCAATCCCCAGTTGTCAACCCACAGCTCCAGTCCGAGGTCTGTTGTCATTGAAAATATCTCTTTCATGACGTTAGGACTGCGGTTCCAGTCATTGTGAGAAAACATATGCACGACAAGATTAAAGTGATGCTCCAAAATATCCTTCATATCAGCTTCCGCACGGGACAAAAGTCTGTTGCCATGATAAGCCACACCTAATTTTAACGGTTTCATTTCATGCTCCTCCTGAAATAGATTTATTATGTATGATTTTTGATTAAAACAATAAATGAAGTTGTTACACTTTTGGATATTCAATTGTTACAGTTCTGTCTTGTGCTGCCGACTGCACCGTTGCACAGCATACGGCGACAGTATTGGCGCCCTCTTTCGGCATAACGGGAGACGGTTTACCGTTTACAAGCGCGTCTACAAACAGGTCTATCTCCGCACCGACATTATGGCTGTTAATATCAACAGGAAGCTTTTGCGGTTTTGTATAGGACACTTTACCGTCGGGCAGCGGCTCGTCTACCGTATAAAGTGATATTTCCGGCGAAGAATTGTCACAAATTATAGTTCCCTTGGTACCGTAAAGTACAGTGCGCATTGTATAGTCACGACGGCATCCCGTAGAAACAAACACCTTGCCTATGACGTTATTCGGGAATTTATAAATACCGATTGTACAGTCATCTGTCGGCCAATCAATCATACATTTATGATTAGAATACGCCGTAACCTCCGTCGGATCTCCCGCTATCCAGCGCAAAAGGTCAACGGCGTGACAGCCGCCGCCTATAAAGCCGCTGCGCTCAGGCGTTTTGCGCCATGAATTTTTACCCTCGGCCTTTTCATAGTTATGCGCATATTCGCTTTCCACAAAAAACAGCTCGCCTATCCTGCCGCTTTCCACAATTTCCTTTGCCAAAATAAATGCGGGAGTACAGCGGCAAACCTGACCTATCATAAGCATATTTCCGGTTTCCTGCTGTACGCGCATCATCTCCTCGCATTCCTGCGTATTAAGCGCCATCGGCTTTTCACACAACACATGCTTACCGGTGCGCAGAAACGCCGCTGTCATTTCAAGATGCAGCTGGTCAGGCGTTACAATAATAACAGCGTCAATGTCATTTGAGTTTACAAGCTGTCTGTAATCGGTAACGGCAACCGGGATGTCATACTTTTCCTTTGCCTCGGAAAGCGCATTTTCATCTGTATCGCAGACTGCAACAAGACTGGCGTTTTTATTATTTACAACGCCTTTCATATGGGAGAGACCCATAGGACTTGCACCTATAACGGCAATATTCAATTTTTCGGATTTCACACAAAGCACCACACTTTCTTAAATTTAATTAAATTATAGCAATTACCTATTGACAACTCAATATAAAAATGTTTGAATAAATATACAATTTGTTGTTTTGGGAAGTGGTTTGGTGAAATACGAGGTCTTGGGAAACGATAAGCAGGCAGACCTTAATTTATATGTATGTGAGCGGGATGACAAAATAGCCCCCGGCGTCCGCTACGGACCTGTGATAAGGGATTCTTATATAATAGAATGCTGTACCGAAGGCAGCGGAAGCATTACTATAAACGGAAAAGACTTTCCGCTGAAGCCGGGCGACTGTATGGTACTTCTTCCCGGCGATATTGTCACACATATAACCTCCCCCGATACTACACGCAGCGGAGTTTGGTGCGCAGTAAAAGGCATTAAAATAAGCTCTTATCTCGATGCTGTCGGAATTGATTCAAAAAATCCTTATGCACCGCGGAAAGCTGTTCCTAAAATAGTTGAACTTATCAATCGCATAATAGAATTAAATGCAGATACCGACGCGGGCGCAGACCTGCGCAGAACGGCGATTGTACACGAAATATTCGGTGAAATAATGCGGTATGCAAAGGCGGGCACTGACAAGAGTGCTTATATATGTCAAGCTATCCGAATTATCGAAACAAGATATGCCGAACAGATAACAGTTGCAGGATTGGCACATGATATAGGTCTTGACCGCAGTTATTTCTCAACTGTATTTCATAAAGTTACAGGTATGTCGCCACAAGAATATATCACGGATATACGCATAAAAAAGGCATGTGCTCTGCTGTCCATGGAAGAATATACAATAAGTGAGGCTGCATGTGCCGTCGGCATTGCTCCCGAGGGGTTTTCGCGTGTCTTCAAAGGTAAAACGGGTATTACTCCGGGACAGTACAGGCAAAAACAAAAGCAGGTTCTGCCGGACATGTCAGAAGATTGGATTTGCGGCAGATAATAAATAATAACAAGGGCTTGCCGGGCATTTCCGGCAAGCCTTTGAACTAAGTGTTAATTGTATTTTTGCAGGATATCGTAAGCGATTTGCTTATATTTGTCTCCGGTATTATCCTGTACATCTTCATATGCTTTTTGGAATATAGGACCTATATAATAACCATTATAATTCTCAAAATCAGAAAGTCTAAGCGCTAAAATAAAAGTACGTTCCTCCAAATTCTTTTGAGAAAAATCCATATATCTGTGCTGTCCAATAGCTGCAAAATATGTTTTATCAGTAAGTTGAACTATTGTACCGCCAAACGCTACGGGAATAATATCTCCTACAGCAAAATCACCGCCAGAAGTATACAACTTATCCACCTTAAAGTTATATCTTGTAAAACTATTATAACAATGATAGTCAAAGTCAGGATAAGTTCCGAACCCTATTTTTTCATAATTTGATACAGATGTACCGTATTCCGGCTGAAAACTACCTCTCACTATTACATATTCGTCTTTTGCCATGGACTCCTCTATCTCATCTAAATTCTGAAAGTTCTTATCATACATAACATTCGGAATCATAGTAAAATCAGCAAAATAATCTCGCTGTCTGTCCTCCGCCATATCTGCCCATGCTTTGTCGCGAATTCCCTTTGTTATCGGAAACTCTATTGTAAATTTATTCTTCTTTGCCGAATACTTAATCTGTCCATTTTCTTCGTTAGCATCGACATATCCCCATACATAAGGCATATACTGTTCCAGTTCGATCTGAGAATCCTGAGGCATCTCATTTAAATTCTGATCTTCATGCGAAATTTCAGTATTTTTAATGGTATCATTATTAGTTTTTACTGATTCCTGCTTAGATAGCAGATCATCCTCTTTGTTAATCAATGCGCTATTATCAGGTGATTCCTGTTTTGTATCAGGCTCCTCCGTGTCATCATCTTTTACTGTGTTCTCTTTTTCAGTATCGGCATTATTTTCAGCTTCTTTTGTTTCTGCATTTTCCGATGTTTCCGGCGCGGCGCCGGGCGCAACCGATACATCGCCTTGCGGCTTTCGCTTGCATGATGACAACGATATCATCATGACTGCTATTATCAATAATGCTATTTTGCGTTTCATTTTCTTTTCCTCCTTTTAATATTGCTTTTTAGCAAGTCTAAATCTATCATATTCTGCGATTTTATTTCCTGACGTCGACGAGTAATTCAAATTAAAATCAGGGAAGAAATAAAAATCTTCTATATTAAGCATTGACTCTACTCTTTCATCGACAGCTGTGTGAGGCATTTTCAGACAATGACCTATTTCGTGAGCAATAACTTTAACAAGTTCATCATTAGTAAGTGATTCTACTTTAGGCTTTACAATACATAATTCTACTCGTTGCCAATCTCTATAGTTGACATTAGCATTATCTATTAAAGATATTCCATTTTTATCATACGGCAGTGCATAAGCATATGCATCAGAAAACAAATCATCTTGTGCCTGCTTGGCATCTACCATTTTTATGATAAACTTAGTCTCATTGCTGTCATGCTCAAGCTTAAATTCGTAATCTGAAATGGAATCAGTCGAATTTTTCCCTGCACAAATATTCCAATACTCAAAAGCTCTCCGTACCGCTGCATTTGGAACACTACCACTAACTTTATATTTCACTGTCTTATTTTGACTGACATCTGAATAACAATAATACATCGAACCATCCCAATATTTAGGGCATATCTGCCAATCATTCATAGGATTGGGAAGCCTTCTATTCATAATAATTCTGTTGTTCCCATCAATACTAAGTAGGTTATAAAAGCCACTGCTACGAACTCCCAACAACATATTTAAACTATCAGGGTAATTAACACTCCATGGTATAGTTGCAAATTCTGCTCTTGTGGATTTGCTGATTACATCTTTAACTCTTGCATAAGACCAGTTAGATGTATCACTATCAAGTTCAACAAATTTCTTAGCAAACTGTGAATATAACTTATAAGTCACTGGATTATTACCAGTACGAACAAAACAAAACTCTTGTTCTGGGCTCCCATTAAATGTTTCAGCCGTAAGAATAGTACCGTCAGCAACCGATGATACAGTTAATGCTTGCTTTGAATAACCATTGATGATATACACTGCACTATCTTGATTATCCTTATATATATCATCATAACTTTTTATCTGATCTTTAAAATAAAAATATGGTACAAAAGTTTCTTCTCTATAATTTCCCCAAGGCGTGATATAATTGCCCCATACCCAGCCTCTGACATACTTTAAAACCCCTCCGTCATCTATCATATGCTGGATAAACCCATATCGGTTAGTATGCTTGAATAAAAGCGTACTTGTAGTATGGTCTACATCAACTGTTGACCAGCGCAGAAAATACGTTGCGTCTCCCGGACCGTAACAGACATTCTGGATTCGCGGCTTTCCCTCAGGAATCACGTACAGACCGGGCCACATTGTATCGAAATTACTCCAGGAATAACCCGAACAGCTTATATCTCCAACCGGCACATAACCACAATAATACGTACCATTGTACTGATATGCAATATAAAAATAATCATTTTCCCGTTCAAGAACATATACGGTTTTTCCCGGAGAAATATAAATGTTATTCCCGTTTATCTTATAGAAATATACAGGACAGTTGCTATCGGAAAAATAAGGGGCCCCGCGAAGATAAACACCGTTCACAACAGTACCGTTAACAATATTGTAACCGACAAACTGTGATGACAAATCGGCTATGCTTGCATTTGCCACGCCCACAATTGGAACAGATGTAAACGCAATTACAAACACAAGAAAAATTAAAATGATTTTTTTGAATTTTTTATGAAAAATTAAACATCCTCCTATTTTGCACAGCGCATCACAAAATTTACGCTGTGCGTAAATTCATGTGTACTATGAAAGGTACGGACTTATGCCTTAAATCATAAAACCATTTTAATAACATCCCCGTTCAATATTTTCGGGTTTATCTATATTTGTAATTATAGCAGGAAAATGTTGCATTTTCTGAAAAAAATATCAAATTTGGTTATATTAACAAATTTACATGATTATTTACGCAATACACACCAAATTATTTAGACATATTAACCAAAAATATACCCGTCGATTAATTCGACGGGTATATATATTTATTTCTACTTAGAATTTACAGGATACTGAAGTTAATTACAAGAGCCGCAAAAACAATTGATACCATTGACAAAAGCTTAATCAGAATATTAATTGACGGTCCTGATGTATCCTTAAACGGATCTCCGACCGTGTCACCGACAACAGCCGCCTTATGCTGTTCACTGCCCTTGCCTCCGTGAACTCCGCTTTCGATATACTTTTTGGCATTATCCCAAGCGCCGCCGGAATTTGACATGAAAATTGCCATCAAAAATCCCGAAGCGGTAGCTCCTGCCAGCAAACCAACAACACCGTTTACGCCGAGTATAAGACCGCATGCCACCGGGCAGATAATTGCTACAACGGTAGGCAACACCATCTCTTTAAGGCTTGCCTTTGTACAAAGGTCAACACATTTGGCATAATCTGCCTCAGCCTTACCCTCCATAAGACCTTTAATTTCCTTAAACTGCCTGCGCACCTCAACTACTACCGACTGCGCAGCCTTTCCCACGGACTCCATAGTCAGAGCTGCAAAAACAAACGGAAGACAGGCGCCGATAAACAGACCTATAAGCACGGCAGGATTCATAATGCTCAGGTCAAACGCAAAGTCAGGATTAATAGCCTTCACCTTGTCAATGTATGATGCCATAAGTGCCAAAGCCGTCAGCGCCGCTGAACCGATTGCAAAGCCTTTGCCGGTAGCGGCTGTTGTGTTACCGAGTGAGTCAAGCGCGTCAGTGCGCTCACGTACCTCATGCTCAAGACCTGCCATTTCGGCAATTCCGCCCGCGTTATCCGCAACAGGACCGTACGCATCAGTCGCAAGTGTAATACCGAGCGTAGATAACATACCGACAGCAGCAAGCGCTATGCCATAAAGACCAAGACCTGAATCAGAAGCGCCACCGGACACAAAATATGAGACTAAAACACAAACTGAAATAATTATTATGGGAAGTACAGTTGACATCATGCCCAAAGACAAACCACCTATAATAATGGTGGCAGATCCTGTCTCGGAGGTCGACGCCAGCTTTTTGGTAGGTCTGTATGAATCAGATGTGAAGTATTCGGTCGATTGCCCTATAAGCACACCGGCAACAAGTCCGGCAAGTATGGAAAAATAAAGACCGATATGTGAAAAATCACCTATACCGTCACCCAAAATTACATTTACAAGAGGCAACGCTACGACAGCAATTACAACGGCTGAAAAGTTAGTGCCGCGACTCAGCGCACGTAAAAGAGCCTTCTGGTCGGCATTTTCCTTAGTTTTGACAAAAACCGTACCAATTATAGAACATATAATTCCGATTGCCGCCATCAACATCGGCAGCGCCATCGCGTTTAATGTGCCGAACGCCGCAACACCCAGCGCGGACGAGGATATTATCGACCCGACATACGATTCATACAGGTCGGCGCCCATACCGGCAACGTCACCGACATTGTCACCGACATTATCTGCAATAACCGCCGGGTTTCTGGGGTCATCCTCGGGTATGCCCGCTTCAACCTTACCTACAAGATCTGCTCCCACATCGGCAGCCTTGGTGAAAATACCGCCGCCTACCCTTGCAAACAACGCCATTGACGAAGCACCCATACCAAACGTCAGCATAGCTCCGGTTATATCGGCAGGTGCAAGCTTGAATACATATTTTAAGAGCGCAAACCAAATGGATATATCCAAAAGACCGAGACCTACAACCGTAAAGCCCATAACCGATCCTGCGGAAAAAGCTATTCTCAGTCCGCGATTAAGCCCCTCTCTGCACGCATTGGCCGTTCTCGCATTGGACGCAGTGGCAATCTTCATTCCGACAAAGCCGGAAAGACCGGAGAAAAATCCGCCGGTAACAAATGCAAAAGGCACAAACCATGTCAGCATTCCGAACGCAGCCATAACGCACAGAATAACGAACATTGCAGCAAAGAATACCGATAC
>CABULU010000004.1 GCA_902492505.1 uncultured Eubacteriales bacterium
TGTATCCGACAATAACTTTCTGCTCCTCAAGACGCTTTATTGTAGCGTCAAGCTCGTCACGCGTACACTTCAGCGCTTTTGCAAGATGTTCCCTGTCTGCAAACGCGTTCTTTTCAAGTGCGGCAAGCAATCTTTTTTCATTCATCTGCACTGCATCTCCTTTTGATTTTCAAAAACAAATATATGTATCATATTTTAACACATTTTAGAAAAGTTGCAACAAAAAATAAAAATATATTGATTTTTAATAAAATGGTGATAAAATGTGTAACGTATAATACATATGAGAATCAAGAACAAGGAGCAGATTATGAGATTAGTTATAACAGTTGTCGGAAAAGACCGTGTCGGCATCGTATCTGACATCGCATCTATTTGCA
Organism: uncultured Eubacteriales bacterium; assembly: GCA_902492505.1. Taxonomy (GTDB): domain Bacteria; phylum Bacillota; class Clostridia; order Oscillospirales; family QAKW01; genus RGIG9041. Next base: position 381 of record CABULU010000004.1, read on the forward strand.
AGGAGTTGCACGTCAATATAATGGACATTACCCAAAAGGTCTTTGACGATATGTTCGCAATGGTCATGCTGGCGCAAATGACAGAAAGCAGCGCACCGTTTGAAGCCATTGCCGACAGGCTGGAAAAGTGCGGCGATGATGCCGGACTGAAAATACACACCATGCACGAGGATATTTTCAACTCGATGCACAGAATATAAGGGAGGCGCACATGCTGGAAATTAATGATATTCTTGAAACTATCAGCATGATAGACAAGCAGCACCTTGATATCCGCACCGTCACGATGGGTATTTCCCTGTTCGACTGCGTATCGGAGGACGCGGGACGGCTGTGCGACAACATTTATGATAAGATAACGCGGCTTGCCGGAAGCCTTGTACAGACAGGTGAGGATATTTCAAGGCAATACGGCATTCCAATAATACACAAGCGCGTTGCAGTGACACCCGTCTCGCTGGTTGCGCGCGGCATGAGCCCGGACGATATGGTAAAAATCGCAAAAACTCTGGATCGTGCGGCGGACAGCTGCGGAGTTAATTTTATAGGCGGATACAGTGCGCTTGTACATAAGGGAATGACCGCCGGCGAACAAAGTCTTATAGAATCGATCCCGCAGGCGCTGACAGAGACAACCAGCGTTTGCTCATCCGTAAACGTCGCCACAACAAAAGCCGGGATAAATCTTGATGCCGTCGGGCTTATGGGAAACATTATAAAAAAGACAGCATATCTTACGAGAGATGACGGTTCAATCGGCTGCGCCAAGCTTGTTGTATTTGCCAACGTACCGGAGGACAATCCATTTATGGCAGGTGCGTTTCACGGAGTGGGTGAAGGCGACTGCGTTATAAACGTAGGCGTTTCGGGACCGGGTGTTGTGAGTCATGCGCTCAAGAAAGCACCAGGCGCAAATATAACGGAAATCGCAGATATAATAAAGAAAACCGCATTCAAAATAACAAGAATGGGACAGCTTGTGGCGGCGGAAGCTTCACGCAGACTGAATGTGCCGTTCGGAATTGTCGACCTCTCGCTCGCACCGACTCCCGCAATAGGAGACTCAGTTGCACATATACTTGAGGAAATAGGTCTTGAACGCTGCGGCACGCACGGTACAACCGCGTGTCTTGCACTGCTTAATGACGCCGTTAAAAAGGGCGGGGCCATGGCGTCCTCGCACGTCGGCGGTCTGTCGGGCGCGTTTATCCCGGTGTCGGAGGACGCAGGTATGATAGACGCCGCAAAATGCGGTACGCTCACCCTTGACAAGTTAGAGGCGATGACGGCTGTATGCTCTGTCGGTCTTGATATGATAGCAGTTCCCGGAGACACATCTGCACGAACAATATCGGCTATTATCGCCGATGAAATCAGCATCGGCGTAATCAACAACAAAACTACCGCCGTACGTCTTATTCCGGCATACGGGAAAAAGGTCGGCGACGAGGTTTCGTTCGGAGGGCTGCTGGGCAGTGCGCCCGTCATGCCTGTCCACAGCGAAAGCTCTGAAAAATTCATCTCACGCGGCGGCAGAATTCCCGCGCCGCAGAACGCATTGAGAAATTAGGTGAAAAGCATTGGAAAAGATACTTAAAATTGCGCTTGACGCCGAGCAAAAGGCGCAGAATATCGTGGCACGGGCGCAAGCCGAAAAGGCACGCTGTGATAAAAGTATCGCCCAGTTGGGAAGAATACGCGACGAGTACATCGAAAAAGCCAAGGCATCGGTTTCGGAATTTGAAAATGCTGAACGTCAAAAGGCGCAGAATCTCTGCAATCAATGCGACTCAGAGCTTGCAAAAAGCATGAAAAAGCTCGAAAGTCTCTATGAATCCGACGGCGGGCAATGGGTGGACAAAATGTACCGTCAGATAACGAAAAAGCTATGAACTGCGCTGTCATCACAAAGGCTAAAGCAATGTACGGCAAGCGGTTTACCAATGCGGACTATCTTCGGCTGAGCGCCTGCCGGACGGTGGAGGAGTGTGCCGTATTACTGAAATCGCATCCCGCGTACGAGCATGCATTTGCAGGTGCCGACCTGAGAGGAATACGCCGTTCACGCATTGAAATGCTTTTAAAAAGAGAATATTGTCTTGAATTTGACCGTCTGATTAAAGGTCTGTCCGAAAAAGACAGCGAGCTCACACGCAAATTTATAGGAACCTATGAACTCGATTTCATAATGTGGGCACTGAGAAACGCAGGTTCGGACTTCCCCGAAAAAGCTTCATATGCGCTGCTGTACGAACCTTTAATTCGCAAGTACTCAAATACGAATTTCGATATGCTGATAAACGCACAGGATTTGCGCCAAATTAGCAGAGCACTGCGCGGCAGTTACAAAACAACCGTCGAAAAAGCGGCAACAGGAGGAAAGTCAGACTACCTCTTTGTTGAAAATGAAATGTGGAAATCATATTATCTTGAGCTGTCGCAACATATAAAAAAGCACTTCAAAAAAGACGATATCGAAACGCTTTTTGGATGCAGCATTGACCTGCACAATATCATGCGCATTTTCAGACTGCGGGTATATTTCGACTATAAGGCTGACGAAATAATTCCGTTTATAATACGTCCGTCTTACAGATTGACTGACAGCATGATTTCTGAGCTTTGCTCTTCAAACGGAATAAAAGAGTTTATGTCCCTGCTGAAAAATACGCCGTACAGACGGCTTGCAGCAGCAGATTCAGGCACTTCACTCGAAACACTGTCTATGGAATTTTTAAGTGATAAAGCGGGCAAGGTTCTTCACTTTTCCAAAAGTGCGCCCGCCGTCATATACGCATATATGATTTATAAAAACTATGAAACTGACAAAATCAAAATAATAATTGAATCAATACGATACAATCTGAACAGGGAGATGATAGATAGCTATGTCGGTACAAAAGCTAAAGCTAATCAGTCTTATCGGTCCGGCAGAGAGATTTGACGACATTGCAAAATGCTGTCTTACCTCGGAATGCTTTCAGCCGATACGGGCGACAAAGCTGACCACCGGCGTCAAAAATCTGCTTCCGTTTGAAACGGGAAATCCGTACTCCGAGCTTTTGGAAGAAATAGTTTCGGTAATGGAGCTTGCGGGTATTCCGAAGGAGCAGGTGCAAATTACAGATTACGACCCGGATATCGATAAGCAGTCTGCTCGGGTGGACGCTTTTTCCGCACGGCTGAGCGATATCACGGAAAAGATAGCTCAGACGGAAAAGGAAATTTCCGAAAACGAGTATACGATAAAACAACTGACGCCTCTTATTGAGCTGGATGTTGAGTTCGACAGACTGTTTTCAATGGAATATGTTGATGTAAGATTCGGGAAAATGCCGCTCACATCTTATAATAACATGATTTTCTTTGATTCAGACACGGCGCTGTCGTTTGTGCCTCTAAACCGTGATAAGGAATATGTCTGGGGAATCGCGCTGACGCCCGCAAGCCAAAAGGCAACTGCGGACGCAGTATTGTCTTCACTGTATTTTGAGCGCATTTACATTTCGGAAAAGATACATCATACGCCGAGAGAATCGCTCGAGCAGTTAAAACAAAACAACGCGCAGCTCTGCACAGCACTCGATGAGCTGAAAAAGTCAAGGCAGGAAATGACAACGCTATATCAAAGTGATCTTGTCAAGGCTTATTCAAAATACAACTTTTTATCAAAGTGCCACGATCTTCGTCAGTACGCAATGCGAAGCAGCAGCGAATTTTACCTCTCCGGCTGGATTCCCGAACGCGCACTGCCTAAATTCAAAAAGTACATTTCTGACGACTACGACGTCAATCTCATAATAGAAGATCCGAAAGAGGTTCGTTTTGAAACCCCGCCCACAAAAATTAAAAACCCGTGGGGCGTACGTTTTTTTGAAATGTTTACAGAAATGTACGGTCTGCCCGGATACAACGAGCTTGACCCGACACCTCTTGTCGCACTGACGTATACGATATTTTTCGGAATTATGTTCGGCGACCTCGGTCAGGGGATTGTGCTTATGCTCGGCGGAATTTTAGCATGGAAAATCAAGAAAATGAAGCTCGGACGCATAATTGCCGTTATCGGTGCATCCAGCGCCGTATGCGGGCTGTTCTACGGAAGCGTATTCGGCAACGAAGAAATTATTCCCGGATTTTCCGTCCTGCACGGTTCAAATACGCTGTTTATACTTCTGTTTGCGGCAGGCTTCGGAGTAGTCCTGATTGGCGTGGCAATGATTTTGAATATTATTAACGGCATCCGCCAGCGCGACCCCAAAAAGTTTCTGTTTTCACCTAACGGCATTTGCGGATTTGTTTTCTTTTTCGGAAATGTAGCAGCCGCATTGCTGACATTATTAACGGAAATCAGGCTTTACAGCCCTATTTATATTGTACTGACAACGGCAGTGCCGCTCCTGATGATATTTCTCGGAACACCGCTTACAAAGCTTATACAACGTAAGGAAGGCGCTCTCAAACAAAAATGGGGCGAGTATATCACCGAAAATATATTTGAGCTTTTTGAGGTCATGCTCTCATTTCTGTCCAATGTTATATCCTATGTACGTATAGGTGCGTTCGCAGTCAGCCATGCAGGTATGATGCTTGTTGTCACCGCAATGGCTTCCATGCTCGGCGGCGCCGGTGAAATTGTCGTTTTGATATTCGGCAACATTTTTGTCATATGCCTTGAGGGGCTTATTGTTGGAATTCAGTGCTTAAGGCTGCAATTCTACGAATTTTTCTCGCGATTTTATGCAGGCAACGGGCAGCCGTTCAAGCCTTTTGCTTAATTTAAACAGATAGGAGATAATTATCATGATTTACGCTATAATTGCAGTAACAGTTCTGTTTTTACTTGTTCTTTCACCTATGTTCTCGGTTTTTTCGGGGAAACTTACCGGAAAACGCGCCAAGCGCCGTCTGACATATAATCTGTGCGGCTTCGGCGTTGTAATGCTCGCCGGGCTGTTTATGCCGGCTTTTGCTCTTGCAGCACCAGCCGAAACGGCAGATGCCGTGACAACAGCCGTAGGAATTACCGACGCCGCAATAAAAGCAATTGCCGCGGCAGCGGCGGTAGGCCTTGCGGGAATCGGCGGCGGACTTGCAGTCGGCCCGGCTGCTTCAGCAGCTATCGGAGCAATGGCGGAGGACTCCTCCACCTTCGGTAAATCGCTTATCTTTGTCGCTCTGGGTGAAGGTATAGCCATCTACGGACTGCTTGTATCGTTTCTCATCCTGTTTGTACTTTAATACTTATGAAAATGTATGTTATTTCCGACAATATCGACACGCTCATCGGTCTTCGCATGACGGGTGCCGATGGAATTGTCGTACACAGCGAAGAAGAAGTAAAAAAAGCGCTCGACAGGGTTCTTGACCGCAAGGATATCGGAATACTGCTGATAAACGGCGCTTTAGCTTCGCTCTGCCGCGAACGCATTGACGACATAAAAACAAACAAGTCTCAGCCCCTGCTGGTGGAAATACCCGACAGGCACGGAAACGGAAGAGACGAAAATGCTATCGCGGAGTATATCCGTACTGCTGTGGGAATTAAAATTTAGAGGTGTTTTTATGCTTCAAAACGATATGAACAAAGCGTATCAGACGGCGCTTAACCTTGAACGCACCGTTATTGACGACGCTGAAAAAAAAGCCGAAAGTATCATATTCAAGGCGCATGAGGAGGAAAAAGAGGCAATCTCAGCCGCTACCGAAAATGCAAAACATGACGCCGAGCAGTATGAACAAAGGCAGCGCGCTGAAATACTTGCAAAATACAGCAATATGGTTACCGAGTATACTGCAAACTGCCGCACGCAGCTTTTAAAAAAGCGCACGGAAATTCAGGAAGCCGTGTTCGGCAGGCTGCGCGAAAGAATAGTAGAATTTACAGCCTCCGACGAATATGCGGAATTTTTGAAAAGCACTCTTGTTTCTCTTAAAGACAAAGAGCTTTCGGACAAATCGGGCAGACTGGAAATTATCGCATCAAAAAATCCTGCCGATAAAACCACGGCTCTTGAAATTTTTCCCGATGCCGAAATAACAATATCCGACGGTACCCGTCTGGGCGGCTTTATTGTAAAGGATATTGAGAACGGCGTAATGTACGACTTAACTCTGGACAGCAGCCTTGAGCTTAAAAAATCGGACTTTCCCTCGATTTCCGGACTTAAAATTTCCGATTGAGTCAGATTAAGGAGAAATATAAATGGATGTAATTTACAGTATAAACGGTCCCGTCGTCACCGTTAAAAATTCAAAGAGTTTTGCTATGCTCGAAATGGTGTACGTCGGAAACCTCCGCCTTATAGGAGAGGTTATCATGCTGTCACAGCAGCAGACCACAATACAGGTATACGAGGACACGTCGGGCCTTTCGATCGGCGAGCCGGTGACGGGAAGCGGCGGTCCGCTTTGCGCTCTGCTCGGCCCCGGCATAATATCGAATATATTTGACGGTATAGAGCGTCCGCTGAAAGCACTCAATGAAAAATCAGGGGCGTTTTTGGACAGGGGCGTATCCTGCGACAACCTTGATACAGAACGCCTGTGGGACGTTAAAATTTCAGTAAGTGTCGGAGACAACGTAACGGAGGGACAAATATTTGCGCAGACGCCGGAAAATGAAGGGATTATGCACAAGTCCATGATTCCTCCCGGTATCAGCGGCAGGGTGTTATCCGCCGTAAACGACGGCAGCTACAACATACTTACTCCGCTTATCACTGTTGAAGACAAAAAAGGCATAAAGCATGAAATTTCCCTCGCTCAAAAATGGCCTATAAAATACGCGCGTCCGTCAAGCGCGCGCCTTTCGGCAAGTGAACCGCTTGTAACCGGTCAGCGCGTCATCGATACTCTCTTCCCGATAGCTAAGGGCGGTGCAGCGGCAGTGCCGGGAAGCTTCGGAACCGGTAAAACGATGGTTCAGCACCAGATTGCAAAGTGGAGCGACGCGGACATTATCGTTTACATCGGCTGCGGCGAGCGCGGCAATGAAATGACACAGGTGCTTGAAGAATTTGCCGAGCTTCGCGATCCTAAAACAGGCAGGGCGCTTACCGAACGCACCGTTATGATCGCCAATACCTCTAATATGCCCGTTGCGGCACGCGAGGCTTCTATTTACACCGGAGTGACACTTGCAGAATATTACCGTGATATGGGTTATCACGTAGCTATAATGGCTGACTCTACCTCGCGCTGGGCAGAGGCACTGCGTGAAATATCGGGCAGACTTGAGGAAATGCCGGCAGAAGAGGGCTTTCCCTCATACCTTCCCTCCAGACTGTCCCAATTTTATGAACGCGCAGGGTATGTGCAGACGCTTTCCGGACAAAAAGGCAGCGTCACGATTATAGGGGCCGTATCACCGCAGGGCGGTGATTTTTCCGAGCCTGTGACACAAAACACAAAGCGTTTTATCCGCTGTTTTTGGGCACTGGACCGTGAGCTTGCATACTCGCGACATTATCCGGCAATCAACTGGATAACCAGCTATACGGAATACTTCGACGAGCTTCGAAAATGGTACGGGCAAAATGTCTGCGCAGACTTTGAAACGGTGCGGGGCAGGACAATCGGCATACTCCTTGAAGAAAACAGACTGATGGAAATTGTAAAGCTGATAGGCGAAGACGTACTGCCGGAGGATCAAAAGCTGATAATCGTCACAGCCAAAGCCATCCGTCAGGGGTTTTTGCAGCAAAATGCGATGCATGACATTGATACCTATGTTCCGATTGAAAAGCAGTATGATATGATGAAGCTAATTTTAGAGCTGTACGACAAAGCCGTTTTGCTTGTAAAACAAGGAATACCGCTGTCGCGCATAAATCAGACGGGAGTATTTGACGCCGTAATGCGTGTTAAGTTTGAAATCAAAAACGACGAGCTTGAAAAATTCGGACCACTTACCCGAGAGCTTTTAAACAAGCTCGAAAATCTCGAAGAAAGTTACAGGTGAGCAGAGTGAAAATTCAATATCTCGGCATAAAAGAAATAAACGGTCCGCTCATCGTTTTGGACGGCGTAAAAAACGCGCACTTCGATGAAATGGCGGATATTGTTTTGGACAACGGAGAAGTCCGTCACGGAAGAGTAATACGTCTGGACGGCGAAAAAGCGGTCATTCAGATGTTTGAGGGAACAAACGACATGTCGCTTACCGGCAGCCGCACATCATTTACAGGCAAACCTATGCAGCTAAATCTGTCGGATGAAATACTCGGCCGTATTTTTGACGGCGCCGGCAGACCTATTGATGGTCTCGGCCCTGTTTACTGTGATAAAAAAGCAGATATTAACGGTGCCTCCATAAATCCCGTTGCACGCCGATACCCCAACGATTTTATCTGCACCGGCATTTCGTCCATAGACATGCTGATGACGCTTATACGCGGACAGAAGCTGCCGATTTTCAGCGGCTCGGGTATTCCGCATGACAGGCTTGCAGTGCAGATTGCAACAGGCGCCGGACTTAAAAGCGGAAGCAGCAATGATTTTGCGATAGTTTTTGCTGCAATGGGTGTAAAAAATGATGTTGCGGACTTTTTCAGACGCGAATTCAAAGCTTCAGGCGCCGGTACTAATCTTGTTATGTTTTTGAACCTTGCAAACGACCCTATAATCGAGCGTATTGTCACGCCGCGATGCGCGCTTACCGCAGCGGAATATCTTGCCTTTGAAAAGGGCAAGCAGGTGCTTGTTATCATGACGGATATCTCGGCGTATGCCGAAGCGCTTCGCGAGCTTTCGGCTTCAAAGGGAGAAATCCCGGCAAGAAAGGGCTTCCCCGGATATCTGTATTCAGATTTTGCCTCACTCTATGAAAGAGCCGGTATGATAAAGGGCAAGGAAGGCTCGGTAACTCTTATTCCGATACTGACAATGCCAAACGACGATATCACCCATCCTATCCCGGACCTCACGGGATACATTACTGAGGGGCAAATTGTTTTAGACAGAACACTGTCGCAAAACGGCATATACCCGCCGGTATCAGTGCTTCCGTCGCTCTCAAGACTTATGAAAGACGGAATCGGAGAGGGGTTCACGCGGGAGGATCACGCGGCACTGTCCAACCAGCTGTTTGCAGCATATGCACGCGTGGCAGACGCCCGCTCGCTTGCATCCGTCATCGGAGAGGAAGAGCTTTCCGATACGGATAAGGCGTACATTGAATTCGGCCGGGAGTTTGAATCAAAATTTATTAATCAGCCTGTCGGAGAACGTCGTTCAATCGAACAGACCCTTGACCTCGGATGGCAGCTCTTGACACTGCTGCCGAAAGCGGAACTGTCACGAGTGAGTCAAGAACTCATTGATAAATATCTGCCGAAAAAGGCCGGTGAACAATAATGCTTAATCCAACAAAAGGAAATTTGTTAAAAGTAAAGAACTCCCTTGGACTTGCCACCGTTGGCTTTGACCTTATGGACAGAAAACGCAATATACTGATACGTGAAATGATGGGGCTTATCGACCGCGCAAAGGATATACAGACAAAGATAAACAGCACCTTTGCCAAAGCGTATGATGCGTTGATGCTTGCCAATGTCTTAGGAGCGGATGTGAGAAGTATCGCTTATGCCGTTCCCGTTGACGACTGTGTAACCATTCTTGAAAAAAGCGTCATGGGAGTGGAAATTCCCACAGTCAAATATACATCGCCTGCCGCAAAGCCGTATTACGGCATAAATGCCGGCGGATGTGCAATGGACAACGCCTACGTGTGCTTTAGGCGGGTCAAAGAGCTTTGTGCGGAGCTTGCAGAGATTGAGAGCTCCATTTACAGACTGGCGGTCGCCATACAAAAGACGCAAAAGAGAGCAAACGCGCTGAAAAACATCGTTATTCCGGGTTACCGGCGTGATATCGCTTACATTACCGAATTTCTTGAGGAAAAGGAACGTGAAGAATTTATCAGAATGAAAGTAATTAAAAAGCAGAAAGAAACAGCAAAGACATAAATATTGATATTCAGATTAAAGTCAACGTTTCATAACAAAAAACCGTATGTGCACAATTTAATTTAGTATTATAAAAAAGGTTGATTAAGCGATTATGACAATAGGATTTTTTCGTATTTTTGCGATTCTTTGTACTGCAGTCATCTGCGGAAAACTGATATCAAAACTTAAGCTTCCTGCCATCCTCGGTTGGCTTATAACCGGTATTGTTTTCGGACCATATCTTGCCGAAATAGTAACTTTACAAATAACAGATGCTTTGTGGTACAAAATATTTATAAAAATCTTTGAATGTTTTGCAGGTGTCATGATAGGTCGCGAAATCATTTTTAAAAAGATTGCAAGTTCCGGTAAGCAAATTATAGGAATTACATTTATTCAGTCCATAGGTACGTTTTTGTTTGTTACCGCCGCATTCTCTCTTGTATTTATCATTACAGATATCCCGATATATTTAGCGTTTATTTTCGGCGGCATCGCATTGGCAACAGCGCCTGCTCCCGCTTTATCTATCGTTAATGAATATCATACAAACGGTCCCGTTACCAAAACATTAATACCGCTTGCTGCAATTCTTTACGGTGATATCAGTAATAAGCGGAGTAAACGGCAGCGAATCTTTGTCCCCCATTGCAATTGTGGGAATCGTTTTACTGCCGTTTATTATAGGTATTTTAACCGGAATTTGTGCTTCATTTCTAATAAAAAAATCAAAAAATAGCATTGTCGGATTTATATTATTACTGTTTTTTTTATGTATATCAACCGTATTCGGTTTGATTATTGATTATTATATATTTCATTCATTTAGTCTGAATTATCTTTTAATCGGTATGGCTTTCAGTGCAACTATTGCAAATATTCTACCGGAAAAAGATCTTGAAAATGTTTTGAATTTATATAATCCGATATTAAATTTATCTCTTATAATTGTGATAGTAAATCTCGGCATGCCTTTAGATTACCATTTAATAGCCGGAGCCGGAGTTTTTACAGCTATCTATATATTGTCAAGAGCAGTTGGTAAAATCGGAGGGGCATATATTGGCGGTAAGTTAACCAAAGCACCTTCTACTGTTACAAAATATCTTGGATTTACATTACTTCCACACTCCGGTGTGTCTTTGGTATTTACAGGTATCGCAGTAACAACATTAACATCGATTGATGCCTCCCTTGCCTCTATTGTCTCGGGAACTATTGTTGCTGCCGCAATCATCAACGAAATTATCGCGGTTATCATTGCAAAATTTGCTTTCAAATGGGCCGGCGAAATAAATAACCAACAAAAATTAAACATTGAAAAATAAAAGAGCCGTAATGAAAATCTATCAAGATTTTCATTACGGCTCTTTTTTCTTACTAAATCATTTAACTTTTATTTACTATTAATATATCGGGATTAACAAACGTCACTCCGCTCACATCTACACCGACTGCTTTCAGCGTAAATAAACCGGAGAGTCCTGACAGTACCGATAAATCCTTTATATCACATCCGGAAATATCAAGATAGTCAAGCTTTTGCGCGTTCTTTAACGGAGTGATATCCGTCACGTTTGTGTCAGCTATTCCGAGCGATTTAAGCTCTGTCATATCGGAAAGTTGCTCAATGGCGACAAGACCCGTGCCGTTTGCCGAAAAACTCACAAGCTTTAATCCGGCAATAGGTTTTGCACTCACAAACGAAGTATCGTCAACATTCAGCTGCGTGAGCTTTTTAAGCTCGCTCAAAAATTCAAAATTAGCTATCTCATTACCCGAAATATCCAGCATATCAAGATTCTTAAGTGCAGAAAGATTTTTTGCATTTTTCACAAGATTATCTGAAATATCAAGCGCTGTAAGCGATGTATAGCGATGCACGGTAGAGATATCCGATATATAGTTCGATCCGAGTAGAAGCGTATTGAGCGGTATTCCCTCGTCAAAGTCAGGGACAGCGGAAATACGGTTATGTGTAGCATCAATCAGTGTTATACCCTTGGAGGCGGACAATGCGGAAATATCGTCAACACTGTTGTTTGCAAGATATACAAATTTAAGTGTTGTCACATTGGCCAGCATGCTTAATGATGTTATATTGTTATCTGACAAATCGAGCGTTTCAAGCGCTGCAAGGCTCCCCAACACGTTTATCTCCGCGCTGTCCAGCTCACAGCCCGAAAGAATAAGTGTTTTGAGCTTCGCCTTGCCCGAAAGCTGCGAAACCGACATCATCATATTTTCACCGTCAAGAATAAGCGACTGAAGATTGGGCATCATGTCAAGATCGGATAGTGTCTTTACATATCCGTCAATGCCATCGTTTGACAGCTCCGTCACCGCCTCAAGCTCCTTGACACGTATCACCCCGCTGGGCTTTGACAGCGCACGGCGCACCATCTGCTCTATCTTTTTATCATCAAAGCTGACAGCCTGGTTTTCATTTGTTATATTATAAGTAACGCTGAGCAGCGGGGAAACAAGTCCGTCGGCATTTACGGCAATAGCCGTTACGGATGTTCTGCCGTTTCCTATATTAATCGGCTCAACATATACAGTCGAAAATTTAGTGGGATACGTCCCGTCCGTCGTATAGTAAACAGTGTGGCCTTCAGGCACGGTAATTGTCATTTTCTGCGTCTTGTCATAATCGCCCTGGGTCGGAGTATAGCTCAGATCCGACGGGCGTATTTCCTGGATTTTTCTCAAAATATACTGATCGGAAATTCCATCGGTATAATTTACTGCCTCGATAAGCTGCCCTGCGGCAGAATAGATTTTAATACGCATCAGATAAAGCTGCTCCATATCCGTCTCGTCCGTGGTCAGCTTTTTCTCAATAGCCTCATCAAGCACAGCTCCTGCATTTTCGTAATCCTCCTGCGCACCGTAAGCCTTTGCAAGAGATAAATATACCTGCTGCTTTTTCGGGTTCCAGCCCTTTGCGGTATTATAATACTTCACCGCCTGCGTGTAGTTGCCCGCAGCAAAGCTGCTGTCCCCCCGCGCCGTGTAAATTTTATAAAACATTCCTTTAAATACAACAAATACCAAAAGACTGACGACAAGAACCGTACCGGCAAATGCCGCGGCAAACACCGCCGCCTTTTTTTTGTTTATTTTTACCATGATTTTACCTCCGCACAGATTGTTTTACGGATCTGTTTATATATTATTATAACATATTCGCGTTTTCATTTCAATAATATAATACAGACTTGGATTATTTTGCATAAACTGTACATTTTCTGCCGATTATATAATAAATAATTATGAGAGGAAGATACAAATATGAAACAATTAACTCAGACAATCGATTTAAGAGCCGAGCTGCTGTACCTGAAAAAACAGATTGAAATAATAGAATCCAAAATCAGCTTTACAAATGATCCTAAGCTGCTTGATGCTTTGTCATATGAGTTACTCGGGCTGAAATCGCGCATGGGTTACCTGCTCGACAGTGCAAAAGCCATATAATAACCGTTATTAATCACAAAATTTCACCTTGATTTTTATACAGTATTACTAATTTTGATATTACTCTTGCAAAGACAATTTGTATATGATATACTTATCATACAGTTATAAGTGTATCTGCCTATAATAACAGCAGTTTCTTTGGGAGGTAATTGCGTAATGAAGCATTTTAAGCTTAAAAACATCATTGCGGTTCTGCTTGTCTGTATTATGGTTTTTGCACTCGCGGGATGTAACTACATGAACAGACCCGACGGCGCTAAAAACAACAGTACCGACAATAATAACCGTCTTGCCAAGCTTTTGGAAAAGGACAGAGAAGTCACTGTTCCGAGCGATGATGATGACAATGATTATGACGATGATTATAACGAACCCGAGCCTGAGCCGGAACCCGAGCCTGAGCCGGAACCTGAGCCCGAGCCGGAACCCGAGCCTGAGCCGGAACCCGAGCCTGAGCCGGAACCCGAGCCTGATCTTTCCGAAACTCCTTTTGATGCTCCCGGTGATGTAATCACTAAAATAAATGAAATTCTCGGATCAATGTCAAATGATGTTGTAGATGCTACAAGCTCAACAGGCGTTAAAGACGAGCTTATGACCAGCCGTACTGTAAACGCTTACCTGCCGTACAAATTGTTTGACGGACAGGAAAATGCCGTGGAAGCTATTGCCGGTAACCTCAACATGAACATCAACATGTCTGTTGTATCCGGTGATTATGTTTCAACTATGAAACGCTCTGTTCTTACCGGCGAAAAAGCCGACCTTATGTATGTAAATCAGGAGTCATGGGGATATACACAGCACTTTACTCAGGATATTACAAACTTTATAAACTTTGAAATTGCCGATAAACTCGGAACGTTTTCATCCAATTTGTCAGGCAAATTCCAAATCTATAATAACATAACCGGAAATAAATACATGGTGGCATCGGGTATTGCTTCGCCCTATCTGCTTGCCTACAATAAAAATAATATCGTTATTCCGAACACTGTTATTGCCGCAAACGAAGAAACCGGAGCCAAGGAAGTCAAGGTGACCGATCCTATCGAAATGTTTAATAACGGAACATGGGGTATATCTTCGCTCACGGAGATTCTCAAGGCTTCTACCGTAAACGGACGCGTCGGTCTTGCAGCAATTATTGATGACGACAGAAATCTCGATATTTGGATGGGTATGGAAAATAACGCGTCTTTGGCAATTGATTATGATTCTCTTTTAGCTTTTGTAGACTCATCGGTTGTCAGCAGAGAGGCGCTTGATCAGGTCGGCAACAACATGGATCTTCTACAGTCTTGGTTCTGGAGCGAGATCGGTGCGGATGAATCCAATTATATTGCATCATGGACAGACGCCTCTGATTGGGATAATACTGTTTCAAAGCTGCTCGGTACATATACCGGGTCAGATCCCATAAATTCATTTTCATTCATGGGCGTTGACCTCAATCAGTATGTTGATATTAAAAACAAGGCAAACGCTGCCGGTGTAGAAATTGACTTTACCGCTATTCCCTATGGATATGCGACAGAGGAAATTATCAGAACAACCGAGCCTGAGGACGGCGTTATCTACGATGCGAACGGTATTCCCGTGAGCCCCTGGGCTGCTGGCTGGATAGGCGGCTTTTCCGTTCTCAAAAACTGTGAAAATCCCTCAGTTGCCCTTCGTGTAGCAGAAGAAATCACAACAGCATGGAAAGATAATTATGAAGCGCCTATTCTTTCTACCATGACAGAGGATCAGCAGGCAAGATATCTCAAGATGAAAGAAAACATCGGTATATCTTTCTACCGTTCCGTTGTTAAAAATGTTGAGTCCGTTTACAGTGTATACGGTTCCGATATGGCTAACAGATTCCCCAAAGAATCAAGAAACCTGTACACCTCTCTTCAGATGTTTTCTGATGCGCCCGGCTCACTCAATCAGCCCATGTACAGAAAGAACACATCACTTGGCTTATACGATGCGAATACATTTAATACCTGGAGCGAATTCTTCTACGGCAAGGTAGATGAGAACGATTCTACAAATCAATTGTCCAAGAATATCCTTCCCATACTTTCAGCTGCGTATGTTCCGCCAACAATGCTATTTATTTACTGATAACTCACAATCAAACAGAGGAGCGTAAAAATGCTCCTCTGTTTTTATTTTAAAGTCACTTTTAAAGTTTCAGATATTTAATATGTTTTTTCTTTTAGGAAAAGCTAAGGTTAAGGCCTAAACACTTTGGAATTTACATTTATTATATGAATAAACATTATGGCACATAAAAGACATCTTTATAAATCAAATAAAAGCAACGACATAAACACCGCTATTATCCAGGGTATATCGGTGTCAATCGTATTTGTAATTATTGTAGCGCTTATTATTGTAGCCATGTTTATGTTTAACACAAAGGGCGAATTTGTAAAAGCGCTGAACGGTGAAATAGAACTATCTCTTTCATTTTACATCGGAGCAATTACCGTTATTTTTGTCTCATCAATTCTTTTTACTCCGTTTTCATTTGGAATTTCCAATTTTTTTATAAATTCCAAATCAGGAACTGCGCATTTTTCGCAAATATTCTATCTTTTTAAAATGCCCCGATTGTTATTTAAAGCCATTTTTATGAACAGTTTAAAAAAACTGATAATTAATCTGTACCGCATTATAGTTTTTATAATCGCGGTGCTTGCCGAATGCGGAGTTTTTGTAATAAGCATTGCAATAAGCGGAGAAAATATATTTGACTATGAGCATAACTTTCTTGAAAGTGTTTCGCAATTTATCACACATGATACTTTTTTTATCGCTTTGACAATAATTGAATGGTGCATAGTGCTGGCCGTTTTTATTGTTTTAAAAATGCGTTTTATACTCTGCAAATATGCGCTGATACGGTTCCCTGCCCTTACAATAATAGAGACAATACGTGTCAGTGAGTTCTCAATACGAGGCAGAATATTTAAAACCATGCTGTTTTATATAAAATATGTTTCTATCTATATCTTTACTTTTCTCACCATGGGACTCTCAAAAGCAGTTATCCAAAACAAAAGCCGCGACAGCTTTTCAACCTATGCCGTACGTATTGTAGAGATAGGAATTGAAGAGTATTACGCACACCGAAGTTATTAAATTTTTCATTTCTATTGAAAAAAGCACCGACTGTGGTATAATATTCTTGTGATATTATAAGGTTTTCAAAACAAATCCACCGCATATGATATTCATAGAATTATACGTTTAAAACTACTATATAAATCGGAGTTTAATATGTTTAAAAAATTTCTTGCAAAACTTATACGTAAATACGAACGCCGAAAATCTGAAAAGGCAAAAATAATTTCCGAGCAGACAAAAGGCGAATCCACACAGCCCAAGACAGATAAAACAATCGTAATGAACAGAGATTTGTTCTTTAAACAGATTGATGAGCGCAAAAGCGATCATGAAACAAAAACCGATTTACCTTTTGCCGACATACATCCGGGAAACACAAATGATATTCCGTTTGACTCAGACAATCCTGACATAACAAAAATAACAGACATAACAGATGTTGCAGGAACAACAAAAATAACAGAGCTTTCATCATTGGCTCAGGAACCGTCGCAAAACGAAGATAATAAAACAGAATTGAAAGATAGAAAAAATAAGGAAAAGAAAAAAAGTCCGCTTCGCCGCGGAGTATGGGCAGTCTGCCTTACAATGATACTGACAGGCGTTTTCACTATGTCAGTCTTTTTGTGGTATGTGTTTGTCTATGTTGACGGCGAATTCGATCTGTCCTATCTTGACAATTCGCTCAATTATACAACTGTTCTTTACGGAAAACAGGACGGCAAGGATGTTGAAATCGAGCAGCTTCACGGAATTGAAAACCGCATTTGGGCAAATATAGACGAAATCCCCAAAAATATGCAGAATGCCGTTATAGCCATTGAGGATGAACGATTTTATAAGCACAACGGCGTCGACTTAAAGCGCACTGCGCACGCCGTGCTCAATTTTTTCAACCCCGGCAGCACAAGTTCCTTCGGTGGTTCTACAATTACCCAGCAGCTTGTAAAAAACCTTACTGATGACGATGATCATACTATAACGCGTAAAATACAGGAGATGCGCCGCGCATGGTATCTTGAAAGTCAATATAAAAAAGACCAGATACTTGAAGTCTATCTAAATACTATTTATCTTTCACAGGGCTGCTACGGAGTTCAGACCGCCTCGAACAGATATTTCGGCAAAGACGTTAAAGATTTAACTCTTGCAGAATGTGCATGCCTTGCTTCAATCACAAAATCGCCTTCAACATATGACCCGATAACAAATATGGAAAAGAACAAGGAGCGGGCTGCCAATGTATTAAACAAAATGCTCGAGCTGGGATTTATTTCCCAAGAAGAGGCTGAAGCCGCAAAGAACGAACAGATAACCATATCCGACGGAAGCAATACAGGCACTAATTCCGCATCAGTCAAAAGCTATTATGTTGACGCAGTTACCGAATCGGTAATAAACGACCTTATCAATATAAAAGGATACAGCGAAGTATACGCTGAAACCCTTGTTTATTCCGGTGGACTTCAAATTTTCACTCCCTACGAATCAGATATCCAAAAATGTGTTGACAGTGTATACAATGACCCTGATAATTTTCCCAAAATATCGGCAAAAGACAAGGACGGAAATACTGTAACTCCGCAGAGCGCTATGGCTGTCATAGACAACAGTACCGGCGGCGTTGTGGCGATTGCAGGCGGAATCGGTGAAAAGACAACGGCGCGCGGACAAAACCGCGCAACTATGACTTACCGTCAGCCGGGTTCCAGTATAAAACCGCTGTCCACATATGCACCGGGAATTGAATACGGCGTATCTGTGGACGGAAATAATGCGCTTTCCCCTTCGTCTATGATACTCGACTGGTACATAGACGAAGCAAAGCAATATCCTAAGAACCAGTCAAGGTATGAATCAAATAAAAAGGTAACGCTTCAGGCAGGTGTTGCACAGTCTTTGAATACCGTTGCCGCACGCGTAAATGTGGCAGTGGGCTTTAAACGCTCAATCAATTTTATGATTGATAACCTCGGCTTTACGTCTCTTGTCACATCCGACATGGATCGTGCTCATAACGATGAAAATGTAGCGGCACTCGGTCTGGGAGGTCTTACAAAAGGCGTCAATGTCGTGGAGATGGCGGCGGCCTACGCTTCCTTCCCTAACGACGGAACCTATACAAAGCCATATTTCTACACAAAGGTAGTAGATCAGAACGGAAGAGTCCTGCTTGAGAATAAGGTTGAATCACACACTGCAATGACTGCGGAAACAGCAAGAGTCATGAACTCGCTTTTAAGCTATGCAGCGTCAAGCGGTACAGGAACACCCGCAAACTTCGGCACAACCGAAGTTGCCGGTAAAACCGGAACAACCTCAGACGATTACGACCGCTGGTTTGCAGGCTATACCTCCTATTACACAGGCGTCGTATGGTACGGTTACGACTACAATAAAACCGTTTATTACAGCGGCGCAAACCCTGCCGCCACAACATGGAAAAAGGTAATGTCCAAAATACACAACGGACTTGCATATAAAGCATTAACCAAACCCACAACACTTGTCAGCGCGGAATATTGTTTTGATACCGGTATGCTGCTTACGGAAAACTGCCCCAATAAAGCAACAGGAAGTTTTCTGCCCGACGGAGTACCGACAGAGCCGTGTACTCTGCACACAGCGCCCGCAGAGGAAGTTCCGTCAGAAACACCCGGAGACCAAACGACAACGCCGGGAACAGACACTGAAAATCCGCCGGCTGACACAAACACTCCTGATAGCGAACAGCCAAGCGAAGGAAATGAAAATACGAATCCCGACAGCGGCAACAACACGGATACCGGACAAAATACCCCTCAGCCTCCGGAAAAAGAACCGGATCAGAACGCGACCAATCCATGGTAAGCGCACCGTATCGGTCTATAAGTATTAATTAATATTTGTTAAGAGCCGTGAAATCGCACGCGGCTCTTTGATTTTCAGCAAAGCAAAAGGATGGAAAGATGAAAAAACTACCCGTTAAAAAGCTCAACTTTTTTCAAAGTGCAATATTTATCGCAGTCATTTGCATATTAACTGAACTGCTGTCTGTTTACATTCAGCCGGGTCTTTTCCGTAATTCACTGAATGATATCATTACGCGACCTTTGCTAATTTTTCTAAACCTGTTTCCGGTCGCAGTTTTTACCGTTTTAGGTTATTATATAACAAAAAATGTTTTTTGGGGCGCAGCGCCCGTTGCACTCATTTTTCCGCTGCTGTCATACGTCAATCTGCTGAAAATCGAGGGACGCGAAGACGCATTTGTACCTGCCGACATAGGTCTCATACGTGAGGCTCTCCAATCGGCGTCAGGCTATTCTCTAAATCTGCACCTTTGGCTTATTGCAGTAATTGTATTGTATACGGCAACACTTATTTTTCTCGGTTTTGTTTTTAAGTCACCCGATATACGAATAATTACGCGTACATGTACAAGCGCCGCGATACTTGTTGTATTTTTACTGTCGCTTAAATTTATATACGCAGACAAAAAACTGTTTGAAAGCTTTCCGGTCGAAGAAATGTACAACATACCGTTTGTTTTTAACACTCTCGGCTTTAACTACTGCTTTCTTCATAACCTAAATCTCTACCCTGTTGATAAGCCCGACGGCTTTGACAAAAAGGAGGTCGAGCAGTGGATGAACCAATATCTCGGCGAAAAGTCAGACAGCGATACACGTCCAAACATTGTTATGGTTATGGGCGAAGCATTCAGCGATATTACAAACAATGAAGTTTTCAGCTATGATAACGAGGAAGAAAACCCGATTTACCGTTTCAATCAGCTTAAAGAAAGCGACCGCTCAATCTCAGGTCATATCGCAGTATCAAATTTCGGCGCAGGTACTGCAAACACCGAATTTGATATACTGACCGGCACACCGACCAATATGATAAGTGACGCCACAACTTCTTCGTTTCGCGTCGTACACAGCAAAACTCCGTCTCTTGCCAATCTTTTTGATAATTTAGGCTATAACAATTATTTTATGCATCCCGGAAGCAGCTGGTTTTATAACAGAAGCAGTGTTTACGGCTATTTCGGAATTAACGACCAGGTTTTTGAGGACAGCTTTAACCTTGAAACAGATAAAAAAGGTAACCTGATTTCAGACGAAGCATTTTTAAGACAGTTGAAGCACGACATTGAAAAGCGCAGTGGAACACCGCAATTTATGTACACAGTATCACTGCAAAATCATCTGACATACAACTATGCAAAATACGGCTTTGAGCCATCCATGTCAAAGCTTAAAACGGATATTTCGGACAGAGCGCGTGAATATCTTTCAGTATATTGTGAGGGCGTACGTGATACGTCGGATATGATTTATGAACTCGCGCAGTATCTTGATACTCTTACAGAACCGACCCTGCTTGTATTTTTCGGCGACCATCTTCCAAATCTCGGAGAGGATTTTCTGACTTATCGTGAGCTGGGAATGGATATAGGAAAAACCGATACCGCCGCTTCCCGCCTTGCAACATATACAACACCGTTTTTAATATATGCCAATACCGCATATTGCGATAAAGAGGATTTTGCCGCCAATGCGCAAAACTGTGGACTTGACGGAGCAACGATAAGCGACATTTACCTCGGTGCGGCAGTATGTGAGCTTGCAGGCTTTACCGGATACGACCCATACGTCGATTTTCTGAACGCGGCCAGACAAATACTTCCCGTTCTTTGTCCTAAAGACGATGTTTTTATGCTTCCTGACGGAACGCTTGTATCGGACATAAGCGGAGAGCAAAGTGACATACTACGCAAAATCGACTGGTGGCAATATTACAGACTTAAACATCAATAAAATAACACCGCTGAAATTTCAGCGGTGTTATTTGTATAAATTATACAAAAATTATAATTTATAATACAAATTTTATAAAACCATATTGACATATTTCAAATATTAACATATACTGTAAGTACAGCTGATAGGAAGAAATTTCATATGAAACAAATCGGTATTTCGCGAAATGCTTCAACGTATTTTAAAAATACAACGAGGTAAAAATTATGGAAAATAAAAGAGGTAAACGTTTTTTATCGGCAGTGCTCTCTTTCTTACTGATTTTAACCGCAATTCCTATACTGCCTATACTGCCTAAAGCTTTTGCTCAGCCATCAGAAGCGGCGGCGACAGAGCCTGCAAACGGACAAATCATCCCGTATTATGAAGTATGGCTTCGCTGGAATGATGTGAGCGACGAAGATCATTACATTATTAGTGTAAGGGATATTACAAACGGAGACAACAGTGACCCGAATAAGCTTCTGTATTCCAACGTTTGGGTAAATAAAAACAGCACTTATTTCGTTATACCGACAAGTAAGTTAAGCCGTGGCGGTTTGTATCGCTGGTCTCTTTGCAGTGTAGCTGCAGACGGCTCTAAGAACTATACTCCACCAAGAACGTTCAGGATAGAGCATTCGAATACTTATGGTATAGATTCACACCTTTTTAAAACAGGTTACTCAAGCGCAAGCCATATAGATTATTTCATACATGAACGTACATCAGGCTATGGTGCAATCTTAGAGCAAGGCGTCAACGCATGGAACGGTATCTCGTCAAAGGTATATCTGCACAGAGATTACAGTGATGTATCAAAGCAATTGGGAATTTATGAAGCTATACCTGATAATATATATGATTTTGGTGTAGCATATCTTAACGGAGCAACTAATCCTTATTTAGATAATGAGCCTTTTAAATCTCATACTGTTCAGTACACAGAAATTTATATTTATAAACAAAATTTAGACAACGATTCATACTATGGCTCAAATATGACCCGTCATAGGGCAAATATGTCTCATGAAGTAGGTCACGCGCTTTCTTTAGCCCACACAAACGGGGATAATCCTTTTTGTCACTATCCAATCGATTACTCAACAGAAGGTGTTTTAGTAAGACATATAATGAACAAAGGAAGTAACATAAGTGACTATATCACGACAACAGACCGTGATCATTTGAGAATTAAGTGGGGTGCATAATATGAAAAACAAAAAATCAGTTTTCTGCTTAGCTATTGTCTTTATTCTGATATTTACAAGTTCATGTTCAAAACAACAACCGGAACAAAAAAATGTCGATACCGATGAACTATACAACTATGAAGTAACCGAAGAACCATTTGAATCAATGCCTATTGTGAACAGTTATGCAAATTATGTCACCTATGCCGATAGTGATGAAATGTTTGACAAAGCAGAAATTGTTCTTATAGGTATGCCAATTGAAACATTCACCGATGGAGAAGAAAGATATTTTGACTCCGAAAATAACGAAGTAGAAAAGGATTCGGGAGTTAAAATCTTTCACCGCTCAACAATACGAAATATCAAAGTTTTAAAAGTCATTAAAGGAGAATGGACAGAAGAAACAATAAAAGTTGCAGAAAAGGCTGTAACCGAAACAGACGAAAACGGAAATAAATATATTTCAGGATTGCCGGAAGGACAATATATTGCCAAAAAAAATGTAAAATATATTTATTTTCTCACTAAAGCATTGACTAAAGATGCTGACTATTATTTTGCACATTTTGATCAAGGCAAAATTAATATTGATGGGTTAGACGTTAACGGCCAATCCACAATATCGACCCAGCGTCTAAATGAAGTCAAATCACGTTTTTCCGCCGATTTTGCAAAGTATGATCGTTCAAACGAGCTTACTGCAAAATAATTTTTAGGTCTTCTGCCGCAATAGCGGCAGAAGATTTTTTTAATTTTTTTCTAAAAGTGCAACTTTTTTGCCCGCTAATGTGTAATATAGTCAGAACACAGTAAGGAGGTAATTTAAATGAAAACCAAAAAATCAGTTTTTTGCTTAGCTATTGTCTTTATTCTGATATTTACAAGTTCATGTTCAAAACCGCAACAAACAGACCAAGAGAGTTACGATACAGATGAACTATACAACTATGAAGTTACTGAAGAGCCGTTTGAAAGTATGCAAATTTTAAAATCCTATGCGAATTATAAAACATATGATACAGAATCAGAGCTCTTTGAGACATCTGATATAATTTTCATTGGAATGCCTATTGAAACCTTCACTGATGGAGAAGAACATTATTATAATTTGAATGGTATTGAAATTTCTGAAAATAGTAGTGAAAAAATAGGCTCATATTGTACAGTAAGGAATATAAAAGTCTTGAAAATGATTAAAGGAGATGATAATTTAGATACTATAAAAATTGCCGAAAGTGCTGTATGTAAGACCTATGAAGACGGTACCGAAAGAATAATAGGATTACCTAATAATTCTTTTATTACTAAGAAGAATTCAAAATATATCTATTATGCAAATAAAGCGGCACAAGATAATATGGATTTTTATGTTCCGCGTTCAGATCAGGGAGTTGTAAATATCGACGGACTTGATACAAACAGCTTTAGTAAAATTTCAAGCCAGCGCCTAAGTGAAGTCAAGTCGCGTTTTTCCGCTGATTTTGCAAAATATGACCGTTCAAATGAGCTCGCTATAAAATAAATCAGTATTTTAAATTGACAACAACAAATAAATTAGATATAATTTTGGTATTATAAAATTTTATATTATAGGGAATTTCATATATCCAATCATGAAGTATATAATAACAAAAGAACGCGGTAAACCCGCATATTTGCAACTGTACAACCAACTAAGAAACGATATTTTATCAGGAGTTCTACCACACGGAAGCAAGCTGCCGTCAAAAAGACTGATATCGGAGGAACTGGGCATAAGCGTAATTACGGCAGAACACGCTTACGCCATGCTCTGTGATGAGGGCTATATTCTCTCAAAAGAACGAAGCGGATATTTTGTATGCAGCGACGGTCCTGTTTTTTTTTCCGCCGCTCCTACAACCTTTCAGCATAACATCCCTGAAAAACGAAAAACCTCCGATATTGCCGATGCAGCAGACTTTCCGTTTTCCGTATACGCAAAAACAATACGCCGTGTACTCAGTGACTACGGAGAAAAAATTATTATAAAAACACCCGGAAAAGGCTGCGCCGAATTACAAAATGCAATCCGGGATTATCTTGCAAGAGTGCGTGGAATAACGGTACAATCAGAACAAATTGTCATTGGCTCAGGTGCTGAGTATCTTTATTCACTTATAACGCAGCTTTTCGGCAGAGACAAAATTTACGGTATAGAAAGCCCTTCCTATGAAAAAATCGAACAGATATACCGCGCAAACGGCGTAAAGTATGAAAAGCTAAAACTCTCCGGCGACGGAATAACAAGCGCCGCACTGAAAAACTCGAATGCCGAAATTTTGCATGTAACGCCATTTCACAGCTTCCCAAGCGGAATATCTGCTTCAGCCTCAAAGCGCGCCGAATATGTTGACTGGGCTTATACGCGCGGAGGATATATTATCGAAGACGATTATGAATCGGAATTTTCTGTATTTTCTAAACCAGCCGACACAATTTATTCAATCGCCCCAGAAGGACGAATAATATATGTAAATACCTTTTCAAAAAGCCTGTCGGCGGCAATGAGAATAGGTTATATGGTTCTCCCTGAAAGTTTATTGGAAGTTTACGAGCAAAAGCTTGGTTTCTATTCCTGTACCGTGCCGTCGTTTGACCAGTACATACTTGCCGACTTTATCGACAGCGGCGAGCTTGAACGTCACATCAACAGAACCCGCAGGAAGTTCAGAAAACAAAAAGAAAAAGCCTGATTTCATCAGGCTTTTTTAATACTATCATTAACAATGTTTCTAAAAGCAAACATCTTAGTCTAAAATAAAACCAACAGCATCTCTGGGAAGTGCGACGGCATTTGCCTCGTCAGTATCTATATGCATTGCGGTTGCAAATTTCTTTGAAACTCTGAGTACAGTTTCATCAAAAACAAGACCGCGTTCACCGCCGATTTTGACAGATACTGTCTGCCCGTCCTTAAGATTCATTTTCTCCGCGTCCTCAGGAGTCATATGTATGTGACGCTTTGCAGCGATAACACCCTCTGTGAGAGTAACCTCACCGACAGGTCCTTTTATTGTAACGGCGCCAGAACCCTTTACGTCGCCGCTCATGCGTATAGGTGCCTCAACACCGAGCGTTCTCGCATCGGTAAGCGATACCTCCACCTGAGTTTCCGGACGAGTCGGTCCGAGAATGGACACATTTGCAATTGTTTTCTTTGGTCCTATCAGATCAACACGCTCCTCGCAAAGATATTGACCGGGCTGAGACAACTCGCGCTTGGGTGTGAGAGACGCACCCTTCCCAAACAAAGTTTCAAGGTCACGCTCTGTCACATGCACATGTCTTGCCGACATTTCAACAATAATTTTTTTTTCACTCATTTTATTAATCTCCTTATTACATTTCTACAACTTATTATATCTCCAAAATATGCATTTTTCAATAACTATTTAAAAAACAGCCTTATAAGAACTCCGGCAGAGATAAACGCGGTTATATCTCCGATAAGAGCACAAGGTATCGTATGTCTGGTTTTTTTTACGCCCGCCGCGCCGTAATAAACGCTGACTGTATACATCGTAGTTTCACTCGAACCGAGCATAACGGCAGACACTCGCCCCGCATAGCTGTCAACACCGAAGCTTTCAATGATTGTTTTAAAAAAGGCCATAGCGCCCGAACCGGATAAGGGTCGTAATATCATCAAAGGTATAGCAGCTTCCGGAATGCCTATCGTATTTGCAAACGGACTTAGCGCAAAGCTGAAAACGTCCGAAGCGCCGGAGGATGTAAACATCCCGATAAGGAAAAAAAGTGCGCACAGAGTCGGTAAAATTGACGCAACAGTATGAATTCCCTCTTTAGCACCCTCTATAAAAGCATCAAAAATGTTGACGCGTTTTATTATTCCCGCTGTTACTATCAAGGCGACGAGCACCGGCATTATGTAGCTTTGCAAATTTTCTCCCAAACCTTTCACAGATTTTACAGCTTATAACAGCCGCTAAAAGAGATAAAACCGAGCATATCCATATGCACGGAAGTATGTCAAACGGCGATGTGCTGCCTGCACTTTGTCGTACAGCTGCAAGTGTTGTCGGAAGCAGCTGCACAGACGAGGTATTTATTACCACAAACAGTATCATGGCATTTGTAGCCGTATCACCGCATGCCATTGACTTTATCGCACGGATTCCATACGGGGTGGCAGCGTTGCCCAGTCCCAAAAAATTGCAGGATATATTCATTGTAATATTAGTCATTGTCAAACTGTCAAGAGGACCGAAAAGCTTTGTAAGAACAGGCGTCAGAAATTTCGACAAAAATTGACACAGCCCTGCTCTGTTTGCAATGTTCATAAGTCCGCTGTAAACTATGATTGCAGCTCCCATTGTAAGTGTAAAATCCACTGCTTTTTCTCCGCTTGAAAGCACTGCATCCGTAACTGCAGCGGCGTTTCCCTGCATAAGAGCTGTAACCACCGATATAATTATCAATATGCTGAATAGATGTCCCATAAATTTTTATACCAAAATTTCCAAAAAGAGATAGACATTTGTCTTTTTATGTCGTATAATAGATACAAAGTATCGTTTTTTAAAATTTTGTGCAAAGGGGTAATGAGATGAAAGCCACTGGTGTCGTAAGAAAAATTGACGAACTCGGAAGAATCGTACTTCCGGTCGAGCTGAGAAGAACTCTTAACATAGGAGTTAAGGACTCAATGGAGATATTCGTTGACGGCGACTGTATCGTTCTCAAGCAATACCGTCCCTGCTGTATTTTCTGCGGCGAGGGCACTGATATTATTACTTTTAAGGGTAAGAATGTCTGTGAGAACTGTATAAAGAAAATGAAAAACATATAAGATAAGGCGCCTGAGAGCCCCCGAACCGGGGCTCTTTTTATTTTTTAATAATATTGATTTATCAGTCCTTTTAATATATACTATAAAGAAAAGGGAAAATTATGAAAGGAAAATTAAACGGTGAATAAAAAGTATTATATATCAACAGCCATAGCTTATACCTCCGGTAAGCCGCATATAGGCAACACATATGAAATCGTTCTGGCAGACAGTGTCGCACGTTTCAAGCGTATGCAGGGCTATGACGTTTATTTCCAGACAGGAACAGACGAGCACGGCGAGAAAATACAGCAAAAAGCGAAAGAGGCGGGCATAACACCGCAGCAATACGTAGACAATGTTGCAGGACAGATAAAAAGCATATGGGATATTATGAATACTACCTATGACCGCTTTGTGAGAACAACCGATAAAGCCCATGAGGAAAAGATACAGAAGATATTTAACAAGCTGTACAATCAAGGAGATATTTATAAGGGCTCATACGAAGGTATGTACTGCACACCTTGCGAATCCTTTTTCACGGAAAGCCAGCTTGTTGACGGCAAGTGCCCCGACTGCGGACGGGATGTCCACAAGGCAAAGGAGGAGGCATACTTTTTCAAGCTGTCAAAGTATGCCGACAGGCTTGAAAAGTATATAAACGAACATCCGGACTTTATCCAGCCGCCCGCTCGCAAAAACGAGATGATAAATAATTTTATAAAGCCGGGACTTTCGGATCTGTGCGTAACACGCAGCTCTTTTAACTGGGGAATCCCGGTAACATTTGACCCTAAGCATGTCGTATATGTCTGGATAGACGCTCTTTCAAACTATATTACAAATATCGGCTACGACCCTGACGGAAACCACTCAGAGGAGTATAAAAAATACTGGCCCTGCGACCTACATCTTATCGGCAAGGACATTGTCCGCTTTCACACTATATACTGGCCGATACTGCTTATGGCGCTGGGTGAGCCCCTGCCGAAACAGGTTTTCGGTCATCCGTGGCTTATTATGAGCGACGGCAAAATGAGTAAATCAAAGGGAAACGTAATTTACGCCGATGACCTTGTCAAGCTGTTTGGCGTGGACGCCGTGCGTTACTTTGTTCTGCATGAAATCCCGTTTGCAAACGACGGCGTTATATCTTACGAGCTGATCATCGAGCGTATTAACTCGGAGCTTGCCAACATTCTCGGAAATCTTGTCAACCGCACTATAACCATGAGCCGCAAATACTTTGACGGCAGAGTTTCCCATGGCAAAGCCGCGGATATTGACATAGAGCTTTCAGAGCTTGCGCTCAAAACCCCGGGTCTTGTTGAAAAGCATATGAACGACATGCATATTGCCGATGCTATCGACGATATCTTTTCCTTGCTGCGCCGTGCAAACAAATATATTGATGAAACAGAGCCGTGGATTTTAGGTCGTGAGGACGGCGACCACGAAAGGCTCAAAGAAGTGCTGTATAATCTTCTTGAAGCTATACGCTTTGCGGCAGTGCTACTCAAACCGTTTATGCCCGATACCTCTAAGGCCATTCATGACCAGCTTAACATTGACGACGGCGGGCTTTGCTCGCTCAGTGAATTCGGATTCATTAAAGACGGTCATATACTGGGCGAAAACAAAATACTCTTTGCACGAATAGACGCTTCTAAAATGCTTAAGGAAATAGAAGAAAAAAACGCTTCGCAAGCTCCTGCAAAGCCCAAAAAGCCGCAGGAGGAGCAAATCAAGATTGATGATTTTGCTAAAATTTCTCTCCGCGCCGCCAAGGTGCTGAGCTGCGAACCGCTGAAAAACAGCGACAAGCTGCTTGTGCTTAAGGTTGACAACGGATTTGAAACAAAGCAGATTCTTTCGGGAATAGCGCAATTTTACGACCCCAAGGAGCTTGTTGGAAAGACAGTTGCTCTCGTAGACAATCTGACGCCGGCAAAGTTGCGCGGTGAGACGTCGGAGGGTATGCTGCTTGCCGCAGATACTAAAGACGGTGTAAAAGTTTTATTCCTTGACGACGGCATTCCCGCAGGTTCTAAAATAAGATGAACGATAATGTTTTAGGCTCTCAATTCGGTCTGCCCGGCACCGACAACACAGCTTCAGCTACCGGAATTATTGACACACACTGCCATCTGTACGAACCGGATTACGACGGGATAAGGGATGAACTAATTAAAGAACTTCCGAAAAACGGGATTGAAAAGCTTATCTGCGTCGGATGCAATATAAAAACCACAAAACAGTCAATAGAGCTTGCCCAAAAGTATGATTTCATATACGCACAGGCAGGTTTTCATCCATGCGACACCTCCGATATAACCGATGAAATGTGGGCACAGATGCAGGAGCTTGCATCGCACCCCAAGGTTGTGGCAATAGGTGAAATCGGACTTGACTATCATTGGGACAGTTCTCCGAGAGATAGACAGCAATACTGGTTTGCAAAACAGATTGAATTTGCCGGAAGCGTTAATTTACCCGTTGTGATACACTCGCGAGACGCAACGGCGGACACACTGAAAATACTTAAGGAGCATCAGCCCGAATGCGGAGTTTTCCATTGCTTTTCCGGCTCTGTCGAAACGCTTAAAGAGGTGCTTAAGCTGGGTCTTTCCATCTCTTTGGGCGGCGTTGTCACCTTTAAAAATGCAAAAAACGCAGTCGAATGTGCAAAGTCCGTACCGCTTGACCGCCTTATGCTTGAAACCGACTGTCCGTATCTTGCTCCCGAACCGTTTCGAGGCAAGCTCAACCGCCCCGATTATACTGTATACATTGCGCAGAAAATAGCACAGCTGCGCGGCATGAATGTTCGGGATGTAATAGACATAACACGCAAAAATGCCGAAATCATGTTCAAAATATGAGGTGATTAAATGCCGGTTTTACAGAATATGCCAAAAAGCGTGTTTTCAGGCGTCTACAAAAGCGGAAGTCACGTTCAGGGTATTGCAACAGACGGAGAATTCATGTATTTTTCTTTTACTACCTTCCTGCTGAAAACAGATATGAAAGGTAATCCTGTAGGCTCAGTCAACGGTCTTTTAGGACATCTCGGCTGCATTGCATATGACAGCGGTTATATTTACGGTTCTCTTGAATATAAAAACGACAGTATCGGCAGAGGAATACTCAAAAATCTTAACACCGCCGCCGAATTTTCGGACGCATTTTACATAGCGTGCTTTAATATTTCAAAAATAAATAAAATGAATATGGACGCCGAACGGGACGGAGTTTTGCGGGTCGTCCGTTTAAAAGACGTCTGCGAAGATTACAAAGCAAACGGACACCGCTTCGGCTGCAGCGGTATTGACGGCATAACCTGCTGCGGCTATACGGCAGATGAACGCTCGTTGTTTGTAGCCTACGGCATTTACGGGGATACCCAAAGAGATGATAACGACAACCAGATATTACTGCGCCTGACTATTGACAAAGTGCAGAAAAACCTTAGCCCGCTGTGCCAAAACACCGTTAAAGACATTGCCGGTATCATTGCAGATGAAAAAATTTTCATCTTAACCGGCAACACAACCTTCGGCATACAAAATCTCGAATACGATCCGTATCTCAATAAAATGATTGCCGCCGTTTATCGCGGAAAAAAACCTCAGTTTAATAATTACAGTATGTTTTTAATAGACCTTGAAAAAGAACATACCGTCACAGACCGCGAACGTCATTACGGCGCAGAGTGCGCAAAAGGACTTGATTTTGAGTACGGAGCTACGGGAATTGCCGCACTCGGAAACGGATACTATTATTTTTCACAGGACGGAAAGAATGAGCGCGGGTATTTCACAAATGTTCAAATGTACCGCTATGATAAAAGTCTCGGATTTATTAATATATAAAACAGGTGAGGGTCAAATCCCCTCACCTGTTTTATATTAAAAGACAATATGGATACTCAGTATATTTTTATCATAATCTGCATATATTTTGCCGCCGCACTGCTCGGTCAGGATTTTCGCAATAGAAAGACCCAAACCGGTTGATTTTGCGCCGTCTTGGAGCGTGAAAAAACGGTCAAACAGCCTGCCGACCACAACGGCGTTCATCGCCCCTGCATTGTTGGAAAAAATAATTTCACCGCTATCTTTAAGTACTATTTTCAAATCTCCGTCACTGTATTTAACGGCGTTTGAGAGCACATTTTCAAAAATCCGCAAAAGCGCCGTGCGGCTGAGAGTGCGTATTACTGCAGTATCCGACATTTCAATTTTCGGCGTTATACCTCGCTTTTTAAATACCGCATACAGCAGTCAGAGGCGTACGCAGGTCGTGAGAAATATTGGCAACCGCATCTTTCAGCTCTGCATCGCCGTGCATAAGCCGCCTACGCTCACGTCTAAGCATCTTAAGCTGTATATTTATGCTCTGTGCAAGTTGACACAAACACGAATCATATG
This sequence comes from uncultured Eubacteriales bacterium, assembly GCA_902492505.1. Lineage (GTDB taxonomy): Bacteria > Bacillota > Clostridia > Oscillospirales > QAKW01 > RGIG9041. The sequence goes on from CABULU010000004.1 coordinate 32,160, forward strand.
GTGATACCGAAATAAGGGTATTTGTATCATTGCCCGGCTCCAATCTCTCGGAAAACTGCAAGCAAACGCTTGTTACCTCCCTGCGTATAAGTATAAGCTTACACGCGAAAAAAACGGAAGTAATTGCAAATATGGCACAAAGCAATGAAAGCCAGAGCATAAATTATCACCCCTTAATAATTTTCTATTTGATATCTTTTCTATAAAATACCGCTGCACCGCAAACGGCAAATATGAGCGTAACAATAAACGAAAACAGCGACAGTCTCAAAGGGTTCGACATCTCCGCCATGCCTGAAATCTGCGACGCCTGACCTGTCGGAAGGAAATCAAAAACCGTCTCATATACTGCTCTGATTTTGCCGCTTATATAGCGCGGATTATCTATCCGCTCACTCTCCATAAGTCCGCCATCGGTACTGTATACTTTCCTATGCCGCACATTTTACAAGCACTTATTTAACCTCACAAAACCCTTGAAAAGCCCTTATTTCAAGCGGTTTTACCAGATTGTCTTCCCCATATTATAATCTATCATCACTCACAATAATTTATTATTTTTTAGATTTTGGGGTACAAAATGGGTACAAGCGTTTCGGGATAAATTTACCCGTATTCTTCTATGAGTGATAATAAGTGAATCGAAATTATAGAGCGTTGTCTTAGGTAGACGGAAGTGCAACGCTCTCATCTTAAACAAAGATTGGAGAACCAACATTGAGTAAAATTATATCAATTATATCATGCAAAGGCGGTGTTGGCAAAACCACATCTGCCGTCAATATTAGCTCATACATTCATACTCAAGGCAAGCGAGTTCTTTCCGTAGATTTGGATTATCAACATAATCTTTCGAAACATTTTGGCATTTTTCCTGGACATCTTAAAGACAAGCCCACTGTATATGATTTGTTCAATGCAGCAATAGATGATTGTCCTGACGATGAAATGAATGAATTCGTACATAATGCTATTGTAACATCAACTACCGTTGATGTTCTCCCCTCAACAGCGAAACTATCTCTGCTCGATAAGGTGCTCCCCACTGCAACCTGCAGAGAGTTCATATTAAAAGGCATCTTGAAGCATATCGAAAACGAGTATGATTATATCTTCATTGATTGCCATCCCGGATGCGACTTATTGGCAATTAATGCATTAGCGGTATCCGATAGTGTGATTATCCCTGTAGAAGCGCATCCGCTGGGGCTTGAAGGTCTTGATCAAGTTGAGAAGCTTATTGTAACAGTTCAGCGACACCTTAACCCCGACTTAAAGGTTGATGGAATCTTGCTTACCAAGTTCCAAAACAATACCAACTGCTGCCGCAATATCCGCGATGTTGTAAAAGACGGATACGGAAATCGAATGCATATATTTGATGAACATATCAAATATTCCATCGGCGTTGCAGAGGCACCGGAGTTTGGTCTTTCCAATGGATGAGTTCTGTAATATCAGCCTATTAGACAACAAAAAGATATTCTCGGTAGCACGTTCCCGTAACATCAATATTCAAGCAGCCATACAGAGTATCGCACAGATCGCCAACAGATACCCCAAAAACGAATGGCAGGAAATCATCGGCGACTGCGACTATCAGTTATTCCTCGGTTGCAACGACATGATGACCGCTGAACATATCAGCGACCAATGCGGTGAGATTACAGTTCGTATAAACAATTCAATGGTGCCTATGACACCTTTGTTTTCTCCCGTTCTGCACACTACACGGCCGTACACCCATAATAAGACCAGCACAGGCAGACCTTTAATGATGCCTGATGAAGTGCGGCGCTTACCCAAAGACCAAGCAATACTTTTAATACGCGGTTCCAAACCACTTAAACTCAGCAAGATTACACCGGAAGAGCATCCGTCCTTTGAAAAGCTGAAACCCTGCAAGGCAATTGACTATGAACCCCTATGGCAAAAACAAGAGAAACAGAAGCCTAAAAGTGCAACGGGTGCACAAAGTCATAAGGTGCCTGAATATCAGGTGAAGATACCCATTGAACCTGAAGACGATACTGCAGATGAAGTTCAGCTTGACGAACAGGACAAAGCACCGGACAAAAAGATTTCTTATCAAAACGCTGAAAATTATAACTACAAAAAAGAAACACCTAAAAATATTTAGAACAAAATTTGAAAGAAATGGATAATCAAAAATGATAGAACGAACATATCGTGTGAGTGATGTTGTCAATGAAGAATTTTTGCGTTTTCCATTAACGTTGCTCGCCAACCCTAAGTATCGAGAAATGTCCCTTGAAGCAAAGTTTATCTATTCGCTTCTACTAAACAGATTAACGCTGTCGCGAAAAAATAATTGGATCAATGAAGACAACGAGGTATATCTCATATACACAAGAGAGGATGCTGCCAATACACTCAACATTACATACCGCAAAGCCATCTCCGCTTTTAAGGAGTTGATAGAGGTTGGACTGTTATATGAGCAACGTCAAGGCAGAGGATTTCCTAACCTTCTGTATGTGCTGAAGGCAGAACTTGCCGATGAAGATGCCCTCGAATTCGGAGAACAGTTTGACAAATCTGATGATGAAAACAACGAAAAAGAGCCCGCAAACCCAGTAAATATGCAGACATGCAGTTTTCGCATATCAAGAACTGCAGAATCTGCATATCAAGAACTGCAAAATCCGCATATCAAGAACTGCAATAATGGCATATCAAGAACTGCGGGATCTGCACATCAAGATATGCCGAATTTGCACCCAAAAAAGATTGATAATAAAAAGACTGAAAATATTTATATTGAGAATAGTCAGTCTGTCAATCAGTCTCATGGAAACTTTAGTGGTATAGGTGTGCCGAAAATGACGGACGGACAGACCGACGATGAAGAAATAATACAACAAATTCTTGATAATTGTGAGCTTCATTTGTTCAGCGATAACGTTCGTCAGATGTTGACACATGCAGTCGAGCGCTTGTATTATTCCGAAAGTCTTAAAATCGGCAACGCAAGATTACCGCAGACAAAGGTGCGAAGTTATCTGAATTTACTTGATTGCGATACGCTTATGACAACGGTTGAGTCGATGAAAGCCAACGAAGGTCGCATTGTCAATCCGATGGCGTACATAATGTCAACCATCATCAATACCATTTGCGAAAAAGAAAGCGATTTGATACTTAGCCTACCGGCTCAATACGTGAGCCAAGAAGAACTGTATGCACCTGCTGATTACAGCACTTATGCAGAGAAAGGAGACGATGAAGATGGTAACTTTTACGAGAGTGGACCAACAGGTGATTTTGGATTTACTAAATCTGTTCGGAGCAGTACGTGAAGACCAGGCTGAAGCGATCCTCAAAATGAAATATCCGAACGCTACCTTAGAGCGAACGATATACCCACTCATAACCGGCAGAAAGATTAAGAGAAGCAACGGGTATCTCTTTTCTCGCAGCGGCAAGCTGGATGAAAAGATTATTGAGGCTATCGACATAATGCTGCTGCTCGGACCGGACATAACACAGCCCTTGCAAAGAAACAAAGAAATCTTTGCTTTGACCTTTTACAAAAATCGGGAGGAAAAACTTTGGCGGTATGATATTTGCCCTGTGGCATACGGAACTGAAGCAGTTGTATCCGGCCAGCTTGAAGGCGAAAACGCCAAATACCGTATGTTTGTTTTTGTGCCCGAAAAAGAAGAACAAATGCAAGGCATTCGAGTGGCCTGCGAACACTGTTATGTTCTCAAGAACAACGGTGAATACGAATTTTATCTTTACTCGAAGGAAGGAGAATAAAAATGGATTTCAGAGATCTTGACTTAACTGAGCTTGACAAGGATTTATCCGAAGAACAGCAAAAGGAATGGAATGCGATATATGCATCCTGGCGTGCAGGCTCTATACTTACGGGAAGAGTGGTCGGTGTGGATACCACTACCATAACACTTCCCAACAAAGAAACCGGAAAACCTGAGCGTGTTGCCATCAACTGTCTTGTTGTTATCAGCTATCGTGTAAAGGTTCTTATTCCCGAACAGCAAGTATGGTTTGATGAAAATACAACTCGCCCTGAACACGTTCTTCGTTCTATGACCGGCGCTATGATTGATTATGTCATTACCGGCATAGACCGTGAAAGTGATTGTTGTACCGCATCCCGCCGTAGCGCAATGTATGTCCGCCGAAAAGGGTTTACAAAGCTTACCCCAAGAGTCGGTAAAAAAGTACCCGTAAATGTGCTTGCGGTTGGCTCATCCCATCTTCTTGCAACCTGCGGCGGTTACGATATGACACTCTCCCAAAGAGATTTGTCCTACGGTATGCTCGGTGATCTACGCGGCAAGTATCATCCCGGCGAAACGCTTACCGCTATTCTCAAGGTATATGACGAAGAAAATCAAGCGATTCAGGTTTCTGTAAAAGAAGCAGAGCCGCATCCCTTTAATGGTGTTGAGATACGCTATCCGCTGAACTGCCGACGTGCATCTGTTATATCCGGCAAATACAAAGGCGGCGTGTTCTGTAAGCTGGAGGAAAACCTTGACTGCCTGTGCACTTATTCAATGTATCAAAATGACGAGGATTTTGATGTTGGCGACCAGGTGATCGTGGTAATCACAAAGTACGACTATGAGCGTAAACTAGTGTACGGAAAAATCGTAGCGAAGTGGTAAGAAATATGAAATATAAGTGAGCGTATAATTGCATATATAGATCATTTTGTGGTGCTATTTTATCTAAATTGTAAAAAACTATTCTCTAACTTCACTGAATTATTTTGAGTATATGGTAAAATGGTATTTATTAAATTTAATAAGCATTAAAGAATACACAGATTAATTTATAGATGATAACAACTAGAAAGTATAAAGAAACTACCCCCATTTAAGCTATCTAAAAAAAGCTATTAGCAGATTATGTCAGTGCTCATTTAGGAGTAGTTTCTATACTTTGCTATTTTATAACTTCTAAAACTTCTAATTCAACCGTGGGGTATGGTTATAGAAAAATTCATAGATAAACATAAATAAAATTCCCCTCAACATAGTAAATAATAAAAAACAAAAGCAAATTATAAAAAGAATTTATGATGAAATAAACAATAAGATTTCGTAACAAAGTTCCCAAAAGATAAATTGTATCTTCCATTTTTGATGATGTGCGGTTGCTAAACGAAATTAATACGAAGATTTCAGTTAATTATAGTTAATAAATGCAGAACTTAATCTGTATAATATGCTGCTTGTGCACTCCACAACTCACTATATTTACCATTGATGTCTCCAAGGAGTTTGCTATGGTTTCCTCTTTGAATAAGTTGTCCATTGTCAAAAACTAGAATATCATCGCAAAAACGGCATGACGATAGGCGATGACTGATATAGATGGCTGTCTTATCTTTTACTATCGCATTAAAATTAGTGTATACATCATATTCTGCAATAGGATCGAGGGCGGATGTTGGTTCATCAAGAATAATGAATGGTGAATTTTTGTAAATTGCACGAGCTAATGCGATTTTTTGGGCTTCACCTCCTGAAACTTCTACACCAGCTACATCAAAGTCTTTATACAAATAAGTTTTCAGACCATTAGGCATTTTCGAAAGACGCTCTGTAAATCCTGATTGTTCAAGTGCATTTGAAACCTTGTCTACATCATAATCTGCATCAGCAGCAATATTTTCCCCTAGTGAAAACGAGAAAAGTTTGAAGTCTTGAAATACAACCGAGAAAAGAGACAAATATTCATAGTAGTTATATTCCTTTATATTTAGTCCGTTGAGCAAAATCTCCCCTTCTGTGGGATCGTATAAACGACACAACAGTTTAATAAATGTCGTTTTTCCAGAACCATTTATGCCCACAATCGCAAGGCGTTTACCAGTTCTAAACTTTATATTAATATTATGCAAAGCATAATTTTTTGCCCCGGGATATTTAAACGAAACATTTTTGAATTCTATGTCATACTCTGTCATATTATTTTTTATAGAAATCGATCCTTGACACATTTTCTGTGGAATATCAAAATATGCGAGATAATCCTTAATAAATGGAGTGTTATACTTTATATCTGCAAACACATTAAAATAACTTGTAATACATCCAATTAAAGTCTCCACAAATCCCACATATTTTATAATGCTTCCTATACCAAACACACCGATTATAGCATAAGTGCAAACGAAAATGTAAACAACCGCTTGCAAAAATATACCTGTAATTAACAGAGGAATATTGATAACATAATTTTTAGTAGCCATCATACGAAAAGCCTTTTTATGAAGATCAAAATTCTTATATTTGATTTTCATAATCAGCCTATCTTGATGATATAAACGGATATCTTTACCCATGTTGTAGCAATCGATAGCCTCGTCTATACGGTTTTCATCTATCATAGTTTGAGAAACCTGTTGTGATAATGCTCCTATTTTCTTTTTAGTTTTAAACGAATAAAAAACAGAAAAAATAATAAGGCTTACGATTAAGCACATAAATAATGCAATAAAATTTTTCTTCCCTGATGCAAATATTAATATAAACATTTCAACTCCGAGAATAAGTGCTAATACAGAGCTAATCGTAATATTTATTAACCTTTCAACTGATATTAATAATAATTTTTTTCCATGATTATTAATCTTTGCTGATTCGTTTATTTTTCTACGAAGTTGGCGAACTTTGGTGTTTTCAAGGTCTTCATAATCGAGCGTCAATGTTTTCTTGTTATAATAAGCCGCTTCGCGTTGGTTAAGTAGAACTTTTTTGTGTTCAAAAACACGCTTAAGAATACCGCTGATAATGGCAATAATAAAGTTTCCAAGTACTGTTATTAGTACAAGAATTACCAGGTTATCTTTATTCCTTGTTTTGACGATTTCATTTATTATTTCGGCAGATAGATAAAGATTGAAATAAGGAGATACCTTTTCAAAAAATGATTTTAAAATCAAAAATAAAAAATAAGACGGACAGAAGGAGTGAAGCAATTTTAAAGCTCGGATATTAGGATTGTTTTTACACATTTTTTGTCTTTTCCTTATAGTAACGACTTTGCAGTTCAAACATATGAAAATACTTTCCACCTTGTTTCATTAGTTCATTGTGAGAACCACATTCTACAATTTCACCGTTTTCCATATATACAATTCTATCACAAAAACGTGTAGAAGCAAGTCGGTGAGAAATATAAATTGAAGTTTTATCTTTTGTAAGTTCGTTGTATTTCATATAAAGCTGATTCTCTGCTATCGGATCGAGTGACGCAGTTGGTTCATCAAGTACAAAAACCGGTGCATCTTTATAAAGTGCGCGGGCAAGCATCAATTTTTGAGTTTCTCCGCCTGACATTTCGATGGAATCATCAAAAACCCCCTTCATAAGTCTTGAGTCAATACCATTTGGTAAGGCTTTCACTTTATCCAATAGTCCAGCCTGTCGAAGCGCTCTCATCACCTTATCCAGGTCAATTTGCTTTTCAGATGACGAAACAAATTCTGCTATTGTGACAGGAAGCAGATAGATATCTTGAAATACAACAGAAAAAAGAGAGTAATACTCTTCAATGTTATAGTCAACGATAGGGTGTCTGTTTAATTTGATTTCACCATCAGACGGATAATACAAACCACATATTAATTTCACGAGGGTTGTTTTCCCAGCACCGTTTTCGCCGACTATGGCGAGTTTTTCTCCTTTATTTATTGATAAATTAATATTTTTTAGTGCATACTTTTCCCCATCATTCGTATAATATTTAAAAGATATATTATTTAGTTCAATATCTACAGGAAGTTCTTGGATTGTTGGAAGAGAACAACCTTTTCCATGATTGTATTTCTCTTTGATTTCAAAATATTCTCTGTAATAGTTTATTTTGATGCTCTTGTGAACGATATCATTCACTCTATTCCCAATACCATTCAACCAAGAGGAAAATCCAGTTACTACTCCAAAATAGAACACAAAATCACCAGCGCTAATCTCGTTATTAAATATCATTGAAATTAGTACCGCATATGCTACTCCGTTTCGTATCAACGTCAAGAATGCATTCATACAGGTTCCTATGAGAGTATGTGCACTAACTTTTTTTGTCCACTCAAAACGTTCATTTTGAAATTCTGTTAACATATTTGAAAACCAATCAATCATATTGAAAACACGAATATCTTTTGCATGATTGAATTTCTGAGAAAAGCCCTGCAAATATCTAATCTTGCGGTCTATTGATACCCAATTATCCTTGTTTTTCTCAATATAATTTCTCTGCCACTGAGTAATTAAATAAGAAACAAAAGCTGATAAAAAAAGCAACATCAAAATCCAATGCGAAATGAATGTGATAATTAATCCATATGTAAGGATACCAAATAAACTGATAAAAAGTTCTAATAACGATTGCCAAATAAACTCCGGGGCACATTGTCCCGAACAAGCGTCATTAATTGCATGTTGATATTTTATAAGTAATGCTGGATTATCAACATTTGAAAAATCTGTGCGCATATATTTTTCGTTAATCGCATTTTGGTAAAGAATCGAAAGTGAGTATCGTCTCATTTGCAGTCTATTATTGCAGAAACTATTAGCCAAAGTAACTATTAAAAGTGCACCAAAATAAATACTATTGATTAGCACAATATTCTCAATGCTCTGTTTCGATTCAATAGAATCAATTAGTAATTTAGGATAATAGGTATTTGCTATGGGCATAAGTACCGCAAGGAGAATTGTAGGAATAAAAAATAGGTAAAATGTTTTATCCCATTTCCAAATATTTTTTAAAGCATACCCTATGTTTTTAATAACATTCTTTTTCATTTTTCATTTAATTCCCATAAGAGTTAACTAAAATATTTAATAATCTGTAAATAAAGATTTTCCATATCATCCGAATCACCCAAAATATAAACCGGCCGCTTATATAATTTTGTGAATTCACTCTTTCCCCAATTTTTTCTATCATTATCAATAGGTAATAAAACATTAGAACTATATTTTTCATCATGATCCATAGGAAAAACCGCAAGTGCTATCACATCACAGTCAGCACAGGATTCAATATATTTGATTGTTCTTTCTATGTACTCATTTTCATCAAATATATTTACACACAAAACTACTGCATCTGGCTGTATAGAAAGTAGAAATTCTGTTTGCGAAAAAGTATAGTTGTAAATGTTGCCAAAATCATAGGTAACAGTCCCAGATTGACAACCAGCAAGAATAATATCGGTATTCTTGCTAGAAATATCGTTTATAAGCGTATTCATATAGCTTATGGTGTTTTGTCGAAATATATTTGTTTTTGAATGATAACCAAAATGAAAGCAACCATCCATTCCAAATAGCCAAGCAGATGGTTCCGAACCAATCTGCCCTAGTTTATAATTATCCCTGAGGAATTTTTCTCTTAAAGTAAGCTGCAAAGTGAACTTTCCTTGCTTTGATGTCGTTCCAAAAATCCCTAGCATTGGAACCCATGGCCTGTAAAGAAGTCCAAATGGAATAGGAAAAACATCATCCAAATGAGATTTGGGATAATATACCTTTTCCGGCGATAAGTTATGAATCTGAATGTATTCACCAATATCATCAAAACTATATATGTATTTCCCATTATTATACGCTTGTAAAATCAAATTTTCAACAAAGTGGCTGTCATTCAATAATCGGACAAGTTCATCTGTATGTCCCAAGATGAGCGTGTCAAACGAGTCCCAATCAATACATTCGATATTTTTAATTATGAAATCCAAATTGTTGTTATCAATATTAAGTAGATTGTTAACCGAAGCATTAACTTTTGCACTATATTTGACATCATATACATCAACAATATTTACATGCAGTAATCGATGAAATCGAATTAAGCTGTGCATTTCTTTATTAAAGGGAAATATTGCCGCTTTATTATATTTCTCTAACGGAGGATTAGAACTAGAACCCTTTAGACACCGAAAATAATGTCTCTTTTTTGCTAAGCTTGATAAATAGTCCATAGCGCTAACCATATTAATTTCTAATCCTGTATTAAGATAATGAGACAGAATTCCAGATACATGAGCACAAGCGTAACTATTCCCTTGAGTAAATATGAAATTTGAATCTGTCCAATGAATTCGTTGTAAACCGCCTTTTGCGCATACATTTACAATAGGATGGTTGGTTGTTTCAATATCCGTCTTTCTAATACAATCTGTACCTGATACAACACCAATAACATCTTCAAGCGCAGCTGGATAAGATACAGATTCTAGGTTATCAAAAGCTGAAACAATTACACACCCTCGCTCATTTAACTTTTTACAAATTAAATTCATTTGATTGTATCGTGTAGATATATTAATCCCCAAACTCACATTAATTAACTTGCAATTAATATTGTTATAAATATAATCTAGGGCAAATAATAGCAATGACTCATCAATACTAAGGTTTTGTGTATCGAATAACTTAATAAAATAAACGTCTGTGGTTTTATTATGAGAACGTATAATATTATAAATAGCTGTTCCATGCCCCACATCATCTTGAATATTATTATTTACATAAATATTTCCATCAGATTTTGTAAACAAATGAATCCCGTTATATTTTTCATTTTTAGATGACACTATTCCGGAATCGATTATTACAATATCACAACTGATTTTTTTTGGCATAACATCCCCCACAATATCATAAATGCACGTCACATTCGCAATGTTTTTTATTTTATAAATCTGTACTACTTAGCACTTTTCTTTATCGTCGTTACATACATCATATGTACCACTGCAAGTTCCAAAAGTTCCTCCGCACTCACCAAAGGTGCCTAATAACTGGAAAGATTGCAATTGTACAGTTGAATACTTTATAGTTTTTTTTGTTGGTTTTTTTAATATCATAATTACTACCTCACTAACATCTTGTGAAATTACCAGGGCAATTGACAAAATCGCCCGTGCAATGAAAATATTTGCCTGTGCACTCACCAAATACTCCCAGAAGATTAAAAGACATCATAGAAAGTTTTCCATATTTATCTACCTTCTTGAGAGGTTTTTTTAATTTAGGCATGCTAACACTCCTTTCTGCGAATGTGAACATACATTTACTTCAATCACTTTGTTTCATTCACCAATGAATCTATAAGGTGGACGAACCCATTAAAAGAATTTAAAACTTCTATACGAAGATATTCATCTGGTATTTCAATATTTAATCGCCCTTCAATCGATACAATTAAAGAGATAAAAGTAATGGAATCAATCCCAATATTTAAAAGATCAATATCTTCTGCGGTGGCATCAATAATCACTCCGAGATTTTCCATTTCTTCAATTAATATATTCCTAATATTTAATTCTTTCATTTGGATTCTCCTCTCTTTGTATAATAGCTTTTTTATACAGCAAAAGTAATTTTTCCATATAAATCGGTTTGGGACACGATCTTATGCCATTATGCAAAATGTTTTTTTTAGGACATGCACCTTGAAAACACAAAACACTGAATGGACAAACCTCACATTTTTCACTATTCTTTTGATATGCTAGTAGCCATTTTGACTCCTTTTCTTTATCAATATGCCATCCTGAATCATCTAAACGGCCAATGGCGGTCTCGGCACATGCAGTATCGCACTTTGATATAATTCCATCAGTGCTAATTGTATATTTGTACTTTCTTACAGCATTACACGTCAAACCACCGAAATATAAAGATACAAAATTATGTAACGAAAATGCAGTTGGATGTGAAAAAAGTGTATCATAAATTTTTTCCATTGCCGGTGGTGTCAATAATTCTGTACGAATCGTTTCAACTCTATCTCCTCCCCAATCATCTGCAAGACGTAAAAACAAAGAAAAACGCGGATCTTTTCCAAATTCTTTTTCATAAAAAGAGAGATACTTAGTCAGGTTATCGAGAATAGATTTTGTGAGATTAGTTCTTATACATACGTTTAAGTGGCGAAATTTTACTTTATGCCTTAAATATCTTAGGTTTTCGATTATTATATCAAATGTTGGTTCCCCATCCGCAAGTATGCGTTGATTGTCATGAGTATTGCTTAGGCCGTCGAGTGTTATATAATAACTATACACCTTTAATTTAAGCAAATCTTGTATGTTTTCGGGGGTTAAATAATATCCGTTCGTTGTAATCCCTGCCATATATGTCTTTCTTGCTCGTTTACATATTTCAATAATTTCCTGCGACATATGGGTTATAACATCCATGCCCATTAGTGGTTCTCCTCCAAACCAACTAATATATATACCAGAATATTTGTGGATAGTGTTGCGTATAAACTCGATAACTCCATTTTGTGTCGTCAAGCTCATTTTTTGTGTTTTAAAATCAAGAAAACAGTATTTACATCTAAAATTGCAATCGTTAGTTACATGAATAACTAATTGTAATTTATTACTGTAAATATAGTCTAATTGCAATAAGGAACGTTCTTTTTGTTCATCATATTCATATGGTATCAAAAAGCCTTTTTCAATCAGCGATTTGATAATAGGTGTGTGATCAACATCTTCAACACTAGACGCATTTAGCAGCAACTTCACTTCATCTACATCACTCCCTGAAACAATATGAAAAGATTTAATGCCAAGCTTAAAATTAACAAGCAACAAATCTTGATTGTCATTGGTGTAAAAATTAAATATTGACGGTTTATAACGCATTTATATCATCCTTTCGTTAAACATCACACTTTAATTTATTATGATACCCAAATGTGTTCGTATATGGTCATTTTGATTTTATTATTAAACTGTAAGTTGTTCAATATCATGAATATATTCGTTGGTTTTTTCTACCTAATCGTTTAAAGATAGTCACACTTTACACTATACAAGCATCTGCCTAATATGTTTAAAACAGTTTTTAATCAATTTGCGATATATCTTTTAAAACTAGATCACAAAATAGTTATCATCATAAGTATATTTTGTAATTAACACCTTTTCTCTTATCAATAAAATCCTCAACTGTAGTACATATGATGCAACTTTCGAATATTGGTTTGTTCCAAGTATTTATAAACAGAGTTTCAAAATACATTGAACATAATCAAATATCATAACATATGATTCAAAAATCACTGATAAGTTTTTATCAATGATTTCCAATGATAGAAATTCTTAATAAACATACTATTCTGGCTGAATAAAGAGTTGGAATTGAGACGGGTATTTTTATGTAGATGGCTATGCTTTGGTAAAATAATTTGACAAAATATTTAATCTTGTGTAGAATTAAAAAAGAATATGTAAAAGGAGTTTCCATGAAAATTGCAGTTTGTGATGACTCATTTGAATTTCGCAAAGAGTTATTGGATAGAATACAACAATCAATACCTATGTCAGAAGAAATTACTTTTTATGAGTTTTCATCATCAGAAGAACTTCTTGAATCTTATGATGATGAAATTCGATATGATATTATTTTTTTAGATGTTGAAATGGCTGAAACTAGTGGTTTAGATGCAGGTATAAAAATTAGAACAATTGATAAAAAAGTAATTATTATTTTTGTTTCGAATTATTCCAAATATGCAATCCCAGCATATGATTGTGAAGCATTTTATTTTGTTGTAAAACCCGTTGTGCAGAAAAAGTTTGAAAATGTTTTATCCAAAGCAATAGAAAAGTATAAATTAATTCATCAATATTATATTATAAAAAATAAATCTGGTATTCAAAAAATACCTGTAAAAGATATATTATTTATAGAAATTTATCGTAAGCATTTAATCTTTCATATGATTAACGGTAGATATGAAACGATCGGCAAGATTAGAGATGCTCTATGTCAGCTTTGTCAATACGGATTCTGTCAAGTTCATCAGGGATATTTGGTCAATATGAATCATATTAAAGCTTTCGCAGGATACGACATAATTCTCGATAATGGGGAAAAGGTTATGATGAGTGTTAGAAAAAAATCAGATGTACTAAGAATTTATGCTGATTATTTAGAAAGGACATTTTAATGAATTTAAACCACATTGTTTTTTCAATATTTAACGGATTGTTATCTATATATATAATTTGCTTTTTCTTTGGAACGTTTGTACCCAAAAAAGATTTTAAAAACAGAAATATACTGTTAATGCTCTTATCATTTGCTTTTGTGATTTCACTAATTATTAATGCAAGTAAAGTGGTTAACTTTGTCATATTGTCATCATTAATATTGATTTTATCTTTCTTTTATGATACAAAGTGGCATAATCGGTTTTTTTTGAGCATCGCTAGTGTTCTTTTGTCTTCATTTTCAGAGTTAGTAGTTGCCATATTAAGTAGTTACATTTTAAAAGTTGATTTTCCAACATTAAAAACCGGGTATTATTTTCTCATAGGAATGTTATTATCTAAACTAGTAACATTTATTACAATTGCCATAATTAGATTAGGAAACCATTCTTTGCCTTTTAAAAAATTAGAAGGTGTATGGGCCTATATTATCTTATTACCTTTAACATCAATAATTTTTGTGTTTATGATTTCAGATTATATGTATACAATTGTTGATGATAAGGTCAAACAAACATTAACCATCGCCAGTGTTTTTTTGATTATAATAACAAACATACTTTTATTCTATGTTATTGATAAAATACGTGACTATTTTGTTTCTCAAAGTAATTTAGCTATAGCTAACGAACTTATTGAAAAACAAAAAATTACATATAAAAATTTATTTGATTCGCAAACTGAGATTAAGAAAATAAAACATGATTTAAAAAATGTCATGTATGGCATATTACATGAAATTGATACCAATAACATAGAAAAAGCCAAAAATTATATAAAACACAACTGTAATCTACTAGCCCCATCAACTGTATCGTTTATTTCTGGAAATAGCATAATCGACACACTTATTTCTGCTAAAAACCAAGTGGCTAATGATTTAAATATTACATTGGATGTCGAAACAGAACTGTCAACCCCAATATATTTGAATAGTATTGATTTTTCTGTTTTGTTTGGAAATGCAATTGATAATGCTATTGAAGCAACTCAGTCAGTAAAAACACATGATAAAGTAATCAATATTACAATAATTACTAAAAATTCAAATTTACTTATTATTGTAAAGAATCCAGTGGACGCGAAAATTGATACACAGAATTTAGTGACGACTAAAAAAGAGTTTGAACTACATGGTTTTGGAGTTTTACAAATGACGAATTTAGTTAAAAAATATGGTGGAGATATATTCTTCAAATGTGATGATAAACAGTTTAAAACAACTATAATTCTTAACAACAAGGCAAACGAATAGGTCTTTAATTATTACACATAAGCATTTTATGTTGACATTTTCACTAAAAAATATTAAAAAGGAGATACAATAATTTGTATCTCCTTTTTTGGTGAGTGTTATGTATGAATTTTTGGCAAAAAATATAACAAAATTTTTTATTGATAAAAAAATCATAGATAAATCAAAACATGAAATATACGAATATGGTTTTGAATTAATATTTTCTCAGACTGTTTATATTTTAATTATGATTTTTATATCAGTTTTACTTAATTGTATTATTGAGTCAATCGTTTTTTTTCTTGGTTTTTATTTTTACAGAAAATTCTCGGGTGGATATCATGCCAAAACATATATTGG
Organism: uncultured Eubacteriales bacterium; assembly: GCA_902492505.1. Lineage (GTDB taxonomy): Bacteria > Bacillota > Clostridia > Oscillospirales > QAKW01 > RGIG9041. The sequence continues at coordinate 47,789 of CABULU010000004.1, forward strand.
TTGTCATTTACTTTTTAGTATAAATCAATTGATTTTTATCTTAATTGAAAATATAGTCCTAGTTGAATATAGATATCTAATATCCATTTTAACTTTACTTTTCACTGCTATAATTACTTACACCTGCTCCCCCATAGATCATCCCAATAAGCTTTTTACTGAAAAAGAATATTTTAGATATAAAAAATTAAGTAGGGCTTTTATTATTGTACAGTTTCCGATTTCATTGTTGTTTTTACTACTCGATAAAAATAACATTCTTTACTTTTGTTTTTGTTTTGGCATATTTTCTGCAAGTATGTCATTATTATATGCTTTCATAGAGAGGAGGTTAAAAAATGGATAAACTCAAGAAGTTTTTAATTAAATACGGTACAGCTCTTTCTGCTTTTGCCCTTTTCATTGCCGGTTCATCAATGGATTCTGCTTGCTTTATTTTCTATCATCAACCCAAAGTACCTACTGCAATGGATAGTTTCAAAAGATAAAAGATAAAGAGGTCCCATTCAGGGCACCTCTTTATCTTTTATCTTTTGGTAGATATTTTGTTTGATTGAATTAATATTTCTATATGTTACTAATTTATTTTCCTCACCAGTAAGATTGAAAATAAGCTTTCTTTCTTTTGCTTGCTCATCTAGTTCAGATAAAAAAGACATCTTTTTTATTGTACTATTAGAAATCGATTCAATATTACAAAACAAATCATTAATAGGTATATCCATCAATTTACAATATAATATTTTGATTTCTGTGGGAATTATCAACCTGTTATTCTCATATCCCATATATGTGTATACGCTTGTATTTAATAATTTGGATAATGTTTTTTTTGATATACGTGCTTTTGAACGAAAAAAACAAAGATTATTGTCCATTCTCCACCCCAAATAATTATTAAAATAAATTTTATTCTACTCCAACTCATACAAATTGTCAAGTTTAGTACAGATGTATCTGTTAAAACTTTTGTACGAGTTTATACTAATTGTATAACTCATATAAGGGGCACTAAAAATGACATCAAGAATAGGAAAAATAATTAAAACATATAGGAAGGAAAAAGGATATACGCAATTTCAAATGGCAGAAAAAATTGGTGTCAGTGAATTCTATATTTCGGCTTTAGAAACCGGTAATAGAAAACCAGGTCGAAATACGTTAATAAAATTATCAAACGAAATGAATATGCCTATAGAAGCTTTATTAGAATTGGAGACAAACCAAAGTATAAAGTATGAGGCTGAAGAAATATATAACAAAATTAATTCTTTATCCCCGGAATTACAAAAGAAAATTATTAATATAATTGATTTTATTATTGATGAATTGAAATGATATATTAATGAGTTTCCTTTATGCTAATTTTATCGGATGCATGATCTTCTTCCAATTGGTTTCTGATGTATTCTTCAATAATTCTTTTGTTTTTTCCCTATCGTATCTACATAATATCCTCTACACCAGAAGTTTCTACTTCCATACTTGTATTTCAAATTTGCATGTCGATCAAAGATCGTTAGCGAACTTTTTTCCTTGAGAAATCCCATATATTGTGCTACACTTAAATACGGTGGTATCGTTACAAGCATGTGTATATGATCTATACATGTTTCTGCTTCAATAATTTCCACACCTTTTGTTCGCACAATTTTCTTAATATTTCTCCTGTGTCTTTTCGCAATCGTCCATATATTTCTTTTCTCCGATATTTCGGTGCAAATACTATATGATATTGGCATCGGTAATTTGAATGGGCTATGCGTTTCATTTGTTTAAAACCTCCATGATTTTCTTCGCAGAAAATTTAAATTTTGAGGCGGTAGACTTTTTTGATGTAAAATATCTTGGTAACGTCGGAAAAGAACTAACTGAATTTGGAATAAAAAACAAAATCAGCACAAAAACTATTAAAAATTTTGATAATATAAATTGGAATGATGATTTTGACACTTTTATTTTAGGTCATATCAAAAAAATTGAATTCATGCTACCACAATTGCATAATTACACAAATAGAATTATAAGTAAATGTTTAAAATATAAAAAAAATCTATTTTTATTTGAAAAAGATTTTATTACACCTGAAATAGAACGTGAATTTGAGAAGAATAATGTATGTTTATATTATCCTGAGATAACTCAAGCAAACATACCTATAGATACAGTAGGCAAACTATATATGTCATGTATACCTTCTATTGCAGTATTTGGTACAAGTTCAAAGCAAGGTAAATTTACATTACAACTAAATTTACGCAAAGAATTTATAAAAAATAATTATAAAGTGGGTCAAATTGGAACTGAACCTTCATCGCTACTTTTTGGTTTTGATTACGTATATCCACTTGGATATAATTCTCATAATTCATTAACTGGACATGATTCTATATTGGCACTAAATAACTTTTTAATGAAAATTGAAACCGAAAAAGAACCAGACATTATTATAATAGGTTCACAATCTCATACAGTACCTATAAACATAAATAACATTTCCAATATTCCTATTTATCAACAGGATATTTTATATGCTATAAAACCAGATATATGTTTACTTTGTGTAAATATATCTGATGAAATAGAATATATAGAAAAAAATATAATGTTTTTAGAATCAATAGCCAATAGTAAGGTTTTGGCTTTAATAATCTCACCAATAAAAAACATATATCGATGGACTACGATTGGAAATGAAATAATTTCAAATTCAAAAGAAAGTATAAGAAAATTCAAAAGAAAGTGTTCGAATTTGAAAATACCAATATATGAGATTAATGAATGCCATGATTTATTTGAACACATAATAAATTATTTAAGTGAGTGATTTTATGAAAAATGCATTTAAAAACAACTTTAAACTTTTAAAGTATTTATGGGATTTTACGCCTAGTTTAATTATTTGGAAAATAGCGCTAATGCTTTCCAATGTATTTATTAATGTGATCTTTAATGTGATTTTTATTCAATATTTAGTTGAATCTATGGAGCGTGCCACAGATTTTAAACATGTTATACTAGTCATTTTATTCATCGCTATTCTAATGCTTATCAGTTCAATTTTAGATAGTTTTTTTGAGCGTTATGTTGAACCGATAGCTAAAAAAAAGATACATAAGGGAATGCATAGCATTATATTTAATAAAGTTGTACAAATAGACCTAGAACAATACGATAATGCTGATTTTTACAATGACTATATATGGGCTTTAAATGAAATTGACAACAAAACTATTAAATCTTTTTATATACTTATAGATTTTGTCAAAGCATTACTAACAGCATTTTCAATGATGGTTATTGCTACAACACTAGATAGATTCATGTTAATATTTGTGATCATACCGATAATGTCAAGCGTTATTTCAAGTACATTAATAAATAAAGTGAATTACAAATACTCAGAAGAATCAAATTCAATAAATAGGAAAAAATCCTATTCGAAAAGAGTATTTTACTTGCAACAATATGCCAAGGAATTAAGAACGTCAAAAATCAAAAAACTTATTTTCAACAATTTTAATGACTCTGTAGAAAAAGATGTGACAATATGGAAAAAATATTGGAAAAAACTCATGGGACTTTCTATCATACAGAAGAATTCACAAACATTATTTGGTTTTATTCTAATGTCAATATATTTATCTTTTAGAATAATTGTACAAAAAGCTTTTGCAGCTAGTACGTTTATAGCTTTATTTAATGCAGTTAATAACTTGATTCATTCTATTAGTTCAATGTTTTCTGTTGTTCCTAAGATATATCAAAATGGTTTATATGCCGAAAAAATATTTAATATAATTGATTATAATAGTAATATTGAAGTTGATTCTGGAGAAAAAGCAGGTGATTTTAAATATATTGAATTTAAAAACGTGGATTTTAAATATCCAAAGTCCAAAGACAATGTATTAAACAATATAAACTTTTCAATACACAAAGGCGAAAAAGTTGCATTTGTTGGAATAAATGGTGTCGGTAAAACAACGTTAGTTAATCTTATTATGGGATTATATAAAGTGAAATCTGGAGAAATATTGTACAATGGCAAAACAATTGACCAATTAAACATATATGACTATAGAGATAAATTCGCTACAATTTTTCAGGATTTTCAAATATATGCATTGACACTTGGCGAAAACATTTTGATGAAAAAAACAACAAGTGAATCCGACGAAATAATATCAGAAGTTTTGTCAGAAAGTTATTTACCTGAATTAAAAGATAAAATACACAGAAATTTAACCAAGGAATTTGATAATGATGGATTGATTTTATCTGGTGGTCAAAAACAAAAAGTTGCTATTGCAAGGGCACTAATTAAAAAATCGAAAATAATAATTATGGATGAGCCCTCAAGTTCATTAGATCCAATTTCAGAAAATTCAATAATGAATACAATAATATCAAATTATAATAATGAAACGATTATACTTATTTCTCATAGATTATCTAATATAAAAAATGTAGATCGTATTTATTTTTTACATAATGGATCCATAACAGAAGAAGGGAGCCACGAACAATTAATGCAAAAGAAAGGGCGATACTATAAGATGTATAATATTCAAGCGCAAAAATATAGTGAAGGAGATAAATATAATGAAGAATAATGTAAAAATTATGGGATCAGGTGAAATAGTTGATTACGAATATTCACAAATTTTAGTTCATGGTAATTTGAAAGTAAAATCAAATATAATCTTCGATCAGTTATATGTTTTTGGCTTTCTTAACAGTAATAGTATACTCGAAGGAGATGATGTTAAAATAACCGGTTCAATAAAAGGAAATTCCGTTTTACAAACGACCAATTTTAAATGTGAATTTAGTTCCAATAGTAGTTGCAAATCAATTGTATCAAATGATATTTCAATTTTTCCTCAAAAAAGCATTTTTAAAAAAAATATATTCTTTAAGTGTGATTCCATTATCGGGAAAAATATTTCTTTATCAAATATTATCTCCAAAACTATATCAGGAGAAAATGTATATATAAAAGGTAAATCGCATATTCAAGAGTTAAAATACTCTAAAACATATAAAATCTCGGATTCTTGTTTAGTAGATAAAATAGAAAAGATTTAGCTTCCCAATAATATAAGAAGTCACTATTGTAATTTTTAACTATAATAATTTTTATGTAATTAAATATTATTTAATTTGATATTCCTTCTTATATTTGAATTATTAATTTTATGTATTTGTATACATAACTAATATCGGAGAATTTTACATGAATACCAAGTTTAAAGAGATCATTTTACCTATTGAAAAAAAACCTGCCATCGTTTCTAAAAACATACATGCAATACGTTTAAGTATAATCCAAAAATGTGATGAGCAAGGTATAAACTATGTATATAACAATTATATACAACTTTTTTTTAAAATTGAAAAAAAAGGACAAGCCACTTTTGATTATGTATTTCCAAAATATAAAGATCTTTCTACTTTTCGAACTTGCAGTGTAGATAAACCTACTTTTACAATTAACAGTATCAACATTAAGAATTTTATTATAAGAGGGTTACTTTGTAAGAAATATATTATTACAAGTGTAGATGAATATTATATTCCCAATAGACCAGCCTATAATAAGTTTAATTTTGGTCATGATGTGCTACTTTATGGATACGATTCTCAAAATAATATATTTCACATTATAGGTTATACAGATAGTGGCTATTACCAGCCGTCAACCATAAACTGTGACGAGTTTGTAATTGCTTATCTCAATTCATATGGTAACAAATCAATTGAGCTTGTTGAAACAGTATCATACTATCACCATAGAATAGAAAAAGATTTAATTATAGCTTCACTTGAAGATTACATTAACTCAGGTAATAAATCTAGATTATTTGATAAATCCAAATGGTTAGAAGATGGCGAAACTTACGGTATAGAAACACTTGATAAAGTCAAAACTTATTTAAACGATGTTGCTAATAGTCAAATTAATAGTGATAAACGGATATTATATACTTTAATGGAGCACAAAAAAATCATGTTAGATCGATATAAACATTTACTTGACTATAAAATTATACATGAAAATAAAGAAATCGAAAAGATGCTATGTGAAATCTATGATAAATCACGTATTAGTTTCAACTTGTTTTTAAAATACCTTATTTCCGAAGATATTTCCATACTATCACGGATTGGAAAAATTATAGATTGCATAAAAAGCATTGAAATCAAGGTCATTCCTCAATTCATTAATATCATTAAACGAGGTGTGGAAGATGAAAGTACTGAATATTCCATATGAATCAAATCTAATTTGCAAACAAATCCAAACCTATATCAATACATATAAATTCACAGAAGAATCCACAGGCCCTAATGTCGATATATATTCATGTCATGATTCTGAAAAATTAAAATTTAAATTCACTATTCACGAGCCAATATGTGAAGTGAAGAATTTTCATCCGAATTTTCCAGAAGAGATAAATAAAGATTCAACTGTTGGAATTATCCTTCAACCATATTTACCGGATCCCAGAAATATGATACTTAGAATAAATGCTGCAGGTGCATATTTTATGTCATTTGGTCAGTGGTATTGGAACCGAGCAAATTGTACTTTTGAAAGAAATGATTTTATTAAAATAACAAATAATTATGATCAACTAATTTTAAAGCATTCACCATTTTGGGAAATATCTGTTGAAATATCATTACCGTTATTGTTTAGATTTATAAATCTAACTGATTGGAAATATACTCATGGTATGAGTATGAGAGGGAATTTTTTAAAAATTAAAAAAACTCCTAGTGACAATAGCCATTTTGGAATGTGGAATGAAGTTGAACGCAATACTTTTGATTGCTATAAGTCAACTAATTTAGGTGAATTTATTTTAGAGTAAAATCGGAGGAAATAAAATGTTTAAAGTTAGTGTTGTTATTCCTATCTGGAATGTTGAAGATTATTTGGCTGATGCTATAGATAGTGTCATAAATCAGACTTGTGGCTTTGAAGAAAACATTGAGTTGATACTCGTTAATGACGGTAGCCCTGACAACTGTGATGTGTTCTGCCGTGATTATTTGAGAAAATATCCCGATAACATCATATATATCAATCAAGAAAATCAGGGACTTAGTGCTGCGAGAAATTCCGCATTGGAAGTTGCAACTTGTGATTACATTGCGTTTTTAGATAGTGATGATAAGTTTGCAGAGAATTATATTGAATGCGGTTTGCATTTTTTCGAAAAATATGGAGATGCTGTTGATTTTGTTTCCTTTCCTCTTTATCTCTTTGAAAATGTCACAAGTCATGATCACATACTAAATAGAAAATTTACAGAAACAAGAATCATTGACATCGATGAAGAACACAAATCAATTCAGGTACATATAGCAAGTACTTTAATAAAGCGCGATGCAATAATAAACAAAAGATTCAATACGAAGCTTACATATGCAGAAGATGGAGAAATGCTCCATCGTATATTATTAGATAAACGCAAGTATGGTGTCTGCGTAGAAAGTCGCCTTTATTATCGAAAAAGATGGAAAGGCAATTCTGCAATTCAGGTGTGTAATAAAAAGGTTGGATGGTATGAAAAATTACTTGTATTACCTAAGCTTTTAATTGAGCAAGATTTAAATAAATACGGACAAGTTACAAAGTACACACAGTTTCAAATTATTTACGATACACAGTGGTACAAGCTTGACAGTATTCCAAATTCAATAAAAGAGCAAATCGATCTTAATTCTTTGTACGATGAATTAGAATGGATTATGCAATACATTGATGTTGATATAATCAAGGCTGCAACACATATAAATTTTTGGCACAAATATTACTTGCGTAAAGTTAAGCATAAAATGGATGCCACATTAAAAGTCGGCTCCGATGGTGTTCCTGCATTTTATTTTGAAGAAGATTTTTTTCAAAATATTCGTCCTGGCATTTGGATATCGCTTATTGAAGAATGTAACGGAAGCATCAATATCGGTGGTTATTATACTTTTTCATCATATGAAGGTTTGTCGCTTGTTGCCAAGTATCGCGATGAAACATATATCGCTGAGACTTTCCACCAAAGACAAAGGGATATATTCTTTTTAGGTAGACCAGTACTTGAATCTAAATCATTTATTTTGAACATCCCATATGCCAGTGAGGGTGAGATTGAATTTCTAATTCACTCAGAAGAATATGGAGATTTTCCCACAAAACTTGAAACTTGTTATTCATCAAGACTTAGAAAACAAGAAGGTGCTTTTGTTCTTGGTGACAATTCAATAATCAGAAGAACTGATTCTAAAAATATTTTGTCAGTAGCACCTCTTTCGTTTGAATTATTAAAAGAATGTCTAAATAAGTTTGTGAAATCAAATTTTGTACATCCATATTTCGAAGAAGAAATATCGCTGCTTGCTGATTACATAAAACTATATCCCACCATGTCCGAAAAAAACATTTGGCTTTATATGGATCGTCATGATAAAGCGGATGATAATGCCGAGCACTTATTCAGATATAGTGCCGATATAAATGACGAAGTAGAAAGATATTTTGTTGTCGGCAAAAATTCTCCCGATAAGAAACGTTTGAAAAAATATGGTAATGTTGTTGATTATGGCTCACGTGAGCATAAACTTCTGGCTCTTTTCGCAAAAAAATACATCACATCAAACTTTGACTTTTTACGTCAATATCCTTTTGGAGAAAAAGATAAAATCGAAATGTTCCAGGGCCTTGTTAAAAGTCAGTTTATATTCTTACAACACGGCATTACAAAAGATGATATGTCACAATATTTTGATCGACTTATTAAAAACTTCAAACTACTTATAACAGCAAATTCTATGGAATATAATTCGATAATAAATACCGAAAGTTATGGTTACACTGAAGAGCAAGTTAAGCTTACCGGTTTTGCGAGATATGATAATTTGTATGATTCGCGCAAAAAACAGATAGTGTTTATGCCGACATGGCGTAATACACTTTTGTCAACAAGTGAACTCAATTATCAATACAACGAGGCTTTTAAATATACTGATTATTTTAAAGTTCTTTCAGAATTTATTAACGATACAAAACTTATTGAAGCTACAAAAGAACATGGTTATGAGTTAGTGTTTAGACCTCACCCAAACGTGTATGCACAGGTGGAAGATTTTAAACTCGACGATAGTATCATGTTGTCTGCATTTGAAACATCTTACCAGAAAATCTTTGCGGACGCTTCTTTGATAATTACGGATTACTCATCAGCGATATTTGACTATGCTTATTTGAAAAAACCTGTATTGTATTATCATTTCGATGAAGGTCAGTACGAAAAAGGATATTTTGATTATGAAACAATGGGATTTGGTGAAATTGCAAAAACCAAAGACGAGTTGGTATCATTAGTAATTGAGTATATGAAATCATCTTGTAAAATGAAAGAAAAGTATATAAATAGAGTTGATAAGTTCTTTACGTACAAGGACGCAAACAACTGTAAAAGAATTCATGATGAAATAAGTAAGTTATGATTAATAGTCAAAAACAGCGACATCTCACGGTGCCGCTGTTCTTTTGTTTTTATGCTACTTTTGCTTTAAAAGATTGTACTACAAGGTCATTTTCATTCAGAATATGCTCTTGGTTGTAATATTGTTACTCTACGATATATTTTGCTTCTTCTTTATTAATCGCTTTGACTTGTACTTTCCTTTGCAAAACCTCGGTTACGGTAACGGTATAGTCTTTTTCCATTATCACACCTCGCTTATGCAGCAAGTTTAATTTGGGCTTGTCCCTTTACATTACGGACCGCCAGTTCATGTCCTTGCATCTGAAGCATCGCATAATCACTGTTAAGATCATCGAGCTGACGCTGAAGGATTTCCTCATATGTCTTCTTTTTCATCTGCAGGGCATTGATTTTCTGTAACCAGCGCTGAATGACCGCCTGCGATTCACAACCGCTGTCAATAAAGTGCTGAATACGGTCTTGGTAAAACTCAATATCCTTTTTATAGTTGGCGTAAAATTCGCCGGTCATCTTCTGACGTTGTCTTTCATCATCAACTACAAACATACTGTTACTATGTACCATACTGTTGCTTAGGTTTTCTTTGCTTATGGCTTCAATATAGTCTTCTAACAGATTGAGCAGAGATAAATACTGCTTGGGAATAAAGAATAAATTACCCTTAATGCTGATATCGTTCGCCTGCATACGCTGGAGGATGTCGTCAATAACCGAATCTACCTGATCAGCAGTGTAACAGTTGCAGAATCGCTCATATAGCTCCTGCGCCTGTAAACAGTATTTGCGAACGTCAATATCGGCATCAAAAATCTCGTTTTCGACAAAGATAACTTCGTTTTCTCTGTCAAAGCAGATGTTGGCAAGTTCTTATACTCGTTTGTTTTTGAGTTTGGTGTTTCCTTGACAAGTTCTCGTGTTATGACCTTGGCATTCTCTTTTTTATTGTCCCTGCAGTAAATACGGTAAACCATAGAGGTACCGTCGTGCTCTTTTACTGTAACACGATCTTTTACCGCTGTTGTGGCACAACGATAAGCACTGGCTTTAGACTCTTTAGCGGGTTTAAACTTAGGTAAACCGTAAGCCCTGCCAATTTCGATGAACTTTAGCTTCGGAATTAAGATACTTGAGGTTGAATAGTAAAAAAACTTTCCAATTATACCTTCTGTCTCTTGGTTAACTGCCATAAGGCTCTCCATATTTTTCATTTAGGCGAAGCGTTCGCATTGGATTGGAAAAGAGATATTGATCTTGAAAAGAAAACTTTATCAGTGAACTATCAAATTCAATGGTTAGACGGATACTGGGAGTTTACTAACCCTAAATATGACTCTTTTAGAACAATTCTATTGGATGATTATATGGTTAGCACGCTGAAACGAGCAAAGGAGCTGCAAGACCGAGCAAAAATATTCTATGATGAATTTTATGTTCACCTGTATGTAAACGGAAATAAGCAGCTTGTTACAGAAAAAACAGAAGATTGTATTGAAGTACATATGCTTAATGTTCGTGAGGATGGTACTTATATCCAACCCAGAGTTATGCAACACTGTGGTCGAGTTGTTCATTACGAACTTGGTTATATGAAATTTGATTACCATTCTCTTCGTCATACCCACGCAACAATGCTTATTGAAAATGGTGCACCGATAAAAGATGTTCAGCATAGGCTCGGGCATAAAAGTGTTCAGGTAACTTTAGATATCTATTCTCATGTCACTCAGAAAATGCAAATGCAAACGGTAGATATTCTTAACTGCACTCCAATTGATGTTTCTGTAACAGAAACATCAGAGAATGCGGAGACATCGGCCTATCTTAATACAGGAGTTGATTATCAAGAGGGAATCGAAAATTCCAGTGCTAGATGGCACAAAAACAGCTCTTGGGGTACAAGCTTGTACCCTCGTTAGAGTTTGGGGTACAAATGGGGTACAAGTACCCCAAATTCATCCCAAATATAAAAAATTAAAGAGAGTTGCCAAATGCTAACGCCACATAAGGCAGTAATTTAAAACAACATTGAAATATACTTTACG
>CABULU010000005.1 GCA_902492505.1 uncultured Eubacteriales bacterium
TGATTGTTCGGGTGCGCAAGCACGGCAATTCCCCCCGCCTTATGGATAAGCTCTATCAGCTCGCCCGCCGTTTTCTGACGTATGTCGGATTTTACGGTGCTGCGCTTTGCGCCGTAGTTTTTATGAAAAAACTCCATGTATTCGGACTGTCTGACAAGACCCTTGGCTTTCATGGCGGCAAAAACGTGATTGTTGCAAAGCCACGTTATCCCGCGGTTATAATCCAGAACCTCCTGCCAGGTGATGCCGCTTATGCCGCCGTCCTGTATGGCGCGCTCAAACAGCACGCGAGTTTGATGCGTTTCCTTTTCGCTCAGACAAGCAAGGTACTCGCGCATCGGTTGGTAATTCGGGTTAAAGTCAAATCCGACAATGTGAAAGTGGTGCGGTTCCTTTACCGTAAATTCCGCGCCAAAAATAAACTCCATGCCCAGCTCATTACATGCAGCTTCCATTTGACCGCAGCCGCTTACAGTGTCGTGGTCGGTCAGCGCCAGCGCGCAGTAGCCCTCGTCCCTGGCGACGGAGACAAGCTGCTTTGGCGTATACGGTCCGTCCGAGTGAGTGGAATGTAAATGCAGGTTTGCATACAGCTTCATTTTCATCACCTCATGGATATTATACGACATGCAATGACCGAAAGTAAAGCATGTGAGAAAATTTTGTACGCAAAAATATTGCGTTATACGAAAAATTGGTATATACTTATAATCACATAAAAAGGAATGAAAAGGAGACTTAGGTCATGTACGACAGAATTTACAATTTTTCGGCTGGTCCTTCCATGCTGCCCGTGCCCGTTTTGGAAAAGGCGCGCGATGAGATGCTTAATTACGGCGGTTCCGGCATGTCGGTTATGGAGATGAGCCACCGCTCGAAATTTTTTGACGACATTATCGTTGAAGCTGAAAAGCTGATGCGCGAAGTCATGAATATCCCGGATAATTATAAGGTGCTGTTTTTGCAGGGCGGCGCCTCGCTGCAGTTTGCAAGCGTTGTTATGAACCTTATGAAAACCGGCAAGATGGATTATGTTGTCACGGGTCAGTTCTCCGGAAAGGCTTATAAAGAAGGCCAGAAATACGGCGACGCGCATCTTGCGGCAACCACTAAGGATGAAAACTTTACACGTATTCCACGTCAGAATGAGCTTGATTTGCGTCCTGACGCTGATTTTGTACATATCTGCTTTAACAATACTATTTTCGGTACCAAGTGGGATTATATACCTGAGACAAACGGCGTTCCGCTGGTCGCCGATATGAGCTCCTGCATACTGTCTGAGCCGGTTGACGTTTCAAAGTTTGCGCTTATTTATGCCGGTGCGCAGAAAAACGTCGCGCCTGCCGGTCTTACAATAGTAATAGTAAGAGAGGATATGCTGCGCGATGACCTGCCTGATTTTGTTCCTACCGTATGCAGCTACAAGGTGATGGCGGAAAACGGGTCTATGTACAATACCCCGCCCTGCTATCCTATTTATATCTGCAAGCTTGTTCTTGAGTGGATAAAGGGTCTTGGCGGCCTTGAGGCGATGAAGGAAATCAACAAGAGAAAAGCCGACAAGCTGTACGCATGCCTTGAAAAGAGCAAGCTGTTTAACAATCCTGTCGTTAAGGAATGCCGTTCTATGATGAATGTTACCTTCCGTGCCGAGAGCGATGACATGAATGCAAAGTTTGTAAAAGAGAGCGCGGCGGCAGGCTTTCAGAATCTTAAGGGTCACCGTTCTGTCGGCGGCATGCGCGCTTCCATTTACAATGCGATGCCTGAAGAGGGCGTTGACAAGCTGATTAAATTTATTGAAGACTTTGAAAAGGCCAATTCCTGAGAGTGTCTGTAAGTTGAGCCGGAAAACGGCCGGATAAACGATCAGAATGGTTATGGCACTTTACCCCGCGACATGTCAATAAAAACTCAGGCGGCTGCCGGTACGCAGCCGCTTTTTTTATGTCTAAATTGTTGACAAGACGGAATTTTAACAAAATCCCGAAGCCTTTTTAGCATATGCTTTGTACAATGTGACATATAATAAAAAATTTATATTTTCCTCTTGATTTAATTAATTCGATAATGTATAATTGATAAAACGTTATCGATAAGAAGTGATTGAAATATGAAGATTCAGGGTATCTCTACCCAAACCTTGAGAAGACTGCCCTATTATCTGAATTACCTGGTAAGCTGCGTTTCGGACGGCGGATATATTTCTGCGGCGGCTGTTGCGTCTGCGCTGAACTTAAATGAGGTTCAGGTTAGAAAAGATCTTGCAACTGTCTGCCAGGTGCGCGGAGTTCCCAAAAAAGGCTTCCCGGTCGGCGAACTCATTGAAGGTCTGCGCGACTGCCTCGGACAAAATAACGTGCATGACGCAATTTTGGTGGGAGCGGGAAATTTAGGCAGGGCGCTGCTGTCCTATAAAGGCTTTGAGCAGTACGGGCTTAATATTGTAGCCGCCTTTGATATAAAGGAGGGCAATGCAAACGGGAAAAAGATTTTCCCTCTTGAAAAACTACCGGATATTATAAAAAGGCTCAGCATAAAAATCGCAGTTATAACAGTGCCGGGAGACGTGGCACAGCAGGTGTGCGATATCCTTACGTCAAACGGCATACTGGCTGTTTGGAATTTTGCACCGGCGCATTTGACTGTTCCGGAGGGCGTGCTTGTCCAGAATGAGAATATGGCGTCCTCGCTTGCGGTGCTTTCAAATCATTTAAAATCACGAATGGAGGGCAGCGAATGAACACACAACATTTGAAATTTGCAGTGGAAATTGCAAGAATAGGTTCCATTACCGAAGCGGCTAACGCTTTGTACATGAGTCAGCCTCAGCTTTCAAAGCTGATTCTTGATATGGAGCGTACACTCGGTTTTCCGATTTTTAAACGCTCCACAAGAGGAGTTGTTCCGACGTCAAAGGGTGAGAAATTTTTGGCGCATGCTCGCAATATTCTCGAACAGGTAGATATTATTGAGCATCTCTACCGTCCCGACGATGAAAACGTTTCCCGTCTGGACGCTGCAGTGCCGCGCGCCAGCTATATTGCAGACACACTTTACGCTTATCTGGCAAAGGTAAGATTCGACCGCAACGTTAAGGTTGATTTCAGAGAGACCAATTCACGGCGGATAATAAAAAATGTGGCGTCCGGTGACAACACAATCGGTATTGTGCGCTTTAATACATGTTATGAAAATTACTTTATGCAGTTTATTGAGGAAAAGGATCTGCACTCGCGCCTTTTGTATGAATTTGACTGTCAAATGCTCATGTCAAAAAAACATCCGCTTGTACATGCCGATTATATTGATGACGCGGCGGCAGAGCGGTTTACGGAAGTTAATTACGGAGACCTGACAATTCCGCTGCTTCCCGTCTCGAAGATGACGGAGATTATGACAAAGCTGGAAAAACGCAAGAGTATTTCCGTATATGACCGCCAGTCTCAGTATGAAATACTGTCACGTTATCCGTGCTGCTACTCTCTTTGTTCACCTGTTGAACCTGATATGCTCAGCAGATACGATCTTGTTCAGCGTGACTGCGGTGTGTCTGATAATCATTGTAAAGATGTTCTGATATATCGAAGAGGTTATGTCTTCTCTGAGGACGATAAGCGGTTCATTAAGCTGCTTGAAGAAAAAATCGAGAAACTGAATGAACTGTAAGCTTAGGTACGAAGGCATATTAGAAAATAAAATAAGTAATTATATATCGATAATATTATATTGATATGTAAAATTGACGGCTACATTTTTACACAAAATATAATAAAATAGTAATGTAAAAGAAAAACGGGAGGAAATCTTCAAATGGCTAAAGATTACGCAATAGTAGAAAATGTCGAAACGCTTGAAAAAGCACTTTCCGAGCTTAGAGAAGCGCAGAAAAAATTTGCGACTTACACTCAGGAACAGGTTGACAAGATTTTTCTTGCCGCGGCAACCGCTGCAAACAAGGCGAGAATTCCGCTTGCCAAAATGGCTGTTGCTGAAACGGGTATGGGTGTCGTAGAGGATAAGGTTATTAAAAATCATTATGCAGCAGAGTATATTTACAATGCTTATAAGGATACAAAAACCTGCGGAGTTCTTGAAAACGACACTGCGTTCGGAATAAAGAAAATTGCGGAGCCTATCGGCGTTGTCGCTGCGGTTATTCCGACGACCAATCCCACGTCTACTGCAATTTTTAAAACCCTTATTTCTCTTAAGACAAGAAACGGCATCATTATCAGCCCCCATCCCAGAGCCAAGCAGTCCACTATCGAGGCTGCAAAGATTGTGCTTGAGGCGGCTGTCGCTGCAGGCGCACCCCGGGGTATCATCAGATGGATTGACGTGCCCAGCCTTGAGCTTACAAACCTTGTAATGAAAGAGGCGGATATCATCCTTGCAACGGGCGGTCCCGGCATGGTTAAGGCTGCATATTCCAGCGGCACACCGGCATTGGGCGTCGGCGCGGGTAATACTCCCGCAATTATTGATGAGTCGGCGGATATCGTGCTGGCCGTAAACTCTATTATACATTCAAAGACTTTTGACAACGGTATGATTTGTGCTTCCGAGCAGTCTGTTATTGTTGATAAAAAGATATACGATAAAGTAAAAGCTGAATTTGCCGCACGTGGTTGCTACTTCCTCAATAAAGCCGAAACCGAGAAGGTCAGAAAGACCATTATTATTAACGGCGCGCTCAATGCAAAAATAGTTGGACAGAGACCTGTTACCATTGCAGCACTTGCCGGCGTTGAGGTTCCCGAAAGTACAAAGATACTTATCGGCGAGGTTACAAGCGTTGACCTTTCCGAGGAGTTTGCGCATGAGAAGCTGTCTCCCGTTCTTGCAATGTACAAGTCCAACGATATTCAGGATGCATTCTCCAAGGCAGAGCAGCTTATCGCAGACGGCGGATACGGTCACACCTCTTCTATTTATCTTGATGTGCTCACACAGCAGGAAAAGCTTGATGAATTTGCCGCTCGTATGAAAACCTGCCGTATTCTTGTAAATACTCCTTCCTCTCAGGGCGGTATCGGTGACCTGTACAACTTTAAGCTTGCACCTTCACTCACACTCGGCTGCGGCTCATGGGGCGGCAACTCTGTCAGCGAAAACGTAGGTGTTAAGCATCTTTTGAACATCAAAACAGTTGCCGAGAGGAGAGAGAACATGCTTTGGTTCAGAGCACCCGAAAAGGTTTATCAGAAAAAGGGCTGTCTGCCCGTAGCGCTTGACGAGCTTAAAACCGTCATGCACAAAAAAAGAGCGTTTATTGTAACGGATACCTTCCTTTATGAGAACGGCTATACCAAGCCCATTACCGATAAGCTGGATGAAATGGGTATTGTTCATGAAACATTCTTTGATGTTGCGCCTGACCCGACGCTGGGCTGCGCAAAGAAGGGCGCTGAGCAGCTGTCGGCATTCAAGCCGGATACAATCATCGCACTGGGCGGCGGTTCCGCTATGGACGCAGCTAAAATCATGTGGGTACTTTACGAGCATCCCGAAGCGGACTTTATGGATATGGCGATGCGCTTTGTCGATATCAGAAAGAGAGTTTACACCTTCCCCAAAATGGGTGAAAAGGCTTACTTTATTGCAATCCCGACTTCGGCAGGTACCGGTTCCGAGGTGACCCCATTTGCCGTTATTACCGATGAGTCCACAGGTGTTAAATATCCGCTCGCCGATTACGAGCTGATGCCGAATATGGCGATTGTTGACGCGGATATGCACATGACGGCGCCCAAGGGTCTGACCGCAGCTTCCGGTATTGATGCTGTAACCCATGCGCTTGAAGCATATGCCTCAATGTTGGCGACCGACTATACCGACGGTCTTGCTCTGCGCTCGCTCAAGATGGTATTTGAAAACCTTCCCAAGGCTTATGATAACGGCCTGCATGACCCGATTGCGCGCGAGAAGATGGCAAATGCCGCCACAATGGCGGGTATGGCTTTTGCAAATGCATTTTTGGGTGTATGTCACTCAATGGCGCACAAGCTGGGTGCTTTCCACCATCTGCCGCACGGCGTTGCAAACGCGCTTATGATTGACGAGGTTATTCGCTTCAATGCAAGCGAGGTGCCTGCTAAGATGGGAACATTCCCGCAGTACGATCACCCGCATACACTTGCGCGTTATGCCGAGGTTGCCGATTACCTTGGTATATCCGGCAAAACAAATGAAGAAAAGCTTGAAAATCTTATAAAAGCATTAGATGAGCTGAAAGCCCGCGTAGGCATCAAGAGCTGTATTAAAGATTACGGTATTGATGAAAAGGATTTCCTTGACCGTCTGGATGATATGGTAGAGCAGGCGTTTGACGACCAGTGCACCGGCGCCAACCCGAGATATCCGCTTATGAGCGAGATCAAGGAAATGTATCTTAACGCTTATTACGGAGGTAAAAAGTAATGAAGCTTGATAAAGTAATTGCTGTGCGCAACGACAAAACTATTTACCGCGACGGTGACGCTACGATAAAGCTGTTTAATGAGGACTATTCAAAGGCAAATGTTTTGAATGAGGCTTTGAATCAATCGAGAGTTGAGGAGACAGGTCTTGATATACCGAAAATTCGCGAGGTATTGACAATTGACGGTAAATGGGCGATAGTATCCGATTTTATCGAGGGCAAAACACTGGAATCACTCATAGATGAAAACCCCGAAAAAATTGATGAGTATTTGGAACTGTTTGTAAACCTTCAGATTAAGGTTCATTCGCAGAAAGCGCCTCTTCTTAATAAGCTTAAGGATAAGATGCAGAGAAAAATCTCCGAATCCGACCTTGACGCCACCACAAGATATGAGCTGCATACCCGTTTGGAGGGCATGCCCAAGCATAAAAAGGTTTGTCACGGCGACTTTAACCCCAGTAATATTATCATAACAAAGGACGGAACTCCGTTTATTATCGACTGGGCGCATGCTACTCAGGGCAATGCGTCGGCGGATGTCGCGCGCACGTTTTTGCTGTTTTCACTTGCAGACAAGAGTGGTTTGGCGGATAAATATATGAATCTTTATTGTCTGAAAACAGATACTGCTAAGCAGTATGTGCAAAAATGGATTCCGATTGTCGCTGCATCTCAGTCGGTAAAGGGTAATGCTCACGAGCGCGAGTTCTTAATGCACTGGATTGATGTTGTGGATTACGAATAATAACTTATTTTTAAATCCCTCCTAAATAAAAACGCTGTATATCCTATCTGATAGGATATACAGCGTTTTTTTGTGTAAATTTTAAAATTTTAATGAGAGACATTTTCAAGGAACTCGCGCCTGAATTGCGTGTCATAAAGAACTTTATAAACTCCGTCTTTTTGCAGCAGCTCGCTGTGTTTTCCGCGCTCTGCAATCAGCCCGTCTTTAAGTACAATGATTTCATCAGCCGCCATAATTGTAGACAATCTGTGCGCTATTACAAGACTGGTGCGACCTGCCAAAAGCGGCTCAAGCGCCTGCTGAATGGCATATTCACTGATACTGTCAAGAGAGCTTGTCGCCTCATCTAAAATCAGCAGGCACGGGTCTTTCAGTATTGCTCTGGCGATTGAAATACGTTGCTTTTCGCCTCCGGACAGCTTAAAACCACGGTTTCCTACCAGTGTATCATAGCCGTCAGGCAGTGTCATTATAAAATCGTGTATATTTGCGTCTTTGCATGCTGAGATTATCTGTTCTTCGGTGGCGTTTTCTTTGGCAAATAACAGATTTTCACGCACTGTGGAATTAAAAAGATAGCTTTCCTGAGTAACCACTGCGATGTTTGAGCGGAGAAACTTAAGGTCTAATTTTCGCACATCAACTCCGTCAAATAAAACAGCCCCTTGCGTGACATCATACATTCGCGGAATAAGCCCTGCTATTGTTGATTTGCCCGCGCCTGAGGTTCCAACAAGAGCCACCGTTTTTCCGGGTGTCAGATTAAAATCTATCCCGCGCAGGATTTCCTTGTCGCCGGTATATCTGAAATGTACATTTTTAAACTCAACATGTCCGAAAGCCTGCTTTGGAATAATGGCGTCAGCCGGAGTTTCTATTTCAACAGGCATGTCATAATATTCAAAAATTCGGACAAAAAGTGCCATGGATCTCACAACGTCTACCTGTATGCCAAACAACTGGTCGACGGGTCTGTACAGCCTTGATAGCAGCGTTACGACAACTGTTATGTCGCCGATAGTCAAATTTGCCACGCCGAATTTGATAATCATGATACCGCCTATCAGGTATATAATAAGCGGGCTTAAGCCTGTGAGCATATTCATTACGCGCCAAAACCACATGCCTGCCATTCTTTCCTTTATTGCAAGGCGCATACATTTGCGGTTTGTATCGGTGTAATGCTTTAAGTCTTGTTCTTCACGAGTAAAAATTTTTGTCAGCTGCTGTCCGCTCACCGATAAGGTTTCATTTAAAATGGTATTGATACGGTCGGTTTGTTCTTGAGCTTGCTTTGTAAACTTCCATCGGCGTTTTCCGACATTTATTGTAGGTATAGATAACAGCGGAACAAGGCTTACGCCGACAAGAGCTAAAATCCAGTTTTTTTGAAAAAGTGCGATTGCCGTTACAATTATTGTGCATATATTGCTGAAAATACTCGACATGGTGTTGGATATAACGCTCTGTACGCTGCTGATATCGCTTGTCATGCGTGTAATAATATCGCCTTGTTGATTTGAAGTGAAGAATTTCTGCGGCATTTTTTGCAGATGAGCGTACATTTGGTTTTTCATATCAAAAGAGATATGCTGTGCAACCCACACATTTATGTATGTTTCGGCTGCCGTTATCAGGTTGGACAGGAGCAATACAAAAAAAGAAATGATGACAAGGTTTATGAGCAGATTGAGGTTTTTGTTATAAAGACCTTCGTCAATCATTTTTCCTGTGAGAATGCTTGGCAGCACTCCTAAAATCGAGGCAGTAATTATCGTTAAAAAAACAACAAACAAATGCCATTTGTACGGTTTAAGATATGAGAGAACACGCCAAATCAGCTCTTTTGTTATTTTTGGCATGTTTTCTTTTTCTTCTGATGACAGGGTGCGCCCGATAGCGGTTCTGCCGCCGTATTGTGCTGCCATGTTGACACCGCCTTTGAAAATCTCTTCCTTATTATATAGATAATAATAGCATACGGCATTTTGAATTTCAATATAAATTACAAAATTGCCTTTAATAATATTTTTGTTGATTTTATATAAATTTTATTTTATACTGTAATTATGAAAATACGCAATAAGGAGACTGAAATGAAAAAAAAGGTTTTAATAATAGTATTGTCAGCAATAATTGTTGTGGCGATCGGAGTTTTTGCCGGCATTAAAATTGCCGATTATTTACCGTATTATAATGATAAAACAGGAAAACATCAACAGGATTTGGAATATGTTCTGACGATTGAAAAGAGTGATTTTGAAAATGAAGTGGCAGTTCGCCTTGAAAATGAGGGGGTGATTGTCTCGGCGGTCAGGTTTTTAGGATATATTCATAAAAATTATCCGAATTTTGTGTGGTACAACGGCGTATATACTCTTAATGCTAAAATGTCTTATGAGGAATTATGTAAAAAATTGCAGTCGCCTGACTATAAGATTGACTATGTCAAGTTTACTGTTCCTGAAGGTAAAAATATAGTAGGTATATCAAAAATTGTTGAAGAATCAGGTCTATGCAGTGCAGAAGAATTTTTGAAGGCGGCTGACAGCTATGACTATGAATACAGCTTTATTGATGAGTTGAAAAAGCGCGACCAGTCAAAAATCGGATATAAGTTAGAGGGCTTTTTATTTCCCGCTACATACGAGTTCCGCAAGGATACGGTAACTCCGAGAAAAATAGTGGAGCAAATGCTGTCAGCGTTTCATGGATATGTCACGGAGGATGTTATAACCAAAGCAGCGGATAAAGGACTCTCGGTGAATGAGCTGATTACCTTTGCATCACTGATTCAAGCAGAGGCATTTTCTAAAGAATCTATGACAGGAGTATCGTCAGTTTTTTGGAACAGGCTGAATTCACAGTCACTCAAACGCCTGCAATCCGACCCTACTACTACATATGCAAAATCATTGAAGTCTTTGCCGGGCTATTCTCAGGCAATGTATGATTCATATGATACCTATACCTGCTCCGGTTTGCCTGTCGGTCCGACAAATTGTCCGGGAATGGATACAATAAATGCAGTATTAAATCCCGACGACACAGATTATTATTATTTTGTAACTGATAAGGATGGTAATTTTTATTATAATGAAACCTATGATAAACATGTTGAAACGTGTTACGCCATAGGCTTGTGGAAAAAATAAATATGGAATGGATTCTATAAAAAAACGCCGCAAGCAATATCAGCTTGCGGCAAGTTGGCGGAGAAAGAGGGATTTGAACCCTCGCGACGGTTACCCGCCCTACGCCCTTAGCAGGGGCGCCTCTTCGGCCTCTTGAGTATTTCTCCAGATTACGAAAATATTGTTGAATTTTCAGTCATTGCATACAAAACGGCATCAGTAAACTAAAAGTACCGTATACTCTTAATATTATAATACACGTTAACCTGTTTTGTCAATATCTTTAAAAGCTTTTATCATATTTTGTTTTAAGGAATTTAGCCTTTAAAAATGCGGCTGCTTTTTTGAATTTATTGACCTTTTCCATATATACAAAAGGATATTCGGTATAATTTATATGGTTGGTATTTATCCATACATCAAGCATCAGCTCTGATACTCTGCCGAAGAATCTTGCGTGGAACGCGTCCATACCATCAGTCGGTACGCGCTTTTCCAATTCAAATAGTATTGAAAAAAGCCAGTCGCAGTAATCGTTAAACTGCTTTCTCTGCATTATCATCATATTGAACATGTGTGCGCTTGTTCGTTTATGCAGTTTTTCAAACTCAGGGTAATACTTGGGGTATAATTCCTTAATGATTATACCGGTGGTATCTAAGGGCTCCTGCTCAAGCGTATGAGAATAGTGTGAGTACAGGCTTTCAATATAATAATTACGTTTTTTGGGAAGTATAGCGACATATTGCTGCAAAAGTTTCTGAGCAGTCTTTTTGTCGAGTAACAAATTACGGTTTTTTCCGAAATGTCTTCTGTAATGAACAAGACCTACTGCATCTGCATCTAAGTTTTTCCATGCCCAATAAAGACCGGTCAGCTCGCAAAAGTAAGGATTTTTGTCGGAGATATTGTCGCCGTCATTGTCGCGGACGTAACCTATCGACTCATGCAGTGAGCTTCCTACCTGCAGAGGCAGATACAGTTCATCTTTTGGCATTTGATATTTTTTATGTGCTGCTACAATAACCTTTATTTTCAAAATACTTACTCCTGTGTTGTCATTTCTACATGGAGCCTTCCTTTTTAAATACGACTCCTATAGTTTTACATAATATTTTCAGGTCTAAGCCCAAATTCCACTCACTAATATATTTAGTGTCAAGCTTTACAACTTCTTCAAAATCGGTAATATTGCTGCGTCCGCTTACCTGCCACATGCCTGTGATACCGGGCTTTATTGCAAGGCGGGCACGGTGATGAAGCTCGTATTTCTCCCATTCGTCCAGTGTCGGCGGACGTGTGCCGACAAGACTCATATCGCCTTTAAGTACATTTAAAAATTGCGGAAACTCATCCAGGCTCAACGCACGTATTTTAGAACCTATGCCAAATTTCAACGTCCCGTCAGGCATAACCTTGTTTCCTATAATTCTCGGGTCAAAATCAAGCTTAAACATCATGCCGTCCTTGACACGGTTGTTTTCCATCAGCTCTTTTTTACGCTCTTCAGCATCCATGTACATGGTACGAAATTTATATATTTTAAATTTTTTGCCGTTTTTTCCCACACGGTATTGAGAAAAAATAACCGGTCCGGGGGAGGAGAAGTAAATAACCGGCGCCAAAAATAAAAAAAGGATCCCGGTTGCAATACATCCGAGCAAACCGCCGACAATGTCCAACGCACGTTTTGCAAATGTCTGAAGAGTTGTCGCGTAATTTATGCTTGTTGTAAGAACTGTATAATCTCCTATTTTCTCAACGAGCTGTTTTTTGCCGAGGATATCAGCATTTATATTTAGTTTTTCGTGTACTGTAATACCCATTACAGTACACTGGTCGATAAGATCTTGCGGATAGGGAAAATTTCTTGAAAAAGCCGCAAAAATTTCGTCTATCCATTCATGACAGACATAATTTATTACGTCATTTTTGTCGGCGACAACAGGGATTTTTTCAAAGCTGGCTCCAACCATATTGCAGTCGATAACAGCGATGCCGGAAATGTTAAGCTGTTCATAATTGTTGAGCAGCAGCTGCCGTGTAACCTCTTCGGCAATATCGCTTGTTGTGATTATAAGCATTGACCGCTTGCGGTGTTCTGCACGGCGGCTGTGAAAAATCGTGTGCTTGCGCCAAATACGCACAAGATATGAAGTCAAAAGGTATATAATTCCCGTAAGAAACATGGTTACACGGGAATAATTAAAGCTTTCCTGTATTGAAAACAAGTATAAAACGGAAAGCAGAAAAACAATCATAGTATGTTTGAGGGTTGCGGCGAATTCTTTATAATAACCGCGTTTCAAAACACCTTTCAGCGTCTCAAAAAAGAAAAGCACGGTAATATCTGCAAAGGTAATAAAGATTGCCATGTTTCTGTATAGCTGGTCGCCATAAGGATTAGCTATACCGTGCCGAAGAATATATGCAAGCGTAAAAGATAAATGCAGGCAAAGCAGGTCAAGCACTATAAAGTCAAAGTGCTTTGCCCACCCGCTGGACTTCTTTTTATACATACCAAAATCCCCTTTTGTATGTTAGGACTATCTATGCCGATTGTTCAGCCTGTTCATTATCATTGTCGTTTTCAAGAATAAAATTCTCTATGATTTTAGAGGCTTTTTCAAGGTCATAAACATAGTACCATACGCCGTTCATCATTTGACCGCCCTTGTCCAGCTCGCTTGTAGGCATGCCGAGGGTTTCAAATTTAAGCGAACTCATGTTAGTTGCCGCCCATGTGGCGATTGATAAAATTTCGTTGTTGGTCATAGAGGTCGAGCATTCTTTAAGAATAAGGCTGATGAGAGCGGGATATTTAAGCGGGTTTAAGTCTTTAACGTCGTCATACATGGCCATGAGCACTTCACGCTGACGCTCGCCGCGCATAACATCTCCGCCGACATGGCGGACACGGCAATAAGCCACAGCCTGTCCGCCCGACAGAAGCTGCATTCCCGGCTCTTTGATATATTCGCAGGTAATACCCATTTTATTCATATACGGAATATAATTTGTATTGAGATCACTCATTTCAGCGCTGTCAACGTCGATTTCCACGCCGCCGACATAGTCAATGATTTTTGCAAGCGCCCAGAAATTGGCGGTGACATAGTCTGTTATATTAAGATTGAAAGCACTGTTCAGAGAATTAAGCGCCAGTTCCGGACCGCCGAAAATATATGCATGAGTAATCTTATCTTTTCCGTGACCGAGGATATCTACATATGTGTCACGGGCGATTGACGTCATTTTTATTTTTTTGTGTTTTCGGTCAATAGTTAAAATCATTATCGCGTCAGAACGGCTCGGCTCGTCTA
Source organism: uncultured Eubacteriales bacterium (assembly GCA_902492505.1). GTDB lineage: Bacteria > Bacillota > Clostridia > Oscillospirales > QAKW01 > RGIG9041. The sequence goes on from CABULU010000005.1 coordinate 13,636, forward strand.
CATAACGCGAATCTATTCCGTATAGTGCAATATTTACGACGTCCTGACCTTCGTATACGTCTTTTGCCGAATCGGAAATCTGAATTTTACTGGGGTCGAAAGGATTGCGCTCAATCTGTCCCAAAAAGCTGTGAAGAGTGATGTAGGCTGCAATCACAAGTATTAACAGTGATGCGCCGAGAGATGTAAAAAAAACAGCGAGCGAGCGCTTTAGGGTTTTATTGCCTTTTTTATAAAACTTTTTGCTGTAAATATTAAAGTTTTTAATATTCTTTTTATTTGACATATTATCCTCAGAAAGAAATTCTTTCGTATTATTATATTAATATCATACATTATACATTAATCTCATCGTAAAGTCAATATTTCGTGAAACATGTGTAAGTTTAATAATACAAAGTTTACATTAGGTTTATATATAATAAGGAAGTGAATTTTATTGAATTTATGCGTAAACTATTTAATGTGACAGTATTGTCATTTTCGTGCTTTTAAATAACAGATTTCGCAGTTTAATTGTCATGAAAAGAAAAATATTGTTGTTTTTTTTAACCAAACGTGGTAAAATAAAAAATGTATTATATCATGCGGTAGATGCCGTATATGGAGGAAAAGTATGTATGATTGGCTGATAGTCGGCGCAGGACTTTACGGCGCGGCTTTTGCACAGCGTATGATGCAGGCGGGAAAAACCTGTCTTGTTATTGATAAACGCGATCATATTGCCGGTAATATTTATACCGAGCAAATAGAAGGAATTAACGTTCACCGTTACGGTGCGCATATTTTTCATACCTCAGATGAGGAGGTTTGGAATTATATTAATAGGTTTGCCAAATTTAATAATTATATTAATTGTCCGGTGGCAAATTATAAGGGCAGGCTTTTTAATATGCCTTTTAATATGAACACCTTCTATCAGATGTGGGGTGTTACTAATCCGAAGGAAGCGGAGGCGATGATTGAAAAGCAGCGCGCTGAGAGCGGAATAACGGTACCGAAAAATCTTGAGGAGCAGGCAATATCGCTTGTTGGCAAAGATATTTATGAAACATTGGTAAAGAGCTATACGGAAAAGCAGTGGGGCAGACCCTGCACAGAGCTGCCGGGCTTTATTATAAAGAGACTGCCCGTGAGATTTCGTTTTGACAATAATTATTTTAATGACCGTTATCAGGGAATACCGATAGGCGGTTATACAAAAATTGTGGAAAATATGCTGAGAGGTGCAGATGTGCGGCTCAACTGCGACTTCTTTGAACAAAAGGCGCAGCTGATGTCTGAAGCTGAGAATGTGCTTTATACAGGATGTATTGACCAATATTTTGATTTCTGCTACGGAGATTTGGAATATCGAAGCCTGCGCTTTGAAAACGAAATCCTTGATGAAGAAAATTATCAGGGAGTTGCGGTTATGAATTATACAGACAGCGAGCCTGCATATACACGCATAATAGAGCATAAGCATTTTGAATACGGCACACAGCCGAAAACTGTCATAACAAAGGAGTATTCCGTGACATGGCAGCCCGGTATGGAGCCGTATTATCCTGTAAACAATGACGAAAATGCGGCGCTTTATTCTAAATATGCCGACCTTGCAAAAAAAGAGGACAAGGTTATTTTCGGCGGACGTTTGGGTGAGTATCGCTATTATGATATGGATAAGGTTTTGCGCTCCGCGCTTGACCGTGCGTCTGAGGTTTTGAAGTAAAAATGGCTTATTTGAAAAAAATTGCCGCTGTTATTGTCACATTCAATCGCAAGGAATTGCTTTTTCAATGTATTGACTGTCTTGAAAAGCAGACGGTTGACGGAATGGATATTCTTGTGATTGACAATGCGTCGACTGACGGAACCGATGAGGACTTGGCTCCGTTTGTACAAAGCGGAAGAGTTAATTATTTTAATACAGGTGAAAATCTCGGAGGCGCAGGTGGGTTTTCGTTTGGTATCGAACGCGCGGCAGAGCTTGGATATGAATTTATTTGGCTCATGGATGATGATACGATGACGCATCCCGATACTCTTGAAAAGCTTCTTAAAGCAGACCGTGAGCTTTCGGGAAATTACGGCTTTTTATCAAGTACGGCGCTTTGGACGGACGGAAGCAAATGCCGCATGAACGTGCAAAAAAGAGACGTTTTTTCGCACCTGAGCGGTGAGGAAAAGCTTATTGAACAAATCGGTGTTGCAACCTTTGTCAGTCTGTTTCTGCCCACGCAAATTGTGAAAGAGGTCGGACTTCCTGTCAGAGAGTTTTTCATTTGGACGGATGATGTTGAATATACCGACAGAATATCTTCAAAGTTTCCGTGCTATCTTGTCAGAGACAGTGTTGTTACGCACGCGATGAAAACTAATATAGGTGTTGATCTTGCGTCTGAAAATTCAGGCAGGCTGGAAAGATACAGATATTGTTATCGTAATGAAATGTATGTATATCGCCGTCATGGATTGAAAGGCGCCTTATATCTTATTGCAAAGGATGGCTATCATGCCCTGAGAATAATTCTGAAATCAAAGGGCTCCAAGGGAAAGAAACTGAAGGTGCTGTTTGGCGGTGTAAAAGACGGTTTTTCTTTCAGACCTAAGATTAGATATTTGAAGGAGAGTAATAATGGATAATAAGCTGCCGCTTATCAGCGTGATATTGCCTATATATAATGTTGAAAAGGTTTTGCGGCGTAGTGTTGACAGCGTGCTTGCGCAGACGTACGGTAATATTGAGGTTATTTTGGTTGATGACGGCTCACCGGATGGCTGCCCTGAAATCTGTGATGAATACGCAAAAAAAGATTTAAGAGTACGTGTGATTCATCAGCAAAACGGTGGTCTTTCCAGTGCTCGAAATCGCGGTATTGATGAATCTATGGGAGAATTTATTGCGTTTGTAGATTCTGATGATTATGTTGCAAATGATTATATAGAATTTTTATATGATCTTTTGTCTAAAAATGATGCCGATGTTTCATCGTGCGGTGCGGCAGTCTTAAATTTCAACGGTAGGCTGAATGATCCTTACATCGATAAGACTGTACATTTAATGAGCAGCAGCGAGGCATTGGAACGTATGTGCTACAATGACGGGTTCTATGTTACTGCTTGGGACAAACTATATAAACGTGAATTATTTGATGATATACGTTTTCCTGTTGGGAAATTGTATGAGGATACTGGTACAACGTATCGTATTATAGATAAGGCAGCTAAAATAGTCTCTTGTTGTGATGTTAAGTATTATTATGTATTGGCTGATCAGTCTATAACTAATTCTGTTTTTACTGAAAAAAAACTCGATTATATTGAAATGGCAGATGAAATGGCGGATTTCATTAAGGCAAACTATCCTGAATTGAAGCCGGCAGCGGAACGAAAGCAGCTTCATGCTTGCCTTTCAACTTTAACTCAGCTTGTAAATTCAAATACCAGAAACTGTGAGATTGAGGAAATGTTGTTGAATCGAATTAATCGTTTGCGTAAGAGCGCAATTAAAAATCCTCGCACACCGAAGCGTGATAAGGCAGCGCTTGTAACACTCAGTCTGGGTTATAACACTTTTTCATTAATTTGGAAATTATATCTTAAAGTTAAAAAGGGATAAAAATGATAAAAAAGATGCTCGTCGGTTATATTCAAGACGGAAAACACAGCGGAATTGACAAATATTTACTTGGATTTATAAAAATCGCTCATGAAAACGGTGTTGCGCTTGACTTACTGACAGATGAGGTGACGTCGGAAATGTCGGCATATCTCAGTAAGTTTGGTTATGGACTGGTTGCGGTACCGAGTCTCAAAAAACCGCTGGCACAGTATAAAGCTATTAAAAGAATTATACAGAAAGGCTGTTACGATGGTGTTTACTTAAACATTTCAGAGTCATTTAACTGTATGGGACTTCTTGCCGCGAAAAACTGCGGCATTCCTGTGAGGATAGTACATTCTCACAGTTCCGGAGTTGACAGGACAAATAAGTATGTTCGAATTGCACGTGAGACATTGCACAAGTTATTTCGTCATTGTGTGAGCTCACTTGCCACGCAAAGACTCGCCTGTTCGTCTGTTGCCGGAAAATGGATGTTTGACAAGAACTTTAATATAATATATAATGCTGTGGATAAATCTCGCTTTTTGTATGATGAGACTGTACGCAAAAATATGCGTAATGCTTTGGGACTTACTGATGAAAAGGTGTTTATTCATGTTGGTAATTTTTGTTATCAAAAAAATCTATTTTTTTTGATTGAAATAATGAAACGGATATTTGAACAAGATAAAAATGCAGTTTTGCTGTCAGTAGGAACCGGCCCTGATTTTGAAGCTGTTTGTGAGTATGCTAAAGAGTTAAAAGTAGACAAAAATATACGCTTTCTCGGTGTACGGGATGATATTCCTGCACTTCTGAGCGCGGCCGATGTATTTATACTTCCGTCAAGATTTGAGGGTTTGTCTATAGCCTGTATAGAAGCTCAGTTTTCCGGTTTGCCTTGTGTTTTATCCAAAAATATCTCCTCAGAGGTTAAAATTTCTAAAGATGTTTACTTTTTATCTATAGACAGTACGGATGGTTGGGCTGAAACTGCGCTTGCGTTATGTAAGGAAAGAAAAAGTGCATGTCTTAATGATGAAGTGGCAAAAAATTATGATATAATTAATCAGCAGTATCAAATTAAAAGTATTTTAGAGGTTTGATTTATGAAGAGTTATATAGATAAGTACGGTGTACAACTGCAGCTTTTATTTAAGATTCTGTTTTTGATACATTTACTATTCAGTTTAAATATTATACTGGTAGGTACTCCTATTGCTAAATTAGTAATGGTAGTTTCTGTTTTTTTGGGATTTGTTCTTTTGCTCACGCGGCTTACACAATGGAGACAAATTATATTTTCATTTGAGGGTGCTGTTTTAATACTCTTTTTAATATCGTATATTGTCTCTGTGGTTATCAATATGCGTTACGGAATAAATAGTGGGCTAAAGTATTTTATTTGGTTTTGCCTGCTTATAGGCGGTGTTTTTTGGGTTGACAGAAATATTGAGCATCGTTTAATTAAGCGTGAAATGTTAACTCTAAGTGTAGTTTTACTTATTATTGTAACCATTACTAATATTGTAAGTTTAGCACTTCTTATAAGCAAATATAACACTATATATGCGGGAGCTGACGGCAATTATTATGTAATGGGCTTTGCGAGCTGGGGTAGACTTTACGGTGTATATGTAGATCCTAATTATGGTGCTGTTATTTCATGTGCTGCTATACTTGCGGCAGTTTTCTGTCTTTTATACGCAAAACGTTTAATTTGGAAAATTATATTTGCTCTTTCTGTTATTCCGAATATTTTTTACTGTGCTTTTTCTGCCTCTCGCACCGGGAAAATAGCCATGATGATAGGAAGTGCAATAATTGTATTTGTATATCTACTTAAAAAGTGTAAAAAGATATATTGGTTAAAATCGGTCGCTGCTGCGGTTTGTGCGTCGGTTGTTTCCATTGCTGTTTTAAATGGTGTTCAAGCCGGTTATAATAAAATTCAGCTTTATATAAGCGAAAGTAAACAAAACATACCTAATCAGCCGGTAAATAATACTACACCGAATAATTCTGATAAAACAGACAAGCCCAGTGAAAACACGGAAAGTAATGTAACCATTATTGACAGAACAGAAGAACTTAATGGAGATATAAGTAACCGCAGATTTGATATTTGGTCAAGTGGCTTGAAGGTTTTTATGAAAAATCCACTATTTGGTATAGGTTGGAACAACACTATAGCTTATGTTAGGGAAAACATGCCTGATAGTTATTTGCTTGGTGAAATAAATGATTTGGCGGATTTTGATATATTTCACAATAGCTTTATAGATGTATTTGTATTTCAAGGACTTTTCGGTGGGATACTAATGATTATTTTAATTATATATACACTTATATTGCTAATTAAAAAAATCGTGCATCGTAAATATGAACCGAGAATGTTTGCGTGGTCTGTTGCCGGAATTATGCTGTGTGTATTTTCCGGATGTGTTTTATCGGTTCTTGTTTATTTTAATAATGCAATCAGTTATTTGTTTTGGCTGTTTTTGGGATATATTATGTATTTTTGCAAATCTAAGGAAAACGCATCATGAAAACTTTAAGTATATCAGTTGCGGCGTATAATATGGAAAAGCTGATACGTCAAAACCTTGATTCTTTTGTAAATTCAACTGCCAAGGATGATATTGAAGTTCTTGTTATAAATGACGGATCAAAGGACAGCACCGCTCAAATTGCGGCAGAGTATGAGTCAAAATATCCGGGTGTAATAAAGCTGATTAACCAGGAAAATGCCGGACCGGGCTCAACTGTAAACCGCGGTATAGAGTATGCAACAGGTAAGTATTTCAGAATGGTAGACGCAGACGATTGGGTAGGGGACGGATTTGACGAATATGTAAATGCGCTCAAAAGTTCTAATGCGGATATGATCGTCACAAATTATATTTGTGTTGACGATAAAACAGGTCAAACCCAAAAGGTCAGAATAAACGGTTTGGAAAACAAAAAAACTGTTGAGTTCGATTCGGTTTGTTCAGAGCTTTCTCTTGAAATGCATGCCGTTACATTTAGGACGGATATATTAAAACAAAATAATATCCGCCTATTTAACGGGTTTTATACCGATATTCAGTACCTGCTTTTTCCGGCGCAATATGTCAAAACGGTTATGTATATTGACTGTGATGTATATATGTATCGCGTCAGTTTATCCGGGCAGAGTATGTCTGTACCGAGTATGCAGCGTAACATAAAAATGCATGACGATATGCTTTTCTCCATTGCAAAACTTTATAACAACATAAAAAATGTACGACCACCTGTGGCGCAGTATGTACTTAAAAAGTTGATTTATATTTCCGGCACTCAGCTCGGGACTCTCTTATCTTTTGAACCGAATAAAGACAATAAAACAAGGCTGTTTGAGTATATTCTTAGATTGAAAGTACAGTGTCCCGATGCTTATGCCGGTTTTTGCAGGTATAAAACCGCAAAGGCGCTGCGCTTTCTAAATGGCGCTTTTTATCCTTTTATCAGCCGTATGCACCGCAAAAGATTGGGGATTGAAAATTAAATGGCTGAAGAAAAGCGTGTTTCCGTAATAAAAAATTATTTTTACAGTCTGAGTTATCAGATTTTGCTGCTTATAGTACCGCTGATCACGATGCCATACCTTGCGAGGACGCTTGGTATTGACAGTCAGGGGACTTTCAGTATTCTCTATGCAGTCATTAGCTGTTTTGTCATGTTTGGCTGTGTGGGCTTGAATTTGTATGGGCAGCGTGAGATAGCCTATTATAAAAACGACCGCGAAAAGCGCAACCGCATCTTTTGGGAAATCGAGCTCATTCGTATTTTCACTTTATTTATAAGTCTGCTTGTATATTTTGCTTTTATATGGTTTAATATCAATGTTAAAAGTATTGTAAATGTATATGAGCCGCTTTATTTTGTTCTGTTTGCGATTGAAATTCCGTCTGCGATGCTCGATATCAGCTGGTATTACCAGGGAATTGAAAATTTTCGGCTTCAGACAATCCGTAATTTCATTGTAAAGCTTGTCGGACTTGCGCTCATACTTATTTTTATTAAAAAGCCCGCAGATTTATGGTTGTATATCGTCATTTACACAGGGATGAATTTATTCGGCAATTTATCGCTGTGGGTAAATAAGCTGCGTAGTGACGGCGGATTTTCAGCGCCGGACAAAAAACGTTTTAAGGTGCACCTCAAGCGTTCTGTTGTCATGTTTTTGCCGCAGATTGCAACAACTGTTTATGCTCAGCTTGACCGAGTTATGATAGGCGGGCTGATAAATGACGGTAATTTGCAGGCAGGCGTTTACGATAATGCCGAGAAAATTGTTAAGATTGCGTTGACGGTAGTTACATCTATTGCGCTTGTTATGCTCAGCCGCGTCGCCAACACATATATGAAAAATGACCATGACAAGGCGCGCGGATATATATATTCGTCTTTCAGGCTTTATATGTGTCTTAGCATACCTATTATGTTCGGGATTGCTGCCATTGCCGGCTCGTTTGTAGAGCGTTTTTTCACAGATACACCTAATGCGGAACTGATAACGCCCGTAATTATTGTGCTGTGCCCGATAATCCTGTTTATAGGCGGCAGTTCCGTATTCGGAACTCAGTATCTCTTACCGACCAATCGTATGAAACCGTATACATTATCTGTATTTACGGGTATGGTTGTTAATGTTATTTTAAATTTAGTTTTTATTCCTCTTTATGGCGCAAAGGGCGCGGCCATTGCCACTGTGATTGCGGAGTTTTCAGTGTTAACGGTGCAGATGATTGCGCTGCGCCGCGAATTCAGTCCTGTTATGTATCTGCACTGCTGGCGAAATTTTTTGGCAGGCGCTGTAATGTTTGCTTGTGTCGTAGGAATAGGCAAGCTTATAAACAGTTCAACGATAGTGTCGCTGTTTGTTCAGATAACTTTGGGTGTGACAATATATTTTGGATTGCTTCTTTTGCTGCGCGACCCGTTTATTAAAAAATATATGCATGCAGGATTTAATAAGCTGCTTAAGCGTTAAAATGCTTATTCTCAAAATAGAAAACGACCGCTTTAAAAGCGGTCGTTTTCCTCTTTTTTGGAGAAAAAAGTACTTGTATGCAATTTAAAAACTACTTTCTTGCAACACCTGTATCGTGAGCTGTTTTGATAACGGCTTTAGCGACAACTTCAGCTACACGCTTGTCAAGCGCAGGAGCAATGATGTTTTCTTCGGTAATCTCCTCATCCGGGATAAGTGATGCAAGAGCGTATGATGTGGCGACCTTCATTTCCTCATTGATACAGGTTGCGCGGCAGTCAAGCGCACCGCGGAAGATACCGGGGAATGCAAGAACATTGTTTATCTGATTGGGGAAATCGGAACGTCCTGTGCCGATTATGCGGGCACCGGCTGATTTGGCGATATCCGGCATTATTTCGGGCGTCGGGTTTGCCATTGGGAAGAGTATGGAATCGTGATTCATGCTCTTTACCATGTCGGCAGTTACTGTGCCGGGAACAGACACGCCTATAAATACATCGGCACCGACCATTGCGTCAGCAAGCGAGCCTTTTTTCTTTTCAAGGTTTGTAACCTTTGCGATTTCTTCCTGAGCGGGATTGTTTGTTTCGGCGCCCTGATAAATCATGCCGTGACGACCGCACATGGTAATGTTCTTCACACCCATATTAAGCAGATGCTTTGCGATGGCAATACCTGCCGAGCCGGCACCGTTCATTACAACCTTTATGCTTGCCATGTCTTTTTTGACAAGCTTTAATGCATTTATAAGCGCAGCCGCTACAACTATTGCAGTACCATGCTGATCATCGTGGAAAATCGGAATATCGCAGATCTCTTTCAGTCTGTTTTCAATTTCAAAGCAACGCGGTGCGGAAATATCCTCAAGATTGATTCCGCCAAAGCTGCCGGAAATGAGATATATCGTGCGTACAAGCTCGTCGACATCCTTTGAGCGAATGCAAATCGGAAAAGCGTCAACATCTGCAAATGTCTTGAACAGCGCACATTTGCCCTCCATTACGGGCATGCCGGCCTCGGGACCGATATCGCCGAGACCCAAAACGGCAGTACCGTCGGTAATAACCGCAACAAGATTGGAGCGGCGGGTAAGGTCAAAAGATTTGTTGTAATCCTTATTTATTTCAAGGCACGGTTCTGCAACGCCGGGAGTGTATGCGAGCGACAAATCCTTTCTGTCGTTTATTTCAACGCGGGAAACGACTTCGATTTTGCCGCCCCATTCGTAATGCTTTTGCAGTGATTCCTGTCTGATATCCATTGTTATTCTCCGTTCTGCCGCATCTTCGGCAATAAATAATTTATATAACGCTTAATTTGTTTAAAATCAGTCTTCCCACGGGAATTTGTACTGTGTAAGTCCGAGCTCATCGCGCACTGCGTTGAATTCCTTCTGAACAGATTCGTTTATCGGAACACCGTCATGGCGGGCAAGACGAATATCGTGCTCTTTCTCACCGGCGGTATAAATGCGCTCACAGCCGGGGGCTTTCTTGGAATTGCGTACTGCACGAAGAATTTCACCGGCTTTTTTTCTGCAAACGTCCTCACCTAAAAAGTGGTTTGTGTCAATGGCAATAAAGAAATGACCGAGATGATAGGGAACTTTATTACCGTCAGCGTCCTTACCGTCAAGCGCCTTGCCGTAATTTCCATCCTGGAGGACAGCGGAAAGCAGCTCAACAACCATTGCATAGCCGTAGCCCTTGTATCCGCCGAGAGCTTCGCCGATACCGCCGAGTGTGGTGAGGGCGGCGGTTCCGTTTCTTATCATGCGCAGCGCCTGACCGGCATCGCCTTCAATGGGCTGACCGTCAAGACCTATGATAGTTCCGGGGTGAACGTCTTCACCTATTCTTTCATAATACTCGATTTTTCCGTTTTGCGTAATGGAGCTTGCGCAGTCAATTAGAAAGTCAAACTCCTCGTCCGTGGGGATACCAATGGTTAAGGGGTTTGTACCGAACATACCCTCCACGCCGAAGGTCGGCGCGACAGACGGGCGTGCGTTTGTGCCTGTCATTCCGATGCAGCCCTCTTTACATGCCATTGATGAGTAGTAACCGGCGATGCCGTAGTGGCAGGAATTACGTACAACTACCATACCCATGCCGTATTCCTTTGCTTTGTCAATAGCCATTCTCATTGACTTGTAGCCGATTACCTGACCCATGCCGTCATGACCGTCAACGACTGCGGTAGTAGGAGTTTCTTTAATTACTTCAAAGTTTGTAACGGGATTTTGAATACCGTCTTTAATTCTGTCAAGATAGATGGGTTTAAAACGATTAACACCGTGAGACTCAATACCTCTCTTGTCAGACTCTAAAAGTACATCCGCGCAGATTTCGGCGTCTTCTCTGGGTATTCCGTAACCTACAAATGAATCAATTACGAAATTTGTGACTGTTTTCCAGTCCACTACGTTATTTTTTGCCATTGATTTTTCCTCCGTTTAACTTTTTAGAGAGACAAAAAGAGCGCACTTTAACCTTTCGGACAAGTGCACTCTCAAAATCTCTCTGTGCTTTATGAAATAATTATATAACAAATAATTTAAAAGTCAATACTTTATTCATTACTTTTTTAAAATAGTATAACGTAAATTTCAGTTTTAAAGGGCGTCAAATTGTCAAAACTACATACAGAAACATAAAATACATCGGGGTGAATTATGCGATATTGCGGAATTTTGATGCCGATTTTTTCTCTTCCGTCTGAATACGGTATAGGAACGCTGGGGAAAGCGGCATACGACTTTGTGGATTTTTTAAATAACAGCGGTCAGTCTATCTGGCAGATACTGCCCGTATGCCCGACAAGCTATGGAGACTCGCCGTACCAGTCCTTTTCATCGTTTGCAGGCAATCCGTACTTTATTGATCTTGACATGCTTCAAAGGGACGGGCTGCTGAAAAAAGATGAATATGAGAACGTAGATTTCGGCAGTGACATCAGGCGGGTGGATTACGGCTTGCTTTACAAAAACAGATACGGTGTTTTGAGGCTTGCCTTTTCACGTTTTATTGCCGACCCGCCCGAATACTATTCGGGATTTTGTACGGAAAACGCATGGTGGCTTGAGGATTATGCGCTTTTTATGGCGCTTAAAGACAAAAACGACGGAGAGCCGTGGTGCGAATGGGAATCGGGCGCCATGCGCCGCAGCACCGACGCCGTTGCGGAGTATCGCGTCAAGCTCCGCGAGGATATCGAATTTCACCGCGTGTTACAGTATCTGTTTATGAAGCAGTGGAGCGCGCTGAAATGGTACGCCAACAAAAACGGCGTTCAGATAATGGGAGATATGCCGATATATGTGGCGTATGACAGTGCGGATGTATGGGCAAATCCCGGGCAGTTTGAGCTGGATAAAATGATGACGCCTATCGAGGTTGCAGGCTGCCCTCCCGACGCTTTTTCCAAAGACGGGCAGCTGTGGGGAAACCCGCTTTACGATTGGGATAAGATGCGTGAGGATGGGTTTAAGTTTTGGAAAGCGCGTGTCAGTCATGCCTTGAGGCTGTATGATATTTTGCGCATAGACCATTTCAGAGGCTTTGAGTCCTATTATTCAATTCCGTTTGGAGAAGCTACCGCGCGTTTCGGGCGATGGCGCCGCGGTCCGGGAATTCAGTTGTTTAATGAGCTTAAAAAGACGCTGGGTGAGCTGCCTATTGTGGCGGAGGACCTTGGGTATTTGACGGAGGATGTCAGGCGTCTGCTGCATGAATGCGGATTTCCGGGAATGAAGGTTTTGGAATTTGCGTTTGACATGCGCGAGGACAGCGATTATCTTCCTCACAATTATGATAAAAACTGTGTGGTATACACCGGAACGCACGACAATGATACACTTGCGGGCTGGGAAAAGAGTGCGTCGCCCGAAGATGTTTTGCTTGCAAAGAGATATATTCGATGCAGCGAGAGCGAGGGTTTTTGCTGGGCAATGATAAAAACCGCAATGGCGTCTGTTGCGGATACTGTGATTATTCCTATTCAGGATTATATAGGCGCGGGAAGCGAGGCGCGTATAAATATTCCGTCCACGCCGTCGGGCAACTGGCAGTGGCGAATTGACGCGGGATGCCTCAACGAGTGGCTGGCAGATATGATTTATGAAACATCAAAGCTTTATCACAGAGTCCCCAAAAAGAACGATGCCGGGGTCAGATGCGATTCACAAAAGCTAAGCTGAAAAAGCTTTTATAAAATTTTTCAATATGAATAAACCGCCGTAATGTCTCGTATATTGTAGAGGGTGAGTTTATTTTGGTAATCAATCTTAAAAGGCTTGTAATCAGCTTGCTTGTTCCCCTTGCCGTAGGCGGTATTGCGGGAATTATAACAGGCGGTTCTTCAGATGTTTATTCACAGTTTGTAAAACCGCCTCTGTCGCCTCCGGGCTGGGTATTTCCCGTCGTATGGACAATATTGTATATTTGTATGGGTCTGGCATTTTATTTTGTGTGGCAGTCGGACGCACCGTCAAAATCTACGGCGATGCAGATGTACTTTATTCAGCTTGCAATGAATTTTGTATGGCCGATACTGTTTTTCAGTTTCGGGGCATACGGTTTTTCGTTCGTTTGGCTGCTTGTGCTTTGGATACTTATTTTGTTTACTGTGCTTGCCTTTTATGCAGCGGATAAAAAAGCAGGATATCTTATGATTCCGTATCTGCTGTGGGTGGCTTTTGCAGGATACCTGAATTTAGGTGTATATATTCTTAACTGAAAAAAGTCTGCTTTGCAGACTTTTTTTATTGCACTCGGTTTGTAATTGCCTTATAATGTGAGTGTAAGAAAGGGGAAGTGTAAAATATGAGCGGTATTGAAAAAATTGATAAAAATTTTGAGGTAAAATCCGTATCATCCGATGGAATGATTTATTTTAACTGTATGGAAAAGCCGTTTGAAGTTTACGGGCTTATATCTTCGGAAAATGGGTTTTTACGGATGCCGCAGACGGTTGCGGACAGCGTAAATGACGGAGTTAAAAAGCTAAACTGCAACACCGCAGGCGGCAGGGTGCGCTTTGTTACAGATTCACGGCAAATCAGCATACGTGCTAAAATGCGTTCCATAGGTAAAATGCCGCACTTTGCTCTGACGGGCAGCGCCGGCTTTGACTTATATGCGCACGGTGATTATGAGGGCACTTTTATTCCTCCGTTTGATATTAAGGACGGGTATGAATCGGTCTTACAGCTAAGCAGCAGCGGCGAGCGGGAAATTACAATAAACTTTCCGCTTTACAGCGGAGTTGTTTCACTCGAAATCGGGCTTTGTGCCGGTTCCTCGCTCAAACGTGCAAGCGGATACGCTATTCGTCGTCCAGTAGTATATTACGGTTCTTCTATAACTCAGGGAGGCTGCGCGTCCCGACCGGGCAGCAGCTATCAGAGTATTATTTCCCGCAGACTGGGGTGCGATTTTGTTAATCTTGGATTTTCCGGGTCTGCGCGTGGTGAGGATGCAATGGCGGAGTATATCTCCGGGCTTTCCATGTCGGCGTTTGTATATGACTACGATTTTAACGCGCCGAATAAAGAACATCTGCAAAACACTCATGCCCGCATGTTTCAGACTGTACGCCAAAAGAATCCCGGGCTGCCGGTGATTATGCTTTCATGCCCGAATTCAAAATTAAATGACGTTTTCAGATACCGTCGTGATGTCATAATGCGCACATATATAGATGCGCGAAATTCCGGCGACGATAATGTTTACTTCATAGACGGAGAGAAAATATTCAGTATTTTCGGCGGTGACGGCGGCACGGTTGACAACTGTCATCCCAACGATTTGGGCTTTGCATGTATGGCAAAGGCAGTTGGGGATGTGCTGTATAATATTTTATAAGTAATAGAAAATATATATTAAAAAGCAGGCGCGGTCTTAAACCGTGCCTGCTTTTTAATTTCCCCTTATAAATTTTAAAATATCCTCTGTAACCTCATCCCGGCAGAACTCATTCAGAATTTCGTGACGTGCGCCGGGGTACAGCTTCATTTTTACATTACAGCCTGCCTTTTTAAGACGGTTATACACTGTTTCAACACCATGTCCAAAATCGCCGACGGGGTCGTCGCTGCCCGCAACAAGAAATATGGGCAGCTTTTTGCTGACTGCCTGAGCCCAAATCGGCTTATTGCTGACATAGTTCAGCTTAATAAGATCGTGCATACCGCAGGCGGTAAAGGAAAATCCGCTGTAACGGTCTTCGCTGAACTTTTTGACCTCGTTTCTGTCCGTTGTCAGCCAGTTGTCGGGATTGTCCTTTTCAAATTTATCATTATACTTTGAAAATACCAGCTTGTCAAGGAGCGGTGAAACATGCTTTCCGCCTTTTAAAAGCGTCACAAGATTGCACATGAAAAGACCTGCGCGGGCCGCATTTTGCGGTCCGCCCGTTCCGCAGATGATAAGCCCCGAAAGCTTATCAGCGCTTTTAAGCACTGCAAGCCGTACAATGAACGAACCCATGCTGTGCCCGAAAAGGTAGCGCTTTCTGCCGGGAAAATCATCGGAAACGGCGTCACCAAACACATTTACATCATTAATAAGGTGGCGAAAACCATTGTCATACCCGAAAAAGCCCAGTTCGCTGTCCGGCGAGCTTTTTTTGTGCCCGATATGGTTATGCCCGAACGCAGCATAGCCGTTTTCGGCAAGAGCTGTCATAAACCGTTCATATCTGCCAATATGCTCGCTTTTACCGTGTACAATCTGCACAATGCCGCGTATCTCATTGTTGTTTTCGGGGACATAAACCTTGCCGTAAAGCGTGTGTATTCCGTCCGATGACGGAACGGTTTTTTCGTATACATTTACGCTCATTGCTTTTCCTCCCATTCAAGACTTCGGCCTATTGCCCTGTTCCAACCGCATATCAGCTTATTTCGCATATCCGCGTTCATTTTCGGAATGAATTCCGTGCCCGCACTGCATAGACTGCTCAGCTCTTTGCGGTCTTTGTAAAAACCGCATCCGAGCCCGGCAAGGAACGCGGCGCCGCGCGCCGTCGCCTCGGCGGAGGAAGGTCTGAATACTTTAAGGTCCGATATATCGGCCTGAAACTGCATGAGCAGATTGTTGGCGGCCGCGCCGCCGTCTGCACGCAGTACCTTCAGTTTGCGGCCGATGTCATTTTCCATTGCCCGTATAACGTCGTTTGTCTGATATGCTATTGATTCGAGCGCCGCGCGTATAATATGATTTTTGCCGCTGCCGCGTGTAAGACCCAAGACCGCGCCGCGCGCATACATATCCCAATGCGGCGCGCCGAGCCCCGCAAATGCGGGGACGACGTATACCCCTCCCGAATTTTCAACCTTTGCGGCAAAGTATTCGCTGTCCGCCGCCTCGTGTATGAGCTTAAGCTCATCGCGCAGCCACTGTATAACGGCTCCGCCGACAAAAACGCTGCCTTCAAGCGCATAGCTTACGGGTTCGTTTTCAAGACTTGCCGCGATTGTTGTCAGCAGACCGCTTTTGCTGTCCACGCGTTTTTTACCCGTGTTGGCAAGCAGAAAGCAGCCGGTGCCGTAAGTGTTTTTTATATCTCCGTTTTCAAATGCACACTGCCCGAAAAGTGCCGCCTGCTGGTCGCCCGCAATGCCGCAGACAGGTATTCTGCTTCCAAGCAGATTAATTTCACCGTAAACCTGCGACGACGAACAAACTTGAGGCAGCATACATTCGGGAATGTCTAAAATATCAATGAGCTTTTTATCCCAACAAAGATTATTTATATCATACAGCATTGTGCGGGACGCATTGGTGTAGTCGGTTACGTGTACGCGCCCATCGGTAAGCTTCCACAAAAGCCAGGTGTCTATTGTGCCAAACAGCAGTTCGCTGTTTTCGGCTTTTTTTCGTGCGCCGTCGACATTATCGAGTATCCACTTGATTTTTGTCGCCGAAAAATATGCATCGGGTATAAGTCCTGTTGTTTTTTTAATATAATCGGAATACCCGTCCTTAATGAGCTTGTCACAGATGTCTGCCGTGCGGCGGCACTGCCAAACAATAGCGCTGCAGACAGGCTTTCCCGTTGCTCTTTCCCAAACCACGGTGGTTTCGCGCTGATTGGTAATTCCGATAGCGGCAATTTCGTCAGGATCTATTCCGCCCATAAAAATGGCTTCTGTCAGGGTGGAATACTGGCAGGCAAAAATCTCGTTTGCGTCCTGCTCCACATAGCCCGGCTGAGGGTATATTTGTTTAAATTCATGTTGTGCGCTTGACACGGCGTTTCCACATCTGTCGAAAATGACCGTGCGGGCGCTGGTAGTGCCCTCGTCAAGTGCGGCAATATATTTCTTCATCGGAAAAACTCCCTTATATAATTGTTTTCTGTGCGTTTTCCAGCTCTCCCAAATCCCAAAGCAGCCTTGTTACGACGTACTTGTCTCGAATATCCTTTGTGATGATAAAGGCGTTTTTTATTTCATCCTCGCTTATGTTAAAGTCGGTAGGTGAGGTCGGTGCGCCTATTGATTTCAAAAGATCTATAATCTCTTTGTATGGCGGCAGCTCCTGGTCTATTACAGCGCAGATTTTATCCCAGTTTTTTATAATAATGTCAAGGCGTTTTTCATGCTTTGCAATGTCGTATTTATGCTCTTTGTATTCTCCGTCTATCATTGCCTGGGCACCGCTGCCCATGTTTTTACGGAGAAAGCTGCAGTAGTCGTCAAAGGAAAAGCTGCGTGCGTATCTGAGCGCTTTTTCACGGTTTGGCGTAATAGTGCGGACATATTCGTAGGCTTTCAGCGACAGCGGAACCGCAACGCCGCACTGTATTCCGTGCAGGTCAACGGGAGTGTTAAATTCCAGTCCGCGCATATCCCAGACATGAGAAAAGTAATGCTCCACTCCTGAAGCGGGGCGGGACACACCGGCGTAATTTGCGGCAATACCTGAAATTACCATACCCTCCATTACCGCCTTTACGGCGTCCGGGTTACGGTTTACAAGTCCGTGTGCGCTTTTTTTGCACTTTTCAAGAGCCCTCTTAACGATTGTCGCCACTGTTTCACAGTAATATTCGCCTACAATTATATGAGCAAGCCGCCATTCGCATATACTGATGTATTTTGCTATCATATCGCCGACTCCCGCCTGAAGCATGCGCATAGGCGCGCTGCACAAGATATCAAGATCTGCGAGCACCGCGTCGGGACATTTAGATGCAAGAGAGACCTTAAGCCCGTCACGCGCCATTGAGGAGGTGGCGGAGGCATAACCGTCCATTGACGGTGCGGTTGCTACGATAATATACTTTTTACCCGTCATTGCAGCGAGAATTTTTCCGATATCGTTAATGACTCCCGAACCGATTCCGACAATGATATCGCAAGTATAGTCATAGTGCATAACGGCGCTGCCTACCGCCTGCTCGTCCGGCTCAAGAGGCTTTGAACCGAATTTAAAGAGAGTATGAGCAATTCCCGAGGATTTTAATGCTTCAAACGCGCTTATTCCCGCTTTAAGCGTGTTTTCGTCTGCAAGTACGAACGCCTTTGTTCCGCCATGCTTTTTTATGAGCTCGGGCAGTCTGTTTACGGCCTTACTTTCTATGATAACGTCCGAAATCAGAGCGAAATGCTTTTTGCCGCAGGCACATTCAAATCCGTCGTTTTTTAACATTGATGAAATGCTGTAATCCATTAGTAAATCTCTCTTTCCGTAATTTGTCTTTCGGATTTATAATATCATAACAGCCGCCGCATTTCAATGAAATAAATTAAAATTTTAGGGAAGACAGCTTATGTCTTCCCTTATATACCGGGTCTATTCGTTCAGCATTTCATTCAGCCTGTCACAGTATTCGTCAAGCGTCCATACCCTGCCGTCCACCAGCACCGAATCCATCCCGTCGTCCGGCACAATAATCCTGTATCTGTATGGATTTATAATTCTGTAATTTTCTCCGTCCTTACTGAGAAACAAAAGATACCGTTCATCTTTTACAAGTGAAAAATCAGTTGAAGATGAGGCAACGGCATCTTCGTTTTTATAGGGCACCGATGTGCGCACGGTGACAGATGCCGCACCTCCGCCCTTGACAGGCCTCTCGATTTTAAAATCAGAGTAAGCGTTGCCGTGCATGTCGTCATATATGTCGTTTACCGTGCCGACAGCGATGAGCGCGGATTTACGCAGTAGCTCTTCCTCGGGTATTTCCGCGTAGCAGCCGCCGGAGCCCGAAGCTGTGTCCGAACTGTCGCCGTAACCCAAAAGAAATGCTAAGGCAACGACTGTGCATACTATAATCAGCGTGCTTATTCCGAGAATGGTTAATTTTTTTGTCAAAGTAATTACCCCCCCTTATTTTAGGAACCTTACCTATATATGTTAAAAAGGCGGATAAAAGTTGCATTTTTTCGTAAAAAGTCTTATTTTGTAGAACTATACAAAAAAGTCATGAATATTTTGTACACATTCACTGCCCTGAATTACGTTTTCTCGTTTAAACGCGGAATTTATGGCATTGAGCACGCGTTTTTTATCGGCGGTCCACAGCGGAGCGATAAGCTCGCGCTTTGCCCCGTCCCCTGTTAATCTGTGTATAACAATATTTTCCGGCAGTATGCGTATGCACTTTTCAAGCGTTTGTATATAACGCTCCATATCCGGCAGGCTGAATTTGCCCGCGGCGTAATCCTTTTCAAGGTCAGTGCCGGCAAGCACATGCAGCAGCTGAAGCTTTATACCGTCAGCTCCGGTTTCAGCTACATGCTTTACTGTTTCAAGCATCATATCCTCGCTTTCTCCCGGAAGAAAAAGTATAACGTGAGCTACTGTTTCGATGCCTGCGCGTTTAAGCCTTTTTACTGCGTTATCAAATACGGGCAGGGGATATCCTCGGCGGATATATCTTGCGGTTTTCTCATGAATTGTCTGTAGTCCAAGCTCGACGGTCACCGGCTTTTTCTCTGACAGCCGCGACAACAGCTGCACTTTTTCATCTTCCAGACAGTCAGGACGGGTGGCGACGGAAAGCGCTGCGATATCGGGGTGCTCAATCGCCTCGCAAAAAAGGCTTTCAAGATACGTTGTATCGGCGTAGGTGTTTGTATAGCTTTGAAAATAGGCGATATATTTTCCGTTTTTTATTTTCCCTGCAACCCGCGCCTTTGCAGCTTCTATTTGTTCGGTCACCGTTGCACCGTGTGCGGCAAATGCCCCGGAGCCGCCCGAACAGAAAATACAACCACGCCGACCGAGCGTGCCGTCGCGGTTGGGGCATGTCATGCCGCCGTTTAGAGCAAGCTTGTAAACTTTTTGCCCAAAACGCGCCTTTAGGTTTTCATTTAGTGAATTATAGTACATACTGAAATTATACATTATTATATATAATTCATCAACCATTTACAGCTGGTAATATCGCACAAAATGTAAACAGCAAATTTGTAATTATTAACAAACATTAAATATTATAAAAATAACTTGCTTTTTGCAGCTTATGTATTATAATGTTGATACAAGTATCACGGAGGCGTATTATGTTAAATTTAAAAAATATTGTAAAGACCTATAAAACGGGCGATGAAACGGTGGTAGCGCTCAAGGGTGTATCGGTTCGTTTCCGCAAGAATGAATTTGTGTCGATACTCGGTCAGTCAGGCTGCGGAAAAACAACGCTTCTCAATATAATCGGCGGACTGGATCGCTATACCGACGGCGACCTGATTATTGCCGGAAAATCCACAAAGCAGTTTCGTGACGCGGATTGGGACAATTACCGCAATCGTTCGATAGGCTTTGTGTTTCAGAGTTATAACCTTATCCCGCATCAAACCGTGCTGTCCAATGTCGAGCTTGCGCTGACGCTTTCGGGCGTTTCAAAGCATGAACGCCGTGTGCGCGCTAAACAGGCGCTTGAAAAGGTCGGACTGGGAGATCAGCTGAAAAAGAAGCCCAATCAGATGTCGGGCGGTCAGATGCAGCGCGTTGCGATTGCACGCGCGCTTGTAAATAATCCCGAAATTCTCCTTGCCGACGAGCCGACCGGCGCGCTCGATTCGGACTCTGTTCAAATAATGGAGCTGCTCAAGGAGGTCGCAAAAGACCGCCTTGTCATCATGGTTACCCACAATCCGGAGCTTGCGCAGAAGTATTCGACAAGGATCATACGCCTGCTTGACGGCGAAATAACGGACGATTCTGATCCGTATACCGATGAGGAGGCCGCACGTACGGTCGCGGCGGAGCCGAATAGGAAAAGCGGCAAAAAGAAAAAGCCGTCAATGTCATTTTGGACAGCGCTGTCTCTTTCGGTAAATAATCTGCTCACAAAAAAAGCAAGAACAATACTTACATCCTTTGCCGGTTCTATCGGAATTATAGGCATTGCGCTTATAATGTCGGTATCCACCGGTGTACAGGCATATATCGACAGCATAGAGCGCAGTACGATGGCAAGCTATCCGATAACCATCAGCGAGACCACTATGGACACTTCCGCTATGCTTAGTGCATTTATGAATTCCAACAGTAAGGAGAATGAGGTACAGGAGGAAAACACGGTTTATTCAAATGATGTTGTCGTGCAGATGATGGAGTCGATGACGGCCGGAGTAACCACCAATAACCTAAGGGATTTCAAGACGTTTTTAGATTCAAGCGAGGATATTAAAAACGACTGCTACGATATAAAGTATACCTATTCCACCGGCATGAACGTATACCTTGAAAACGATGACGGAACATACACTAAGGGGCTTATGGACATATATGAGCTGTATGACGCCATGGGCATGGATACGGGAAGTGCATCGGATATGGTGTCAATGTCTTCCTCCAGTGTGTGGACCGAGCTTGTGGGAGACAGGGATTATATCAACGACAGTTATGATGTTTTGTACGGACATCTGCCGGAAAATAAAAATGAAGTGGTTCTTATCGTAAACGATAAAAACCAGGTATCCGATTATACTTTGTATTCCCTCGGTCTGCGTGATGTCGACCAGCTAAAAGAGTATTTTGAAAGCGCTCAGAAGGCGGTTGCCGAGGGTAAGGAAAACGAATATAAGCTTGAAACGCGCAATTATACCTTTGAGGAACTGTGCAATCAGACTTTCAGCGTTCTGACAGATGCAGACTACTATAATTACGATGATGAAAAGAAACTGATAAGCGAAGCGTCGGAGGCGGCTGTTATTGACCGTTTGAAAACCGCAACAAAGCTTAAAATTGTAGGAATTGTACGTCCGTCTGATGAAGATGAGGCAAAAAGGCATGAGGGTACTATCGGATATACCACCGAGTTTATGAATGAGCTTATAAACAATGTCAATGGCAATGCTGCCGTTAAAGCTCAGCTTGACAACAGCCAGACAGACCTGTTTTCCGGTCTTTCCTTTGAAAAAAAAGAATATACGGCAGACGAAATACGCGCCCATATTGCAAACGATCCCGAGATGAGCCAGTACGTCCAAATGCCGGACGATATGCTTTTGCAGTACGGAGCGGCGATGATGGAAACAAGCGCCACGTATGAAGGCAATCTTTCACGGCTGGGCTATGTTGAACGCGAAAAGCCGTCGGGAATTAATCTTTATCCCAAGGATTTTGAGGCAAAGGAACGCGTAACTGATGCCATTGAGGCGTATAACGATAAGGTGGATGAGGCTGATAAGATAACCTACACTGATATGGTGGCAATGCTTATGAGCTCTGTTACCACTATTGTAAACGCTATTTCCTATGTTCTCATTGCGTTTGTTGCAATATCTTTAATTGTATCATCTATAATGATAGGTATTATCACTTATATTTCAGTACTGGAGCGTACAAAAGAAATCGGTATTCTGCGCTCAATCGGTGCCTCCAAGCGGGATATTTCCCGCGTATTCAATGCGGAAACCACAATTGTCGGACTGACGGCGGGCGTTATAGGTATAGTAATAACACTGCTTCTGCTGATACCTATTAATATGATACTGCACACGCTTACGGGAATCTCGACATTATCTGCAACGTTGCCCGTTCTCGGCGCGGTAATACTTGTTGCGATAAGTATACTTCTGACCTATGTGGCGGGTCTTATTCCCTCGGGCTTTGCTGCAAAACGCGACCCTGTTGAAGCGCTGAGAACAGAATAATGTTCGGATATGTGACAGCGGATATACGTGCTCTCTCCAAGGAGGGCAGGCGTGAATATAAATCGTATTACTGCGGGCTGTGCCGCGCGCTTGCGGCGCGGTACGGTGCGCGGGCGCGCTGGCTTTTGAGCTTTGATACGGTATTTGCGTTTATATTGTTGTCGGCGCTTGAGGAAAATCCGCCGCGGTTTAAAGAGTGCAGGTGTCCGTACTACTTAGGAAAAAAGCGCGGCTGCTGTGTCGGTGATATTGCGGACTACGCTGCTGATATTACGGTTATTTTGGCATATCTTAATATAAAAGACGATATTGCCGACAGCGGCTCACTCAAAGCGCGCACTGTCGAAAAAATATATCGCAGGTCTTTTGAAACGGCAAGGGAACGCCGCCCGCATCTGTGTGAGGATATTAAGCGTTTTTTATCCGAGCTTTCGGACGCTGAGCGTCATGGTGAGACCAATTTTGACATACCGGCAGATATTTTCGGCGGTCTGCTGGGACGGATATTTGCTTATAATACAAAGGCCGAGGCGTTTGGATACTGTCTCGGACGGGTTATATATATTACCGATGCAGCATGTGATTTTCGTTCGGATATAAAGCACGGCAGGTATAATCCGCTGATACGCTGCCGTATGTCCGAGATTGACAGGCTGTTGGACATGGAGTGTGCAAGGTGTGCGTCAGAATATGAGAAGCTGAGGCTTTGTCGGCTGACAGAGATTACCGATAACGTGATTTACAGCGGAATACGGCTTAAATATGAGCTTTTAAAACAACTTAGAGGTAGAAAACAATGACAGACCCCTATAAGGTGCTCGGCGTTTCACCCGGGGCGACCGACGAGGAGATTACAAAGGCGTACAGGCGCCTTGCGAAAAAATATCATCCTGATTTAAACCCGGGAGATGCCGGAGCACAGGCTCGTATGCAGGAAATAAACGAGGCATATGATGCAATTAAGAAAGGAAGTGCCGGCACAAGCGGAGCCTACAGCACCGGCGGGTACGGAAGCTACGGCGCCGGCGGATATTATTCAAGGCGTGCCGGCGGCTTGTCCCCGCTTGATTCTGCCGAGGCGTATCTGCGTGCCGGTATGTATGAGCAGGCAATGTATATTTTGAAAAATATCGGGGAGCGGTCTGCGCGATGGTATTATTTGAGCGCTGTTGCAAGCTCGCAGTCGGGTAACAGCGCTGCGGCGATGCAGTTTGCGCAGACGGCTGTTCAAATGGAACCTCAAAACGCCGGCTATCGGGCGCTGCTTGAACGGCTGAAGATCGGTCAGACAGCTTTTTACCAGCGTCGTACCGTGTTCACTCCCGTGACGGGCTTTGGGAGAGTTGTCGCCGCATGTGTGCTTGCACGGCTTTGCTGCTGTTTTTGCCGGTAGCTTTGATTTACAGAAATAACCATCTTATTTTTTCCGCGTTGCGAATAAATGCCTTGCTTTGGAAAACACTAACAGTGCAAAGCATTTTAAAAGGAGTTTTACAATGAAAGCAACAGGAATTGTCAGAAGAATCGACGACCTCGGGCGCGTTGTTATCCCGAAGGAGATACGCCGTACAATGCACATACGCGAGGGTGACCCGCTTGAAATATTCACCGACAAGGAGGGCGGAGTGATATTTAAAAAATATTCTCCGCTCGGCGAGCTGTCGTCATTTGCAGCCGACTGCTGCACATCGCTCTATACAGTCAGCGGTATGTATTGCAGTGTCTGTGATATGGATAACGTGATAGCATATGCCGGGCAGGGCAAGCGCGATATTCTTGAGCGCCCGATAAGCCGTGAGTGTGAACAGCTCATTGAGGCACGAAAAAATTATTTTGCTCAGGGCAGCGACGCCGGTATAAAGGTAGTCAGCGATTCAGGCTCGCCCGTGATTATCGCAGCCAGTCCGATTATTTCCGAGGGAGATGTAATGGGGCTTGTAGCTTTCCTGGAGACACCCGGAAGAAAGCCTTCCGTTACGGAGGAAAAGCTGCTCTCGTCCTATGCGATGTTTTTAGGCAAACAGATGGAAAACTGACAGTGTATGCAAAATCCGAAGCTGTTTACGGCTTCGGATTTTCTCTTGATAAAATAAAAAAGCCCTACATTTGCAGGGCTTTTATGTACGTCAAAATTAAATCAGATTAATACTTGCGCTTTCTGGCAGCTTCTGACTTTTTCTTTCTCTTTACGCTGGGCTTTTCATAGTGCTCTCTTTTTCTGATTTCGGAAAGGACGCCTGATTTTGCGCACTGCCTTTTAAATCTTCTCAAAGCACTGTCCAATGTTTCATTTTCCTTGATGCGGATTTCAGCCATTGCATGTTTCCCTCCCTCCGCTTTTAGACAAACATCTATGCTTGTACACAGATACAATAAGATTATACAGAAATTGCCGCTGAAAGTCAATAGATAATTTCAATTTTCTGTGTATGAAAATTGTAAACATAAAGATGTTAATTGACCTCTCCTAAATTTATTTCTATAATTAAAAAACATATTTCTTGTATTGCAAAGATGAAATTTATATAATTATAAAGTATAGAAAACGGAGGTATTATTGTGGAATATTTTGATTTTACAGATAAGGTCGGCTACAGAACGGGTAAGCCGTTTGAGTTTAAGTATTATGACGCAGATAAAATTATTATGGGCAAAAAGATGAGCGAGCATTTGCCGTTTGCCATGGCATGGTGGCACAATCTCTGCGCAACCGGTGTTGATATGTTCGGAGTAGGTACGGCCGATAAATCCTTTGGTGAAGAGGCCGGGACAATGGCACACGCAAGGGCAAAGGTTGATGCGGGCTTTGAGTTTATGCGAAAGCTCGGCATAAAGTATTTTTGTTTTCACGATGTAGACTTAGTACCTGAAGCTGATGATATCAACGAGACAAACCGCAGGCTTGATGAGATAAGCGATTATATTCTGAAAAAAATGCAGGATACAGATATAAAGTGTCTTTGGGGTACTGCCAATATGTTCGGCAATCCACGCTATATGAACGGTGCAGGCAGTACAAATTCTGCTGATGTTTACTGCTTTGCAGCTGCGCAAATTAAAAAAGCTCTTGATATAACCGTTAAGCTCGGAGGCAAGGGTTATGTTTTCTGGGGCGGCCGTGAGGGCTATGAAACACTGCTTAATACAGATGTTAAATTTGAACAGGATAACATCGCAAGACTTATGCATATGGCAGTGGATTACGGCAGAAAAATCGGATTTAAAGGAGATTTTTACATAGAGCCGAAACCGAAGGAGCCTATGAAACATCAATACGATTTTGATGCAGCTACCGCTATCGGATTTCTTCGCCGGTACGGACTTGACAAGGACTTCAAAATGAATATTGAGGCTAATCATGCCACCCTTGCAGGCCACACCTTCCAGCATGAGCTGAGAATCAGTGCAATCAACGGCATGCTCGGCTCTGTTGACGCAAATCAGGGAGATTATCTTCTTGGCTGGGATACTGACGAATTTCCGTTTAATGTTTATGAAACCACTCTTGCAATGTATGAAATTCTTAAATCGGGAGGACTTACCGGAGGATTTAATTTTGACGCTAAAAACCGCAGACCGAGCTATACTGCTCAGGATATGTTTCACGCGTATATTCTCGGTATGGACGCTTTCGCTCTCGGCTTAATCAAGGCGGTAAAGATTATTGAGGAAGGTACTGTCGATAAATTTATCGCGGATAGGTATTCATCATTTAACGACGGTATAGGCAGAAAAATCAGAAGCGGTGAAGCGTCTCTTGAGGAATTATCAGACTATGCCTGCAATATGAAAAAGCCTCAGCTTCCTTCCTCAGGCAGACAGGAATATTTAGAGTATATTGTAAATAACGCATTATTCGGTGAATAGAGTGAACAGGTACATAGGAATTGATTTAGGTACATCATCGGTTAAGCTGCTGCTTTTAAGTGAAAACGGGATAGATAAAACCGTCAGCAGGGATTACAAGGTCAGTTATCCCGCTCCGAATTACAGCGAGCAAAATCCTGACGACTGGTATGACCAAACCGTGTGTGCGCTTGACGAGCTGCTTGAAGATACTGACAGAACAAGCATTAAGGCAATCAGCTTTTCGGGGCAGATGCATGGACTTGTTATGCTCGACGAGTGCAAAAATGTTATCCGGCCCGCAATTTTGTGGAATGACGGCAGAGCGGTTAGAGAGGTTGATTATCTTAACAATGAGATAGGCAGGGACTTTCTTTTAAAGCACACAGGGAATATTGCATTTGCAGGTTTTACTGCGCCTAAATTATTATGGGTTAAGAATAATGAACCAGAAAACTTCAGTAAAATAAGCAAGATAATGCTTCCTAAAGATTATCTTGCTTACAGGCTTTCAGGTGAATTTGCAACTGACGTGAGCGATGCTTCGGGTACGCTTTATTTTGATGTGTCAAACCGTAAATGGTCTGATGAAATGCTTGAGATTATCGGCATTGATAAAACAAAGTTACCTGTTGTACGTGAAAGCTGTGAGGTTATCGGAAATATCAGACGTGAGCTTGCAAACAAATTCGGATTGAATGACGATGTAAAAATTGTTATCGGCGGAGGAGACAATGCCTGCTCGGCGATAGGCACCGGTATTGTTAATGACGGGGAATGCAATATTTCCCTTGGCACATCGGGTACGATTTTTGTGGAAACAAATAATCACAATTATGACAAAAACAGTGCCATTCACGCTTTTTGCTCAGCAAGCGGAAAGTACCATTACCTTGCTTGTATTCTCTCGGCGGCAAGCTGTCAGAAATGGTGGGTTGAAAATATTCTGAATTCCGATTATGATATTAGCGGCATGGAACAGTATTTAGGCAAAAATGATGTTATATTTCTGCCGTATCTTATGGGTGAGCGTTCACCGATTAACGACCCGAATGCAAAGGCGATATTTTACGGAATGACGCTTTCAACAACAAGGGAACAGATGTCACTGGCAATTTTAGAGGGTGTTGCAATGGCGCTCAGGCAGAATATTGAAATTATACGCTTGCTCGGCGTGAATATCACAAAATCAAAAATCTGCGGCGGCGGTGCCAGGAATAGGCTGTGGCTTAAAATTATAGCAAGCGCCCTTGACATTGTTCTTGAAATACCGGAATTGGAGCAGGGCGGAGCGCTCGGTGCAGCGCTGCTTGCTATGAACAGGCCGGAGATTGCAAAACAGTTTTACAGGGTAAGGGAAATTATAAAGCCTGATAAAGCGCTTGCGGAATATTACGATAAAAAATATAGGAATTTTAAAAACATTCAAAATAAAATTATATAAGAGTATAAACAAAAGCCAATTATTTCTCATCTGAGGAATAATTGGCTTTAACTGTTTTTAATTGTGAATTATATTCCGTCGCGGCTCTGTTTACGGTATTTTATCGGTGAAATGCCACTGAACTGCTTAAATTTTTTGGAAAAATAAAACTGGTCGCAAAATCCGAGCTCTTCGCTTATCTGTTGTATAGGCTCGTCTGACAGCAGCAATCTGCGCTGCGCTTCTATCATGACTTCACGGTCGACAAATTTCCCGATTGAAATTCCCGTTTCCTTGGTAAATCTCTTAGACAGCATGCTTTCCGAAACAAACAGCACGTCAGAAATCTGTTTAACGCTTATCCCCAGAGAAAGGTTCTGGCGGATGTAAATTATCGCATCAGCTACAGTTTCACTGTACGGTGCCTCCCGACTGATTTTTATATTGAATTCTTTTATAAATCTCAAAATGTGTGAGTAAAGCTCGCTCTTTAACTCAAAACAGGCGCCTGTATCCTCGGAAAAATACAATTTCTTCAGATTTTCCATTACAGCTGCATCGCATTTGAGCTGCATGATTTTGCTGACGTTTTCAAAAATATCGTTTCCGCCGGGCTTGAGTGCCGTAAAGTGAAAGTACAGCTTTTCCATTGCGCCGTCGCAGTAAAAACTGTGCCGGGCGCCGTATGGTACAAGATACACATTTTCAGGTGTCAGCTCATAAGCGGCTTTACCGCATTCCAGCACCGCACTGCCGCTGAAAACGAAATACAGCTTTGAATACGGTATCGTCATTCCGCTGCTTTTCCACTCGCTGTCAGCGCGTACATATCCGTGCATTCCAAGCCTTACGTCCATTGCATTTATGCTTTTTGCGATAAATTTGCTGCTTGTAATATCCATGCCGAAATCTCCATAATTGCGACTGTAAAATACATTGAATTAGCGCCGAAAATTGCTATACTTTGTTTAAATACACATATTATATGAAAGGAATACAGTTATGTCAAGTTATAAAGTCAGAAAAACCCCGGGCGATAATAAATGGTTTATTCACGACCGTTTCGGCATGTTTATACATTGGGGGTTATATGCACTCCCTGCGCGTCACGAGTGGATAAAGACGAGAGAGAAGATAAGCGATGAGGACTATCAGCGCTACTTCGATTATTTTGACCCCGATATGTATGATCCGCGCGAGTGGGCAAGGGCTGCAAAGGCGGCGGGAATGAAATATGCGGTATTCACAACAAAGCATCATGAAGGCTTTTGCATGTTTGATACAAAATATACCGATTACAAATGCACCAATACGAAAGCGGGACGCGACCTTGTGCGCGAATATGTTGACGCATTCCGTGCGGAGGGTCTTAAAATCGGCTTTTACTATTCTCTGATTGACTGGCACCATCCCGATTTCCCTATCGACAGCCTGCACCCGATGAGAAGTCACCCGAAAGCCTATGAGATGAACAAGACGCGCGATATGCACCGATACGCGGAATATATGAGAAATCAGGTGCGCGAGCTTTTGACCAACTACGGAAAAATAGATATTCTCTGGTTTGATTTTTCTTATTCCTCAAAGAAAACTTTGGGTGATATCGTGGATGAGCGCATCAACACAGGCAAGGGTAAGGACGACTGGGAGGCAGAAGAGCTTATAGCGCTTGCGCGTTCACTTCAGCCGGGTATACTTATAGATAACCGCACCGAGATTGAGCAGGACCTTTGGACGCCTGAACAGATAGAGGTCAAACGGTGGCCGACCCATGCAAAAACCGGTGAGCTTGTGCCGTGGGAGGCGTGCCATACGTTTTCCGGCTCATGGGGCTATTACCGCGATGAGATGACCTGGAAATCACCCGAAATGCTTTTAAAGCTTCTTATAGACTGTGTTTCGCTCGGCGGCAATCTCTTGATGAACGTGGGACCGACCGCGCGCGGATACATGGATAAGCGAGCTGTTGCCGCGCTTAGCGTATACGGAGAGTGGATGAAATACAATTCAAGGTCTATTTACGGATGTACTATGGCGGAGCCGGAGTTTAAGGCGCCGGACGGTGTGCGATATACGCAGAGTGAAGACGGCAAAAGACTATATGCCCATATTTATAATTATCCTTATCAGTATTTGCAGCTGCCCGGACTTGCAGGAAAGGTCAGATATGCGCAGTTTTTGCATGACGCGTCCGAGCTAATAATAGACCGTGACGCAGTAAGGCGGCTGACACACAGCGGAGGAGAGAAACACGGAAGCGTTGACGAGGATATGCTTATACTCAGAGTTCCGTATATCAAACCGGATGTTGTTATTCCTGTTGTCGAACTGTTTCTTGACTGATTAAAATAAAAAGCGGCAGGCTTGTCCTGCCGCTTTTTTAGTTGAAAGGCAGACTTATATGTGGTATAATTATGTAAAAATAACCATGGGAGTTGCTGTATGACTGATATAATCGAAAAGCAGCTTGTCGGCAAGCGAACCGATATGCGGCTGTGTGAGGACGGATTGTTTGCAAGTGATGATTTTATCGCCGTTATTGACGGCGTGACAAGCAAGGGCAGACAGAGGTGGAGAACAAACGCCGGTAATAAGACACAAGGGCTGTCATGCGGAGGATATGCGAAGGAGATAATTCTTTCGGAGCTTGAGAATATGCCGCGTGAAATCGGAAAGCATGATTTTTTTGAGCGTCTTGACTGTGCGCTGTCAAAGGCATATTTTGCAGATGTTGAAAATGATGATATTACCGAGTGGCTGCGTGCATGTATAGTTGTGTACAGCGATTTTCATAAACAGGTTTGGTCGCTGGGCGACTGCTGCTGCATGATAAACGGAAAGGTGTTTGACAGCGGCAAAAAAATCGATTCGGTTTTGGCCGACCTTCGCGCGTTTGTAATAGAAAAGGCGCTGAAGGACGGGAATTTGCCCGGTCAAGTTTTTGAAAACGACAGCGGGCGGCAGGCTATACTTCCGTTTATTAATATGCAGCTTGCCTTTGAAAACGACAGCAGCTCGCGCTTCGGATACGGTGTGCTCAACGGGCACGGACTGAAGGAAGATTTTATTGCGGTATACGATATAATGGCAGGCGACACCGTGGTGCTTGCAAGCGACGGATATCCCGTGCTTTGCGATACTCTTGAAAAAAGCGAGCTGGAGCTTGAAAATGTGCTGAAAAATGATCCGCACTGCTATAAATTATATTCCGAAACCAAGGGTGTTGAAAACGGCAACTGCTCGTTTGATGACCGCGCATATATAAAATTTTCCGTGAGGTAATAATATGAACACAGAAAAACTGCTGACTTTTGTGGATCATACACTGCTGTCCCAGACGGCAACGCCGCAGCAGATACTGCGTGTGTGCGATGAGGGTATCAAATATAATACTGCGTCTGTCTGTATACCTGAATGTTATGTCAGCCTTGCAAAGGAGCGCTGCGGCAAAAGGCTTGCGGTATGCACCGTTATCGGGTTTCCGAACGGATACAACAGCAGCGACGTCAAGCGTTTTGAGGCGCAGGATGCGCTTCAAAACGGCGCGGATGAGCTGGATATGGTAATAAATATCGGTCTTGCAAAATCCGGAGATTTTAAAGGCGTTCAGCGGGAAATTTCACAAATAAAAGACGTGTGCCGTGATAAAATATTAAAGGTAATAGTTGAAGCCTGTCTTTTGACGGAGCGGGAGAAAATAGAGCTGTGCCGCGCCGTATCGCAGTCGGGTGCAGACTTTATTAAAACTTCGACCGGCTTTGCGGGCGGCGGTGCGACGGACGAGGATATAATTCTGTTCAAAAAATATGTTGACCCGCATGTTAAAATAAAAGCGGCCGGCGGTATTTCAACGCTTGAGGACGCGCATCGCTTTTTGCAGCTCGGCGCGTCGAGACTGGGCACCAGTAAAATTATAAGACTTATATGCAAAAGGAGTGAAAACCATGAACTATCCGACACCTCATATTAATGCGAAACCGGGTGATTTTGCAAAAACCGTGCTGATGCCGGGAGACCCGCTTCGCTCAAAGTTTATCGCAGAGAACTTTTTGACTGATGCGCGTCTTGTGAATAATGTGCGCGGCGTGCAGGGCTACACCGGCAGCTATGACGGCAAAAAAGTCAGCGTCATGGCTTCAGGGATGGGTATGCCGTCTATGGGCATTTACAGCTATGAGCTGTTTAACGTTTTCGGGGTGGAAAATATTATTCGCATAGGCTCCTGCGGCGCGCTTAGCGAACATGTAAAGATAAGGGATATAGTTATCGGAATGGGTGCCTGCACCAATTCAAACTTTGCCTCTCAGTACAGGCTGAACGGAACCTTTGCCCCGATTTGCGATTTTGAGCTTATGAGCCGCGCCGTTTCGGAATGTGAGCGGTTGGGGGCGCGCTTTCATGTCGGCAATATCGTGTCAACCGATACGTTTTACAGTGCGGATCAAACGCTCAATGCACAGTTTGCGGGTATGGGCGTGCTCGGTGCGGAGATGGAGGCGGCGGCTCTTTACATGACGGCTGCTTACAGCAAAAAGCGCGCGCTTGCAATCTGCACGGTGTCAGATCATATACTGACGGGCGAGGCAACAACGGCAGCAGAGCGGGAAACGTCCTTTACACAAATGATGGAGGTCGCGCTGAAAACAGCAGCGGCAATGGAAAATGAGTAACAGAGAAAAAATAAACCGGGTATTTTTATTTGTGCTTGACAGCTTCGGCGTGGGAGCGGCGCCGGACGCTTTCAAATACGGCGACGAGTGTGCCGACACTCTCAGAACTATCGCACGTTCGCCTAAGTTTCATGCCGATACGCTGCGGAAAATGGGGCTTTTCAATATAGACGGTTTGAGTGCCGACCTTGCAGCAAGGAAAGTTGCCGCTCCGCGTGCGGCTTTTTGCAAGCTGCGTGAGCTTTCTGCGGGAAAGGATACGACAACGGGGCACTGGGAGCTTGCGGGAGTTGTTTCAAAAACGCCTATGCCCACTTTTCCGGAAGGTTTCCCGAAGCAGATAATAGATGAGTTTTGTCAGATGACGGGCAGAGGCGTACTTTGTAACAGACCGTATTCGGGTACGAAGGTTATCGAGGACTACGGACGGGAGCATCTTGAAACCGGCGCGCTTATTGTTTATACATCAGCCGACAGCGTGTTTCAAATTGCGGCTCATACTGATATTGTGTCACTTGAGATGCTGTACGAATACTGCAGGATTGCCAGAAAAATTCTTGTCGGTGAAAACGCGGTGAGCCGTGTTATCGCGCGACCGTTTACCGGCAGTCCCGGGCAGTTTAAGCGCACTGCCGACAGGCGTGATTTTTCGTTGGAGCCGAGCGGGACGACGCTGCTTGACAGCCTAAAGGCGGGCGGGTACGACGTTATTTCGGTAGGCAAAATTTCGGACATTTTTGCCGGACGCGGAGTTACGCGCGCTGTGATATCTCACTCAAACACCGAGGGTATGGCGGCGGCAGAGCGGCTTTTGAGTGAGCGCTTTTCAGGGTTGTGTTTTATTAATCTTGTGGATTTTGATATGTTGTACGGTCATCGCAGCGACATTGACGGGTATGCTGCGGCAACGGCAGAGTTTGACAGGTTTTTGCCGGGATTTATGGAGAAAATGAGTCGGGACGATCTGCTGATTATAACAGCCGACCACGGCTGTGATCCGGGAGACACAAGCACTGACCATACGCGGGAATATATACCTGTGCTTATTTACGGGCAAAATGTTAAGCCTCAAAATCTCGGCGTGCGCGATAATTTTGCAAATGTGGGAAAAACAGTTGCGGATATTTTCGGAGTTTCACTTGATACTGACAGCAAAGGGTTTGCAAAGGAGATACTATGACGGATAAAGAGTTGTGCCGCATGGCGGAAAGCGCCGCAGAAGCTGCATATAATCCCTATTCCCGTTTTGCTGTGGGCGCCGCGCTGCTTTGCAGTGACGGCAGCGTTTATACGGGCTGCAATATTGAGAATGCGTCGTTTACACCGACGGTCTGTGCGGAGCGGGTGGCTGTGTTCAAGGCAGTGAGCGACGGCAAACGCGATTTTGTTAAGATTGCGATAGCAGGCGGAAAGAACGGCAGACTTGACGGCATTTGTCCGCCGTGCGGCGTCTGCCGCCAGGTGCTGAGTGAATTTTGCAAATGCGATTTTAAGGTTTTGCTCGCATTTTGCGGCGGGCATAAGATATATACGTTGGGAGAATTGCTCCCTGTGTCATTTGAATTTGCGGGTGAATAATTTATGCGGATGTACGATATTATTAAAGATAAGCGCGATGGCAAACGGCTGTCCGACGAGCAGATTGATTTTGCCGTAAAGGGATTTACCTGCGGCGATATCCCCGATTATCAGATGTCGGCGTTTGCCATGGCGGTTTGGTTTCGCGGAATGGACGCGGGGGAGACTGCGCGTTTAACGCACGCTATGTGCAATTCGGGTGATACTGTTGACCTTTCGCTTTTTGGCGATAAAACGGTGGATAAGCACTCTACCGGCGGCGTCGGAGACAAAACCTCTGTGATTTTGCTTCCTATTGTAGCGGCGTGCGGCGGAATCTGTGCCAAAATGAGCGGCAGAGGGCTGGGACATACCGGCGGCACGATAGATAAGCTTGAGTCTTTTCCGGGATATCAAACCGAGCTTTCAATGGAGCGGTTTTTAGATCAGGTGTCAGATATCGGGCTTGCGCTTGTGGGTCAGTCGGGTAATTTAACGCCTGCGGATAAAAAGCTGTATGCGCTTCGCGACGTAACGGCTACGGTGGACAGTACGGCGCTTATAGCCTCAAGCATAATGAGCAAAAAGCTGGCGGCTGGCGCTCACTCTATCGTGCTGGATGTAAAGATGGGAAGCGGTGCGTTTGTTAAAACGGTAGATGAGGCAAGAGAGCTTGCCAAAACTATGGTGGATATAGGTAAATCACTCGGAAGGCAGGTTTGCGCGGTTATTACCGATATGGACACCCCGCTGGGATACAGCGTAGGAAACGCACTTGAGATAAAGGAAGCGATAGAGGTGCTGCGCGGCAGCGGTCCTCAGGATCTAAAAGACGTATGTACGGTGCTTGCATGCAGAATGCTTGAGCTTTCGCTCGGAATTGATGAAGCACAGGCAGCGGCGCGGGTTCAGAATGCGATTGAAAGCGGAGCCGCATTTGATAAGCTGTGCCAATGGATTGAGCGTCAGGGAAGTGACGCCAAATATGCAAAAGACCCTTCATGTCTTCCCGCAGCGAAAAATATAATTGAGGTGAAATCGGACAGGAGCGGGTACATTTGCCGTATGGACGCGGAAAGTATAGGAATCTGCGCGTCAATGCTCGGCGCCGGGCGGACTGTAAAGGACGCGCCGATTGACCATGCCGCCGGCATTGTAATGAACGCAAAGACAGGTGATTTTGTAAATTCGGGAGATGTTGTTGCGTATCTTCATACAAATACGGAGGATTATGCTCAGGTTTCTAAAAAGTATCTGCAATCGCTGAAATTTTCAAGCAAGCCCCCCAAAGCATTGCCGCTTATAATCGATATTATAAAATAGGTTTACATTTTTGGGCTTAAAACTTATATAAAAAGATTAAATGTTGATTTTTAGTTCATTATATAATATACTCTGATTAATTTTATAAAAAGAGGTGTTATCATGGTAGAGGCAAAGGTAATTTCATCGCTCGAAAAGGTGATGCTGACTGATGACTATGACTCGTTTGATACTGTAAAGGTTCTTAACGCTGCGCGCGGCGAGCGGGCGTCCTTTCAGGTTGTTATTAAAAACGCAAAGCTCGGTTCCTATTCCGATTTAAAGATGTCAGTGCGCTCAAAGCTGCTTCACAGTATAAGCATTGCGCGGGTCGGGCATGTGCCGTCGGAAATGCCGGCATATCTTGAAAGAAGCGACGATGATTACATAACAAAAGAGCCCGGTCTTTTTCCCGATGTGCTGTATCCTATAAAGAGAACCGACATTGTGCGCTCCGGCAGATACTATCCGGATACGCTGTGGTTTACGGTAGATATCCCGGCGGACGCAGAACCCGGCGATTACCCTGTCTGTATAACATTCACAGATATTAAGGATGAAACAAAAACTAAGGTGCGCGTTGTTGTCAGTGTTAAGAATGCTGTAATTGATAAAAATGACCTTATTTTTACGCAGTGGTTTCACTGTGACTCCATTGCTGATTATTTCGGCGTTAAGATGATGAGCGAGCGGCACTGGAAACTTATTGAACAGTTCATAAAGACGGCGGCTCGCACGGGTATTACCATGCTTTTGACTCCGCTGTTTACGCCTCCGCTTGATACTGCAATCGGAACTGAGCGTCCTACAATGCAGCTTGTGCGAGTTGTAAAAACCGGTGAGAAGTATACTTTTGATTTTACGCTTTTGGAACGCTGGGTAAAGCTTTGCCGCAAGTATGGTATAGAGTATTTTGAAATGTCTCATCTGTTTACCCAGTGGGGAGTTTGCGCGTGTCCCAAAATTGTCGTAAATGTTGACGGTAAGGATGAAAAGCTGTTCGGTTGGCATGTCGCGGCGATGAGCGACATGTACAAAAATTTTCTGTCGCAGTTTTTGCCGGCACTCACAGCAGAGCTTGATAAGCTGGGCATTGCCGACAAATGCTATTTCCATATTTCCGATGAACCGTCTGTAAGTCCTGAAAAGCCGGACTATGAAAATTATTTGGCGGCGAAAGAATTTGTGGCACCTCTGCTTAAAGGCTGTAAGATAATGGATGCTTTAAGCCACGTAGAGTTTTACGATAACGGACTTATCGAGTACCCGGTCTGCTCGACAAATCACCTGGCGCCGTTTATGGAGCGCGAAATAACAGATTTTTTGCAATGCCGTCTTACCGCAACCGTATCAGCGGTGTTCAGCTGTATGTCGGCGATATGGTCGGATTTTTGCAGTGGGGATTTAATTTTTATTACTCTGCTAATGCGGTACATAAGATAGACCCGTATGTTACAAGTGACGGGCTTCGGGCATGGCCGTCCGGCGACCCGTTTTCGGTTTACCCTTACAAGGGTACAGCTATTGAATCTATTCGTTCGGTAGTATTTTTTGAGGGCCTTCAGGACAGGATGCTGCTTAAAATGCTGGAGAAAAAGATAGGCAGAGATAAAGTCTTGGCGCTTATTAGCGAGCTTGCGGGCGGTGAGGTAACATTTGAAGAGTATCCTAAAAACAGCAAGTTTCTCGTTCAGCTTCACGACAGGGTGCTGAAAATGCTCGGCTGAGTTGACGGTTGTGAATTTTAGGTATTTAAAACATGGCGGCATATGCCGCCATGTTTTTTTCAAAAGGTATAAGTAAAATATCGTTTATGGAGACATTATCAAAACATGAGTAATTTGTAAATATTGACTAAAAATCAAAAAATAATTATGTTAGATTTGCCTTATTTACAATCTATGGAAATTATGTTACTATTTATTTAAGAAAATCGATTTTTTATGGAACTACGGAAATTTAACAGGGAAGAAATTCAAAATTAAGCACGTAATATCTTTGGCCGTTCTTTTGGTTATGCTTGCAGTAACTTTGGTTCCCGCTTTAGCGGCTTCTACCATCGGGTGCGATTGGAACATTGGTACGGGTGAAACACATTGGAACGGAAAAGAAAATGGCAAAATATGGGACTTGGGCTCGCCGGGTGAAAAAAGATACAATGTTTCAATTTTGTCAAACCGAAATGTCTCGGTTCACGGTTCAATTTTTTATGTTAACGAATGGAGCCCAGACACTTGGGTAACGGAAGTGCGTTTTTCGGGAGCTAACGGTACATGGAAAGGCGTATATTTTAATTCCATTTACGGTCATGCTTATTATTCGCGTATAACCGAGGCAGCCGGTATTGGCGCAAACGGAAGAACAAGCGTCACCATACCATAAAAATTTACGAATAATCCGCACTGAAAAGTGCGGATTATTCAACTGGAGCGCGTATGAATAAACTGTTATTTAAACTTAATTCTAAATTAATTTTCCGCTCGTTTATTTTCTATTTATTTGTTTTTTTGATATTTGGAGGATATGTTTTTTTCTCTTTTCAGTTATTGAGCGATTCTTATTACAGCAATTACGTCGTTTTTTTTGATACTTTAACTTTTATGGACACTGTTATGTATGTTTTGCTTTTCAGCGTTGCTGTGTTTTTTTCACAGCAAAAAAATACGCTTGAAAACATTTGTTTTGTGCCGAGAAGTAAAAGTGTGGGCGTTAAATTTTTGTCCGTAATTGTTTGTTCATCGACAATATGTTTAATTCCGTTTGCTTTCATGATGATTTCAGGAATTGCGGAAAAAGTCGGTACTCTGTTTGTGCTTCTAAGTGTTGTTTACGGTGTATCAAGGTGGCTTGTGATAATACTGATTGCCCAGACTTTCGGTTTTTTAATCGGCTATATCACAAACTCCGTATACTCATATTTGTTTGCCATACCGCTTACTGTCTTAAATACGTTTTTAAATAAATATTTATTCAGATGGCTTTTTTCCGGCGACATTAATAAAATGTATAGTTTTTCTCATTACTTTTCATCTCAGCAAAAATTTGCCGATGGTATGCCGGTAGAATATCGCGGACCGGTTGTTGATGCGGAATTTTTTGTAAAACTTTTTATCAGTGTCTTTGTATTCCTGACAATATATTTTATAATAATACAGATTGCAAGAAAGAAAGTTACATTAAAAGCCATGAGCGGCACCCTGATAAGCGCGGCTTTTCTTTGCATATTTTCCGTTTTTTATTTTCAACTGCACCCTGTCAGATATATGAATGAGGAAAAACTGTATATTTCAGGTTATGAAAGACAGCCGTATGAAATAACATCATATAGCGGAAATATTTCGCTGAAAGAATTGGCTGAATATGACATTGCAGTCGGGATAAAAAGAACAGGCAATTCCGACAGCGTTACGCTGCGCCTCGACGAAAGTCTTGACATCAAGTCGCTTGAAATTGGAGGAGAGATTGCGCATTTTGAGCGTGAAGGAGATTTACTGACAGTGCGCGTGGAAGACGACGAGTTTTCATTGAGGCTTTGCTGTCGCGGAAGAATATCTTATGTCAGCAATGCCAACTCCATGAATATTTATACATCTGCCGTCAGCTGTGCGCTGCCGCCTGATTTTGCATTTCTTCCGAAAATCGACGGAGACAAAAGTCAAAAGCAATATGATCTTAAAATAAAAAGCGGCAATACGCTTATTTCAAATTTGGATATGCAAAAGCAGGGCGATATATATATAATATCCGACAGTGCGTCCACCGCTTGCTTTTTCAGTGGATTTTTGACACAGACAGAAAAGGACGGAATAACATTTTATTATGCAAGCTGCGATAAATTAACTGACCATGATGAGATTTACAGGATTTTTCGTGAGGACTCCAAATTATATTTTGACCACGAGAAAAATGAAATTGTAGAGGGAAAGTGGGAGGAAAAGCCAAAAGTCTTTATTATATATTATATGTACGGCACAAATGCATTTGCAGTACCGTATGATGATTTTGTTATGTTGCATTTTGGATTTACTACACAGATTAGGGGACCGATATGCTGAATATTGAGAATGTAAACTTCGGGTATAAAAAAAACGTACCGATTTTAAAAAATATAAATTTGAAAACTATAAAATTATGAATGATTATTGCTCTCCATAGGTTATCAATAAAATTCTCCAAAAGCCTTGAAAATAAAGGATTTATCGCAATATGTTCGCCTTATTCCTTTATATGATTTCACACAAGTTTACTCTTTCCCTGACTGCTTATAAGGGCAAAATCAAGGGCAAGAAAATCTCATAACAAGATATAACAGAGTGTGGCAATCGGAGAACTGTGATGTATGTGCGAATATATTATACTGGAGGATTAATTATATGGACAAGTACATTTTTGATAAAAAGAATGGTTTATGGTATGAGTTGCAGGGAGATTATTATATCCCTTGCCTTACTTTACCAACCGAAAAAGAACACAAACCTATCGGCTTATGGGGGCAGCGGCACAAACGCTACTTACAGGAACATAAACGGGCGGTTTACACCACGCTACTCACAAGCGGAAAATTGAACCGTTATCTTGCTGATATTGACGAACAGGCAGCGGAAATGATGTTTCGATTGGTCGAGCAAATGGCTGGCAAGGAGGGGGTAACCGAACAACTCAAAGCAGAAAACTCGATGTTGTGGGTTGGAAGAATGAACGAGATACAAGCAAGGGCAAGAGAAATCGTCAATATAGAAATTATTTACGCATAAAACAAAGGCGGCAGAGATTTCTTTCTGTCGCCTTTATTTGTAAAATTGTATTGAGTGATGTCGTATTACAAAGTTGATATTCTTTGTTTAAGCGAATAAAATATATATAATCTGCAATAAGGGGTATTATACTTGAATATAATTCGAGAGTGTCCTGTTCTTAAAAATTCAAAAAATATTGCACAGAAGGCTGAAAGCAAACAAAAACAGATTAGAAGAACTGAAAATGAATAAATTTTGAAATTTGTAAAAATCCCCCTGCGTAACATATTGCTTATGACGCTGCGTAATGAAATAAGATAGTGATGAAAGGAGGTGGAGGCTATGTCAAAATATACAACTGGAGAAATTGCAAAGCTCTGCGGTGTATCTGTCAGAACGGTACAGTATTATGATACCCGTAACATTCTAACACCCAGCGAGTTAACAGAGGGCGGAAGGAGACTTTATTCAGAAGAGGATTTAAAACGGATGAAGATTATCTGCTTTCTTCGTGATGCTGGCATTTCAATAAACAGCATAGGAGAGTTGTTGTCTGAACATGACCCTGGTAGTGTTATTTCCGTTTTGCTTGAACAACAAGAAAATATTCTGAAAGAAGAAATACATGAAAGACAAGTAAAACTTGATATGCTCGATGGTATTAAACAAGAACTAAAAACCATAGAAAATTTCTCCATTGAATCTATTGGTGATATAGCTTATGCGATGGAAAACAAAAAGAAAATGAGTGGTGCTAGAATATAAATAGTACAAAATAAACATGACCATTTTCGATAAATACTATATGATAGTCATAAGACAAGGAGGAGAATGGATATGTCAAAAGGTACTAAATATTCACAACAGTTTAAAGAAGATGCTGTTCAGTATAGAAAGGATCATCCTGAATTGCCGCTTCGTAAAGCAGCCGAAAATCTTGGGGTATCTTTAAATACTGTAGAAAAGAGGAAGGAAATAATAAATGGCTAA
>CABULU010000006.1 GCA_902492505.1 uncultured Eubacteriales bacterium
CAGAGAGCAGGACTATACCCCGCTGGAAAGCGACGCAGACGCAGTTTACGACAGAGTAATCGACATTGACCTGTCCGAGCTTAAACCGCTGGTCGCAAAGCCGCACATGCCCGATAACGTAGTGCCTGCCGACAGTCTGAAGGGCACTAAGGTGGACCAGGTCTGCATCGGTTCCTGTACAAACTCCTCGCTACTTGATATGCTGAAAGTAGCGGCAATGCTAAAGGGCAAAACCATCTCGCCCAACGTCAGCCTGTCCATTTCGCCCGGCTCCAAGCAGGTGCTGACGATGCTTGCCGACTGCGGCGCACTGACGGATATTTTAGCCTCGGGCGCCCGTGTTCTGGAATGCGCATGCGGCCCCTGCATCGGCATGGGCTTTTCCCCCAACTCAGGAGGTGTGTCGCTGCGCACCTTTAACCGCAACTTTGAGGGC
This sequence comes from uncultured Eubacteriales bacterium, assembly GCA_902492505.1. Lineage (GTDB taxonomy): Bacteria > Bacillota > Clostridia > Oscillospirales > QAKW01 > RGIG9041. Next base: position 437 of record CABULU010000006.1, read on the forward strand.
AGAAGCGGTACGGCGGACGGCAAGGTTTATCTTGTCTCGCCCGAAACCGCAGTTGCTGCGGCGCTGACGGGTGAAATAACCGACCCGACAACGCTCGGACTTGATATTACGATAGATTTCCCCGAAAAATTCCGTATCGACGACAGCGCGGTAATACCGCCCGCCGCACCAGAGGAAGCTAAATCACTTGAAATTCTGCGCGGACCGAACATCAAAAAATTTCCGGACAGTCTGCCACAGACCGACAAGATAAAGGCGCCGCTTGTACTCAAAGTGGGCGACAACATAACAACAGACCACATAATGCCGGCGGGCGCCAAAATATTGCCGTTCCGCTCAAATATACCGTATCTCTCACAATTCTGCTTCGGAGTCTGCGACAAAAGCTTCCCCGAGCGTGCAAAGGCTGCGGGACAGAGCATAATCGTCGGCGGCACCAATTACGGTCAGGGCTCGTCGCGCGAGCATGCGGCGCTTGTTCCGCTGTACCTGGGCGTGCGTGTCGTTATTACAAAGAGCTTTGCAAGAATTCACATTGCAAATCTTATAAACGCAGGTATCATGCCGCTGACCTTTAAAAATCCCGACGATTACGATAAGCTGAGTCAGGACGATATACTCTCGATTGACGGCGTATTCGCCGGAATGGACAGCGGGGAAATGACTCTTTGCAACGAAACAACCGGCGATAAAATACCGCTTGTCTGCACATTCACGCAGAGACAGAAGGACATACTAAAAGCGGGCGGACTTTTAAGCTACACAAAGAAAGAGGGTAAATAAAATGGAAAAGTACATTGACAGCGCGGTCGAACAGTTCAGAACGCTTATAACCGAACAGCTTGCACGCCAGAACCGAATGGAACAGGATAATTTTGTCAAGGATTTCAAAAACGCCGAAAAAATCACCATCGGTATCTGCGGCGGCGACGGCATCGGCCCCATTATAACAAACGGCGCACAGCGCGTGCTGGAATATCTGCTGGCTGACCAAATAAAATCGGGCAGAGTTGAGATGCGCGTTATAGACGGGCTAACCATTGAGAACCGTCTTGCCTGTGGCAAGGCAATCCCTGATGATGTTTTAGCTGAAATCAAGGAATGCGACGTTATTTTGAAAGGACCGACCACGACGCCCAAGGGCGGCACAATGGAGAGTGCCAACGTAGCCATGCGCCGTGAGCTGGATCTTTATGCCAACGTGCGCCCTGTCAGCGTTCCCGAGCTTAACATAGATTGGATTTTCTACCGCGAGAATACAGAGGGCGAATATGTCCTGGGAAGTCGCGGCGTGGAAATTCCCGAAAAGCTTGCAATGGACTTTAAGGTGACAACAAACGCCGGAACAAAGAGAATTGCCCGCGCGGCATTTGAGTACGCGAAAAACAACGGCAAGACAAATGTTGCCATTGTCACAAAGGCAAACATCATGAAAAAGACGGACGGCAAATTCTCTGAACTTTGCCACGAGGTTGCAAAAGACTACCCCGGCATTGAGGCCGAAGACTGGTACATCGACATCATGACCGCAAACCTCATAAACGAAAATAACCGCAGCAAATTCCAGGTGTTCGTACTGCCCAACCTCTACGGCGATATTATAACAGACGAAGCAGCCCAGATACAGGGCGGTGTCGGTACGGCAGGCAGCGCCAACATCGGCGACAGATACGCCATGTTCGAGGCAATCCACGGTTCGGCTCCCAGAATGGTGGAGCGCGGAGACGGGAAATACGCAAACCCGTCCAGCATGCTTAAAGCGTCTGAAATGCTGCTTCGCCACATCGCTATGGGCGACAGAGCCGACAAGCTTGCCAAGGCCATGAAAATTTGTACCGAAACCGAAAAGAAGCTTATAATCACCGGCAGAAATACAGGCGCCACCTGCATTGAGTTTGCAGACTACGTCATGGAAACGCTGAGCAGGATTTAGCTGTAAAAACATATGCCAAATCGCAATAAAAGGAGGCACAAATCATGAAACAATACGACGTTATTGTAGCAGGCGGCGGTTTTGCAGGAGTTTGTGCGGCGATTGCCGCAGCCCGCCAAGGACTTTCGGTACTGCTGTTTGACAAATCAAATTGTCTGGGCGGCGCTGCCGTCAACTGCCTTGTAAATCCATTTATGCCGTATACGACGCAAATAAACGGCAAAAAGTTAGAACTGTCACAGGGAATTTTTAAAACCATACGCGACAATCTGTTTAAAATGCGCGAGCAAACAGGCGAAATGCAGTTTCCCGAAAAAATAAACATGTTTTCCGAGGAACATTTAAAAGTGCTGCTCAACCGCATGATGAACGATGCGGGAGTTGAACTTCTGTTTCACGCATATCTGTGCGGAGCCAAAACGGAAAACAAGAACATCACAAGCCTGTCTGTCGCAACAGTTTCCGGAATAAAAGAACTTTTTGCCCGCTATTTTATCGATGCAACAGGAGACGGACTGCTATCTGTTATGTGCGGATGCAGCTACCGCCTTGGAAGACACCGAGACAACCTCTGCCAGCCGATGACACTGTGCTTTCGGTTATCCAACATAGACACAGCAGCATTTTACGGCGAAGCGGACAGTATTCAGCAAAAATATAAGCAGTTTAAGAAATCCGGAAAAATAAACAATCCGAGGGAAAATCTGCTGTTTTTTCAGATGCCGCAAAAAGGAGTTATACACTTTAACACGACAAGAATAGTAAAGCTGAATCCCACCGACCCTGCCGACATTACCAAAGCGGAAACGATGGCGCGTGAACAGGCATATGAAATATATCTATTTCTTAAAAATAATTTTAAAAGCTGTAAAAGCTGCGAATTTTTATACACAGCGCCTGAAATTGGTGTGCGTGAAAGCCGCATGATTGATGGCATTTACACACTGACGGGCAATGAACTGCGCAGCTGTGCGCGGTTTGACGACTCGATAGCACTTGGTAATTACGATATTGATATCCACAATCCCGAGGGCGAAGGCACAAGCCACTATTATTTTCCGGACGGGGATTTTTACGAAATCCCCTATCGCTGCCTTGTGCCGCGGGATATCAACAATCTACTTGTCGCGGGACGCTGCATATCGGTTGACCATGAGGCACAGGCTTCTATCCGTATTATGCCGATAGTCTGCTGTCTGGGCGAGGCAGCCGGAACTGCGGCTTCGGTCGCCAAAAATGACAACGTACGTTTTAAGGACGCAGACATTGCCAAAATTCAGCATCTGCTCACAGCAAACGGTGCGATTATACACGCCGACTGTTGACATCGGAATATTCTGTGATATAATAGTGAAACAACGTAAAATCAAATTCCAACGGAGCTTTAAAATGAACAATAAAGATAAAACAATGGACAAGATAGTCGCGCTTTGCAAAAACCGCGGGTTTGTGTATGCAGGCAGCGAAATATACGGCGGACTTGCAAACAGCTGGGACTACGGTCCTTTGGGCGCGGAGCTTAAAAACAACGTAAAGCGCATGTGGTGGAAAAAGTTTGTGCAGGAATGTCCGTACAACGTTGGTCTCGACAGCGCAATACTGATGAATCCCGAAACATGGGTGGCGTCCGGTCATCTGGGCGGCTTTTCAGACCCGCTGATGGACTGCAAGGTGTGCAAAACGCGCCACCGAGCGGACAAACTGATTGAGGACTATGCCGCGCAAAACAATACAGACGATAACCCCGCCGGCTGGAGCGACGAGCAGATGTTTTCGTTTATCAAGGAAAAGCATATCGTATGCCCTGCATGCGGCTCTTCGGATTTTACCGATATCCGCAAGTTTAACCTTATGTTCAAGACATTTCAGGGTGTTACGGAGGATTCATCTTCCACTCTTTATTTGCGTCCCGAAACCGCGCAGGGTATTTTTGTAAACTTTAAAAATATTCAGCGCACAACTCGCAAAAAGATTCCGTTCGGCGTGGGTCAGATAGGCAAGTCGTTCAGAAACGAAATAACACCCGGTAACTTTACTTTCCGTACGCGCGAGTTTGAGCAGATGGAGCTGGAGTTTTTCTGCAAGCCGGGCACAGACCTTGAGTGGTTTGATTACTGGCGCGGTTTCTGCCGCGACTGGCTATACGGTCTGGGAATCAAAGAGGAAAATCTCAGACTGCGCGACCATGATAAGGATGAGCTGTGCTTCTACTCAAAGGCGACAACAGACTTTGAATTCCTGTTTCCGTTCGGATGGGGCGAGCTATGGGGCATCGCCGACCGCACCGACTACGATCTCACTCAGCACGCGGAGCACTCCAAGGAGCCGATGGAATACTTCGACCCCGAGACAAACGAAAAATACGTTCCGTATGTAATAGAACCGTCTCTTGGCGCCGACCGCGTGGTTTTGGCATTTCTTTGCGACGCCTACGACGAGGAAAACATTTCAAACGACCCAGCTAAGGAGGACATACGCACGGTGCTGCGTCTTCACCCGGCTCTTGCACCTTTTAAGGCGGCAGTGCTCCCCTTATCCAAAAAGCTGAGCGACAAAGCGGCTGAGATATCTGCCGAACTGTCCAAGAGCTTTTGCGTTGAGTTTGACGACGCAGGTTCTATCGGCAAGCGTTACCGCCGCCAGGACGAAATCGGCACCCCGCTTTGCATCACCTACGATTTTGACAGCGAGCAGGACGGCTGCGTAACCGTCCGTGACCGCGACACAATGCAACAGGAACGAATAAAAATCGAAGAGCTGGCAGCATACATTTCGCAAAAAGTTAACTTTTAAAAATTTGTGTTGACAAACGCCCTGATATTTTGTATAATGCTAACTGCTAATGTTAATAATGGGGAATTACCCCGAAATACGGGATAACGCCTCTCATCGTATAAAGTCAGGAGGGAAACTCAGTGGTTCGCACTTATCAGCCTAAGAAGAGACAGAGAAGCAAGGTACACGGCTTCAGAAAAAGAATGAGAACAGCTAACGGCAGAAAGGTTCTTGCCAGAAGACGCGCAAAAGGCAGAGTAAGATTATCTCATTAATAACAGGGGGCTCCGTCAAGAGCCCCTTTTTATTTAAAATCACCCGGAAAGAAAAAGATGAAAATTGAAAGCGTAAAGGAAAACGTCAGCTTCCGCAGGGCATACCACAAGGGAAAATCGTACGTTACGCCCGTCATGAGCGTTTACTGGCGAAAAAACGGAACCGAAAGACAGCGGCTGGGCATAACCGTATCCAAAAAGATAGGCAATTCGCCGTGCCGCAACAGCCTGCGCAGAATCATACGAGCGGCAGCATACGCCTGCCGTGAAATTCTGCCGCCGGGCTGCGATATTATAATTGTTGCAAGAAGCGCCATGAAAGGGCTGAAAAGCAGTGATATTGAGCGGCTTCTTACGGAAAGATTCGGGCAGCGGCATTGAAATTGATTAAACTGCTTCGCCGTGCTTTTGTTTTTCCCATACGTTTTTATCAAAAACACATCTCTTCGCACACACCCGCCCGGTGCAAGTATTATCCGACCTGCTCGCAGTATGCCGTAACCGCAATCGAACGGTACGGGCTGATTGTCGGCGGCGCGCTTGCGCTTTGGCGGCTTCTGCGCTGCAACCCGTGGTCAAAGGGCGGTTTTGATTACGTGCCGGAGCATCTGTTTTCCAAAAATAAAACAAGGAGAAAATAAATGTCACTTTGGAATTATCTTGTTATCCCGTTCGGATACATTATGCGCTTTTGCTACAGCCTGTTCAACAGCTACGGCGTAGCGTTGTTTCTCTACGCGATAATCACAAGGGTGCTGCTGCTCCCTCTTTCGATTAAGCAGCAGAAAACTCAGCTCAACATGGTGCGGCTAAAGCCGTATCAGGACGAGCTGATGAAAAAGTACGGCGGAAACAAGCAGCGCTATCAGCAGGAACTTATGAATCTTTACCAGCGCGAGGGGTACAGCCCGATGTCAAGCTGTCTGCCTACCTTTATCCAGCTGCCCATAATCATGCTTATTTATACGATTGTACGCCGTCCGCTGACATACCTTGCAGGCTTCAGCCTGACAGAGATTTGGACAAAAATGCAGCCGTATATAGAAAAATTTCCGGACGTTTTCAAGGGAGTAAACGCGGAAAATTTTAACCGCTACGAGCTTCAGCTGTTCACTCACCTGTCCTCGGACGGAGTTATAGATATAAATTCCAAATTTTTAGGGATATTCGACTTGGCGCTCAAGCCCAGTGAGTTTTTGAAAGACGGCAACTTTATGCTGATATTAATTCCGATTCTTGCCGGCGTCACTGCATGGCTTACAGGTTACATTTCCCAAAAGCTCAGCCCCACCATGGCGGCAGACCCGAGCTCTGCCGGCTCAATGAAAATGATGAATATAGTCATGCCGCTTATCTCGGTATGGATTTCATACACTTACACCTCTGCCCTCGGTCTTTACTGGATAGCTTCAAACATCGTCGCCATCGGTCAGACCTTCCTTCTCAACAAGCTGTACAGCCCTAAAAAGGTGCTGCAGGAGGTTGAGGACAAAATGAGGCGCGAGAAAGAGGCTGAAAAGGAAAAGCGCAGACTTGCAGCAGAACGCCGTGCGCTCTCAAATAACAAAAACAGTAAGAAAAAGCGCGCTATAAACGCACAAAACGCCGCACGGCAAAAAGCCGCAGACGATTTACATGCTAAACAGACAGAAGAAAAAACAGGAGAATAATCAAAATGGCTATCAAAGAATATTATTTTGAGGGCAAGAACATAGACGCAGCGCTGGAAAATGCGGCGGCGCAGCTTGGCGAGGACAAGGACATGCTGACATACGAGGTTGTCCAGACTGCAACCAAAGGCATTTTCGGCATAGGCGCAACACCCGCCAAAATCAAAATTGAAAAGGAAGTGCCGGACAGCGAAATCAAAGTCCCAACGGCACCCGTGGAAAAGGAAAATATCGGGGAAAAGGCAGAGCCCGCATCGACAAAGCTGCCGGATGGGTTTGCTCCCGAAAAAATATCAAAAAAGACAAAAGCGGCACCGGTAAATGAGCGCTGCAGCGAGTCGGTTGTTACGGCGCGAAAGCTGACGCCCGTACCGGAGGGTGACGAAAATGTTCCTGTCATTACCGAGTTTCTGCTCGGTCTTGTAGAAAAACTCGGCATTGAAAACGGCAAGGTTAAAATCAGCCTTGACGAAAACGAAAGTTACTTTGCACAGATTGACGGTTCCAAAATGGGCGTTCTTATCGGCAGACGCGGAGAAACCCTGGACGCAGCTCAGTATATAACAAATCTTGCGATAAACCGCGGCAGAGATAAAAAAATCCGCGTAGTTCTCGACAGCGAGAATTACCGTGAAAAACGGATAGCGACGCTTGAGGCGCTTGCAAACAAGACCGCCGATAAGGCGCTGAAGTACAAAAGAAATCAGGCTCTGGAGCCGATGGGCTCATACGAGCGCAGAATCATTCACGCAACACTTTCCGGCCGTGAGCACATAACAACTTATTCTGTCGGTACAGACCCGCGCCGCAAGGTTATCGTTGCATACGAAAAGTAAAAGTGACAAAAGCGCCGCACTTATATGCGGCGCTTGATTTTTATCATTTAGAGGGAATTTTATCATGAACACCATCTGCGCAATAGCGACCGCGCGTGCGGCAGCGGCAATAGGTACTATCCGCGTCAGCGGGGATGACTCCATTTTAATATGCAGCAAAATAATAAGGCTGAAAAAAGGCAGCCTTGACGCAAGCCCAAACGCAGTTATGCGGCTTGCACTGATACATGACGGAAATACCGAAATTGACGAGGTACTGTGCACCGTTTTCCGCGCTCCCGCCTCATATACGGGAGAAAACACGGTTGAGATTAACTGCCACGGCTCGCTCTCCATTTTGGAGCGCGTAATTAAGCTGCTTATAAAAAACGGCGCACGGTATGCTCTGCCGGGCGAATTTACAAAGCGCGCATTTTTAAACGGTAAAATGGATCTTATTCAAGCCGAAGCCGTCGGCGATTTAATAAACTCACACAGTCAGACGGATGCGGCGCTTGCCCTGCGGCGTATGTCGGGCATACTTTCAGAAGAATTCAACGAAATTTTCAATGCCCTTGTCGCTCTGAATACCGATATACTTGCATATATCGATTTTCCCGACGAGGGACTGACCGATGTTGATCCGACAACCGTACTGAATCAGCTGCAAAGCATCAGAGAACGAATTTTAAAGCTTGAAAAAAGCTTTAATACAGGCTCTGTAATACACAACGGCGCCGACACCGTCATAATCGGCGCGCCAAATGTCGGAAAAAGCACTTTTCTCAACGCCGTGCTGGGATACGAACGGGCAATAGTCTCCGATATTGCCGGAACAACACGCGACATGGTTTCCGAGCGTGCGGTTATGGGCGGCGTGACGCTCAACCTATGCGATACTGCCGGAATACGTGAAAAGGCGGAGCAGATAGAACAGCGCGGTATCGAGATTGCGCAGCAAAGCCTCAAAACGGCAGACCTTGTCTTTGCTGTATTTGACGGTTCAAAAACAATCTCGGACGACGATAGAAAAATCATAGAGCTATGCGCCGGAAAAACTGCCGTTGCAATAATAAACAAATGCGACCTGCCGCAAAATATAGACAAACAGTATATTTACAGCTCATTTATACACGCAGTAGAGATTTCGGCTGCAAAAAACGACGGAATTGACAAGCTTTCCAAGATTGTACAAGGCATGTTTCTGTCCGATAAAATCTCCGTTGAAAGCGGAATGCTGTTGACTAACACGCGTCATTATGAGCGCGCAGTGCGTGCAAGAGAGCTTGTAGACGCGGCAATAGCTACTGTAAAGCGCGGCTTTACCCCTGATCTTGCAAGCGTGGATATAACATCTGCGGCGGGTGAAATAGGAATGATAACGGGAAATACCGTGTCGGACAAAATTATCGATGAGATATTTTCGAAATTCTGTGTCGGAAAATAAATTGAAAGCGGACGAATGTCCGCTTTTTTATTACTCGAAAATATTAAATTTGTCAAGTGTATTGTATTGCGGGATATGGTTTGATATAATTAAAAAAATAACATTATCAAGGAAAGCACACAGATGAAAAATAACAAAAAAGCAAAGTATACAAGCATCGGCGGCAGCGCGCTTATTGAAGGCGTCATGATGCGTTCAGGCAGCAAAATGTCCATCGCCGTGAGAAAACAAAGCGGAGACGTAGTGCTGAAGATAGAACAGATTAAACAGACAAAAAGCATTATAAATAAAATTCCGATACTGCGCGGCGTTGTGGGATTTATTATGTCAATGATAACAAGCTATAAGTCGCTTATGTACTCCGCCGACGTATCCATGGAGGATATATTGGAGGAGGAGCCGGAAAGTAAATTTGAAAAATGGCTGACAAACGCGCTTGGAAAGGGCTTTGTGAACGTACTCATGGTATTTTCCGTGATAATAGGGCTTGCAATAAGCATTTTGGCTTTTATATATCTCCCGACACTGCTTACCGACCTGTTTTCGAAGTATGTGTTAAAGCTCAGCCCGGTAGCCAAGCGCATAATTGTCGGTGCGCTCAAAATGCTGATATTTTTAATCTACATGCTCGCGGTCTCGCGCATGAAAGATATGCGCAGGCTATTTGAGTATCACGGTGCCGAGCATAAAACAATTTTCTGTTTTGAAGCAAAGCGCGAGCTTACACCCGAAAACGCAAAAAGCTTCAAGCGTTTCCATCCGAGATGCGGAACGTCTTTTATTATAATCACTCTCATTGTCAGTATCATCGTATCTATGATGATTCCGTGGCAAAACGCACAGCTGCACACGCTGTGGAAGCTTCTGTTTTTACCCGCTGTCATGGGAATTGCATATGAATTTATAAAGCTTGCCGGTAAATACGATAATTTGTTTACAAGGATAATTTCCGCGCCGGGGCTGTGGTTTCAGCGCATAACGACAAGAGAGCCGGATAGAGATCAGCTTGAAATAGCCATTTGGGCATTGCGCGGCGTGCTGGAGGATTATCCTCTCAACACACGCCTTATAATCGGCGCTGACGGCGTGCCTGTGCCTCAGGCACAAACCGAAACCGGCGCCGAAGATTCCAAAAGCGTCAAAGAAGATGAAAACAGCGGTGAAATCCGGCAATCAAACGGTGCAGACAATGAATGAAAGTGCGCGCGAGCTCGTACGGCGCGGCGCACAGCTTATGGTTCAAGGCGGTATCAGCGGGTCAAGCGCAGCTTCTGACTCACGACGCCTTCTTGAGCATTTCTGCAAAATCACAAAAACCGATATGGTGTTAGACCCGTCAGTTACTCCTAAACCGGAAAGCGCAGCACAGTTTATCTGCGCCTGCCAAAGGCGGGCAAGCGGCGAGCCGCTCCAGTACATAATCGGCAGTTGGGAATTCATGGGGCTTGAATTTGAAGTAAACCCGTCTGTGCTCATACCCCGCGCCGACACCGAAACGCTTGTGACTTATACTTTGGAAAAGTACGGCGACCGTGAAAAGTCCGGGCTTCGGATTTTGGACATTTGCTGCGGCAGCGGCTGCATCGGCCTTGCCTTAAAGCATTTTCTGCCTCAAAGCAGTATTGTTCTTGCGGATATCAGCGAAAACGCACTGATTGTAGCGCAAAAAAACTCGCGCCGGCTCGGGCTGGATACGGAAATCGTCAAATGCGACCTTCTGCCCGGTTATAAAAACCGCTTTCATGACAGCGAATTTGACATCATCGTATCAAACCCGCCGTACATAAAAAGTACCGATATGGATTTTTTACAACGCGAAGTAAAGCATGAACCGCGAATAGCCCTTGACGGCGGTGAAGACGGAATGAAGTTTTACAGGGCGCTTGCGCTCCTTTGGGAGGGAGCGCTGAAACCGCACGGAGAGATGATACTCGAGGCGGGATATGACACCTCGCGCGGTATATACTCATTGTTTGCCGAATGCGGGTACAGCGAAATTACAACACGACGCGACCTTGGCGGAATTGTTCGCCTTGTCGCAGCAAAAAGAGGATCAGGATATGAAAATAATTAAGCGAGCCGCAGCGGCAGTAACTTCGGTTGTTTTAGCGCTCGGCTGTACAGCATTCAGCTATGCCGGCGGCTATAATACAATACAAATAACCCAGTCGCAGTCTTCAAAAATATCATATAACGGCGCAGAGTTTACAGCCTTTACCGGCAGATACAGCGTCGGCGGCAAGAATTACGGCGAGCGTGCATACACGGTTGTTGCAAAGCCCGGAATATTTACATCGGTAGAGGTGACCAGCGGCACAAGCGTCTACGGTAAAAGCACGCTTTCACAAAAGGTCGCATCATATAATCCGGGAGACGGGAGAAAGGTTGTCGGCGCCATCAATGCCGATTTCTTTTCAACAGCAACCGGACTTCCCCTCGGAATACAGATTTCAAACGGAGTTGTGCAGGCAACCAACAACAATGCCTATGAAAAATCCGTCGGCAGATATTCCGTTGCGTTCAGAGAGGACGGCACGGCTTTTACCGGAATACCCAACCTTAAGGTCAGCGCGGTAATAGGCGGCAGCGAAGTGGTCGCGGACAGGCTTAACGCCTACCCGGACGCAAACCTCTCCATGCTGACGGATGATTATGCTGACAAAACCTATTGGAACACGGGCTTTGCGCATGATATAATCGTGCTTGAGACAGACGGAAAGATGCGTATTGACAAACCGGTCTCCTGCCGGTTTGTCAGCTACATTAAATCAGCGTGGGAACCGATAGCCATTGAAAAAAATCATATATATCTTATCGCCCCTGCGGGAGACACACGTCTTTCAAAAGCGGCGCAGGGAAAAGAACCGGGAACTGAAAGCAGTGCCGTAGTTTCTGATCTTGCCGGAGGCTGGGCAGATGTAAAAAGCGCTGTCGGCGGAGGAAACCTGCTTATAAACGGCGGCACGCTTCGCTATCCGTCCACCTATGACCAGTCAATTGCAAACACCCTTACTTCCCGCAGTGCGGTAGGCATCCGTGCGGACGGCACCGTTATATTTTACACAGCGGAAAAGGATAAAAACGGCGCGCAAAGCGGCGGGGTCAAGTTAGAGGCGGTGGCTCAGGCGCTATATAATATGGGATGCGTTCAGGCCGTGAATTTTGACGGCGGCGGTTCCTCAACCATCGCCGCATCGGAAAACGGCGGTGCATGTACGGTTAAAAATTCACCTCAGGACGGAACACAGCGGCTTATATCCAATGCTCTGCTGCTTGTTTGCGACGAGAGGCTGCCTGTGGTTACGGAAGACTTTGAGGGAAATCCCGATATCACAGAGCAGTATTCGGGAATGAGTCTAATCAATGTTCAAAAAAGCAATGAGCGCGTGTATACCGGTACCGGCGCGCTTAAAGCGGACTTTAAGTTTGCGGGAGACAGCAGCATTGTCGGGTTTGGGTTCAACAAGCCTTACGTGCTTTCAGATTACAGCCATATGACAGTTTCCGTTTACGGAGACGGTTCGGGCACCGAGCTTTATGCTGTTCTGAGCGGCACCGAAGGCGAATACAAGACAAAGCTATGTACGCTTGATTTCACCGGCTGGAAAAAGCTCGAATTCAGCGTAATCGGTGCAAGTCAGCTCCGGGGTTTCCATATAGGCACAGAGAGCGGTTCCGTGAAAGCCGGAAGTATTTATATAGACCGTTTGACAGGCTACAAGGGCTTCACACTGAGTGATTCAACGGCGCCCGCGTTTGAGGTCAGCCTGAACGGCACCAAAATAACTCCCTACGCAAATGACGGGGCATTTTCTTCAGGTGCAGATTACGGCTCGCTCACATGCACGGTTGACGGAAAACAAATCGCTTATACAAACGGAGCTTTCGATATTTCCGGGATATCGGGAAGTAAAATAAAACGTGCCGAAATCGAAATCACCGACATTTTCGGCAACCGCGCAAAGCGCACGCTGCTGTTTAAGCCGGCAGGCTACAACTCAGCGCTGCCGTATTCCGATGTAAATGATCAGAAATGGGACAGTGTATACATCCGATACTGCACCGAAAATTCAATAATTGACGGATTTACGGAAAACGGAGTTGTAACCTTTCGCGGAAAGGAAAGCATAACCCGCGCGCAGTTCTGTACCATGCTTGTGCGAAAAATGGGACTGGATATAAATAAGTATGCGGGAGTCACGCTCCCGTATGAGGACACGGCCGACATTCCCAGGTGGGCAATGCTGTATGTCAAAGCGGCATATGCCGAGGGAATAATGACGGGCTCAAAAACCTTTACCGGCGTATCCTTCTATGCAAGAAACAACATAACGCGGCAGGAAGCGGCGTGCGCCGTAGAGCGTATCGCAAACGCCGACGAACGCCTTGCAATGCGCGTTGAATACAAGGATATGAGCGACGTTTCGGGATGGGCAAAAAACGCAGTAACAGCCTTAACCTCAAAAGGCATTTTTGACGGCGACAACGACGGCAGATTTTATCCCAAGCGCAATCTTTCACGCTCGGAATCGGCGGCGCTAATAACCCGAATCGTTTAACATTATAATTTACATACGGCAGGTAAACAATCATGAATATACTTGTAATAGACGGTCAGGGCGGCAAAATGGGCCGAAAGATAATCGAGGAGCTGTGTTCGGGGTGCGACGGTCAAAACATGCAGATAACCGCGGTCGGCACAAACAGCTGCGCAACGGAAAGCATGATAAAAGGCGGCGCAGTACGAGCAGCCACGGGCGAAAATCCCGTAATCGTTGCCGCAAAACAGGCTGATATTATAATCGGACCGATAGGAATTGTAATAGCAGACGCATTATACGGCGAGATAACCCCTAAAATGGCGCTGGCCGTTGCACAAAGCTCTGCGCGGAGGATACTTCTTCCCGTCAACCGCTGCGGAAATCAGATTGCCGGTGTACGTGAATGTACGGTAAACGAACTAATTGACGACGCAATGAAAATGGTAAATGAAATAATAAAAGGTGCGTCACGCTAAGTGACGCACCTTTTTGATTTTTTACTTAATATTTGGCGTGAAGCCAAACGAGCATGTCGCTTTCTCCCCTGTTGGCAAAAGCACTGTACGGAATAAGACGTATCGTAACTGGCTCCGTCTCACCCTTATCACGTGAATACAGCGTATTTTTTGCACTTTTTATGCGAAATCCCGAAATGTTCAGCGTGTTAAGTCCTATGCTTTCATCATATTCGATACGGTAATCAAAATCATGCGGCACGCAAAGTGCGTGAAGGTTTTCGCTTACCTCGCAGTTATCAATACCCTCCGCGCAGTACACCACAGGTCCAGCTTGAATGCAAAGCCGGTGCGTGTCATGCACAACCCTGCTGTCGGCATACACCGCAAACGGCGACATGTCAAATCTCAGCGTAATTTCTCCGCCGCTTTCCATCACGGCATATCCGTCCTTTACCGTATACTCCCTGTCAGCTGTAAATTTGGCACACCAGGACGGAATACGCACGGCAACGTTTTTTACACCGCACGCCGAAATCTTTACCGTACCGCTGCGGGGATAGTCTGTGTGCATTTTACACTCTGTTTTGCCGTCACTCAGCACACTTTCGGCAAACTGGTTTACAAACAGCGTATCGCTTTCCAAGCCGTAAATATATTCGGACAGCTTAGGGAGCAAACGATTAAGGTTAGGCGGGCAGCAGGAACACTTAAAGCATTCCACCCGCTGAGTAATCGGCAGCCGCCGCTTTCCGTATACGCTTTCAAAATGCTCTGAAAGCGTAATTTCAAGCGGATTTTCATAGAAAAACGCTTTTCCGTCCAACGATAAGCCCGACAATACACCGTTATAAAAAACACGTTCGATCACATCGGCAAACTCGGCGCGGTTTTCAAGGCGCAGCAGACGCTTTGCAAAGAACATAAGACCAATTCCGGCGCAGGTTTCGGCATATGCGTCGTTGTTGGGCAGGTCATAAGCGTGTGTAAAAGCCTCGCCGATCGGTGTCGAACCCAGTCCACCCGTCACATACATCTTTTTTGTCACAATATCCTCAAAGAGTGCAAAGCAGGCGCGCTTTAACTCGTTATCCCCCGTCTCAAAAGCACAGTCCGCCATCGCACTGTAAAGATAAACGGCACGGACTACGTGCCCGACAGCTTCAGTTTGTTCGCGCACAGGCAGATGACTCTGATTATACGGCGTTTTCTCAGACTCGCATTTACCGCGGTTGTTCAGGAAAAACAGAGCCAGCTCCAAATACTTTTTAACTTTTGTATATCGGTACATCTCAATAAGCGCCAGTTCTATTTCCTCATGTCCGGGAGTTACAAATGCAGCGCTCTTTTCGATGACAAAAACCCTGTAAATATAATCCGCGTATTTTTCCATACATTTTAAAAACCGAGTTTCACCCGTAGCACGCGCATACGCCACAGCCGCCTCAAAAAGATGACCAGCACAGTAAAGCTCATGCTTATCACGGTCTTTAAAGCGCTTTTCCGGCTCGCAGACCGTAAAATATATATTAAAATAACCGTCGCCATCCTGGTGCTCTTCGATTTTGTCAATAAGACGCTCCACCCTGCCCTTTAGCTCGGAATCGGGATTATCATGCAGAATATATGCCGCACCCTCCATCCATTTTGCAACGTCACTGTCGTAAAAATAGTGCGGTTTATTCGGTTTGCCCTCTATCCAGTCAAAGTCAAAGGCACCAATCCTGCCGCTGTCACAAAACCTGTCGTAAACCGCATTTATTATGACTTTCCGATTAAGCTTTTGTTTATCGGCTATATACCCGCCCGTAATTTTCACCTTATCGCAATCAAATAGCTTCATATCACACCTCCGTATTGCTGTTGCTTTTTTTGCGCAACTGAATTATAATACATACAGCGGTTTTAAATCAAGCCGTAAAACACGATAAAAGGTGTGAAAAAACGATATGAATATACTCGTAAATCCCAATATCTCCTTTCGCGGCGCTGGACTGTTTTATTCTGAAAAAGAGTGGACACATCCCAAAAGAGTTGAAAAAACATATGAGATAATTTATGTAACGGAGGGAGTTGTGCATATGCGTGAAAACGGAGCTGACACGGACGCAGGTCAGGGTCAGATAATGCTGCTTGAACCCGACACACTGCACGAGGGATACAGGGAAAGTCGCAGAGTGGGATTTTACTGGCTACACTTTTCTCTGTCAGGCGAAAATCTGCCATTTAAAAAGAGGTTTTTTGAGCGCTTTGACAGTGCGTATCTTTTCCGCGAACTTTTGCACTGCAACAACCTTCCGAGCAGCTCGGAGCACACGGTTAATGCTATTCTTATCCGAATACTGTGTGAGCTCTGCGATCTGTCAGATCGTAAAGACGGGAAAGAAGACGGAAAGGCAAGCGTAATATATGAATGGATACGGGCAAACTCCGGCGCCGCGCTTACCGCGGCAAATGTTGCGGCAAGGTTTCAGTGCTCCACGGACCATGCGACAAGGCTGCTCACAAAATATTGCGGCAAAGGCATAAAGGGAGTAAACGACATGTTTGTAATAAAGCGCGCAAAGGAGCTTTTGTGCAATACAAACAAGTATATAAAAGAGATAGCCTTTGAACTCGGATTTTGCTCTGACAACGCATTTATAGCCTTTTTCAAATATCACGAGGGCATATACCCCGAAAAGTACCGCAACAGATTTTTCAAAACGCACATGAACAGCAAATAACTTCAGATACAGTAAAAAGTCCACAGACAAATGTCTGCGGACTTTCAATTTTTCAATCGCTTTTTAATTTATCTTCTCAATACATTTTTCGATAGACGAATCACGAATTGCGCCGACGAAAACATCAACAACATAGCCGTCCTTATCTATAAAATACGTTACGGGAGTTGCGCCGATATTATACTTTTCTATCGCTTCACTGCTCTCAAAGCAAAGCTTTTCAAGCTCTAAAATATCGGCCGAGGCAGCTTTGAGCTTTTCCTTTTGCTCATTTTCGGGAAGCTCGCTTACCGACAGCGCAATAATATCCGCATCGCCGTGCAGCTTTATAATCTGTGACAAAAGCTTTGTAGCACCCTCTATTTCGGGGTCAATAAAAATCACCACACTGCCGCGTTTACCGTAATTATCAGACAGGCTGACAACCTGACCGTGCTGAGTTCCAGCAGAAAAGTCATACGCCTTCTGCGGCTTTTTGGTAACCACAGACAGAGTAAGATAGATTACTATAACAAGCACAAACACGCCGGCCGCGACTAAAAAATTGCGAATTCTGTTCATTTTTATTTTTCCTTTATAGAGTTATATATCGTCATCAAACAGCTTTTCGTCTATAAGCAGCTGCAAAATATTTTTATACTTCTCGGTAGGGTTATTTTCAAACTGATCCACTATTATCTGAGCCTGAATTTGCGTGGGCACAAACAACCTGTACTCCAGCAGCGTATCCTCTCCCTCAAGCAGAGTGCACACCGCCTCATAACCGTTTTTCTTTTCCTCTATACGGCTTTTAACACTGCGCTTTCGCTCGATATCCGCCAGCAGCCTCAAAAGCGCACTCTGATTTTTCCGCCGCACGCTGAACGGCAGATTATGCTCAAAGACAGACAGTGTTTCCCGTCCGAGCTCGGTAATATACAGCTCATTGGGAGTATTATGACTGACAAAATCAATAAGCCCGGAATTCATCAGTCCGTCCATTGCCTGCGCAATATCAAAATACTCAGCCGTACCGCCGTCCAGTGCGATTTGCAAAAGATTTTCCTTTGACAGCCTGCCGCCGGCGTAATTCAATATATATAAAATCAGAACTTTAACGTCGGGCACGCTGTTCAGTCCGCCGATTATCGCCATATTCACGCCTCCACATAATGTACGAAATAATTATATCAGTATCACAGTTTATTGTCAACAGCGCGGCGCTTTTGAAACCCGTATAACAACAGTATAAATATATCTTGGCACCGGACAAGTTTCAATAAATAGTTTAAATTAGGTTCTTATTTGTATAAGATAAGACATGTCGGCAAAATATTATTGTAATCGCCGGCAATACGTGGTATACTGATATTAAATGATTTTACCTGAATTTGAAAGGAGAGGCATTCCATGTCAAAACCTGCTCTTGTCGTAATGGCAGCCGGAATGGGCAGCCGCTACGGCGGACTCAAGCAAATCGACCCCATCGACAGAGAGGGGCATCTTATAATAGATTTTTCAATTTATGACGCTCTTAAAGCCGGCTTTGAAAAAGTCATATTTGTAATAAAGCACGAAATAGAGGCTGACTTTAAGGCATCCATCGGCGACAGAATATCAAAGCTTGTCAAGGTGGAATATGTATACCAGGAGCTTGACAAGCTGCCGCAGGGCTATTCCGTACCGCAGGGCAGAGTCAAGCCATGGGGCACCGCACACGCAATTCTTTGCTGTGAGGACGTAATTGACGGACCGTTTGCCGTTATCAATTCGGACGACTATTACGGTCCGCAGGCATACAAAGAGCTGTACAATCACCTGATGCGTAATGACAAGGACGATAAATTCGGCATTGCGCTTGTAGGCTATATTCTCCGTAACACGCTTACAGACAAGGGATATGTCTCCCGCGGTATCTGCCGTGTCAAAAACGGAAAGCTTTTGGAGATAAATGAGCGTACACACATTGAAACTGACGGCAGCGACGCAAAGTTTACAGAGGACGAAGGCAAAACATACACCCATCTGTCCGGCGACAGTATCGCATCCATGAATATGTGGGGCTATAACCGCGCATTTATAGACGAGCTGAAAAAACGGTTCCCGAAATTTCTGGACAAAGCAATCAGAGAAAATCCGCTTAAAAGTGAATTTTTCCTGCCCGTTACCGTTGACGATATGCTGCGCGACGGCATCGCGTCGGTTGACGTGCTTACAACTCATGACAAATGGTACGGCGTCACATATGCCCAAGATAAGCCCACCGTTATGGCGGGTATACAATCACTTAAAGACGGAGGACTGTATCCGGAAAAGCTATGGAAATAAACGATATTATAAAACAATTTAATATAAAGGGTGAAATAAAAAGTGTATCTCCCTTGGGGAACGGGCATATCAACGATACGCTGCTTGTCACGACTGACTGTGAAAAATATACCTTTCAGCGCATAAATACGGATATTTTCAAAAGTCCGGACGAGTTGATGGAAAACCTGTTTGCCGTAACGGAATATCTAAAAAAACATTATCCCGAAGACAAAACGATAAATTATGTTCGCACACTGGACGGCAAACGCTATTTTCGCAGCGACAGCGGATGTTACCGCATGTCGGTATTTATTGATAACGTTATTGCCTTGGACGGTGCGAGAAACACAAGTGATTTTTACGAAAGCGCCGTTGCTTTTGGCGGCTTTCAAAAAAAGCTTGCAGATTTTCCCGCCGATACTCTGCATGAGACAATCAAAGATTTCCACAATACGGCATGGCGGCTTGAAAACCTGAAAAAAGCTGTCGCCTCCGACAGCTGCAAACGTCTTGAAGGCGTTAAAAAGGAAGTGGATTCCTATCTTTCAAGAGAGCACATAATTGACACGGGAATTATTCTTCCGCTTCGCGTAACACACAATGATACAAAACTCAACAATGTACTTTTAGACGAAAAAACAGGCAAAGGCGTATGCGTTATCGATCTTGATACGATAATGCCCGGTCTTTCCATAAACGACTTCGGCGACGCCATCAGGTTCGGAGCATCCACCGCAGCAGAGGACGAAAAGGATTTGTCAAAGGTACACTTTTCACTTGAATTGTTTGAGGCGTATGTCCGCGGATATTTCGACGGAGTCGGAAACGCATTGACAGAAGATGAAATACGGCTTTTGCCGCACGGTGCCATAATGATGACCTACGAATGCGGGATGCGATTCCTTACAGACTATCTGGAAGGCGATACATACTTTAAAACAAGCTATCCCGAGCACAATCTCGTACGTACACGCACACAGCTGAGGCTCGTAGAGGAGATGGAGCAAAATTACGACAACATGCTTGCTATCGTAAATAAATATAAAAATTAAAATAAAAAATCCCCCGCGGGAAAATTATATCCCGCGGGGTTATTTTTTATTTACTAAAAGAGATATCTATACTGTCATAAATCTCTATCTTATTCTCATCATGATGCCTTGCATAATCATCATAATTATAAAATTCCAGTTTAAAATTATCAGGCTGATTATTATCAATGATATAGTATACTCGCTGCCCATTATACAAACTATCCTTGCCGGACAGTTTATCACCTGTTTCAGTTACCGCACGAATCGGATTCATTAATGCATCACCTTTAGATACGTTGTAATATACAGCCGTACAACCGGGAGTGCGCTTAACTGAATTGACAGTGTACTCACTTTCATTTAATGTTACAGTTTTATTAACATCAATTTCATCAACCTTTTTGACAAACTTATTACTAAAATAATCCGTTATATCAAATACATAAATACAGTTATTATTCTCACTATTTTCATCTGTTACATTTTCTAAAAAGGACAAATAAAATTTCGTACTTTCATCAAACATTCCGCAGCAAAATTTATAATGTTTAACTGCATTATCCGATTTAGCAGAAGCCACAGTCATATCATCGAGTGCATAGCCGCCAACTTCCGTTGAAATATAGCTGTCATAACAGAAAAAATCTTTTGGTACGCTTAAAGTAAATGCCACAGAGTTCGCATCTTTATACGAATCCAATATCTTGACATCTACAAACCGTTCCTTAATAGTTTCTTTATTATCAGAACGCTGCTCATACCCGTTTTCTTCAGTATATGATACAAGAGTAGATACATAATTATCTGAAATTTTTTTATCAACCGCTTTAAAATAGCTATTATCTACAGCATTTTTTATGCTTCCAAATGACTTTACGTTTCCCGGCTTATTATCAAATACCTCTGAAAATTCTACCTTTGTACTACATCCTGTAAACATAAAAATCAGAATAATAAAAGATATATAACTCAATATTCTTTTCATAAATACCACTCTTTCCCTATTCCCCGTCAAACTGTACTACTGATTCCACCTCATACTCTTTGAGGTTTTCCCTACCGCCGAGTGCGGGAAGCTCAATCAGAAAAATCGCCTTCGCAACAGTACCCCCAAGCCGCTCGACAAGCCTTGCCGCCGCGCGAACCGTACCGCCTGTTGCAATAAGGTCGTCGATTATAACGGCGCGCTGACCCGGCTTTATCGCGTCACTGTGCATTTCTATTACGGCGCTGCCGTATTCAAGAGAGTATTTTTCCTCAACCGTATTAAACGGCAGCTTGCCTTTTTTCCGAACGGGCACAAACGGCCTTTTAAGTTTATACGCTATCGGTGCTCCGAATAAAAATCCGCGCGATTCAATGCCCACAATTACATCAAACTCAACGCCATCCAAAAGACCAGAAAGCGCATCCACTGCAAGCTCGAGCCCGCGCGCATCCTGCAAAACCGTGGTCACATCCCTGAACATAACCCCCTTTTTCGGAAAATCGGGTATTGTACGTATATAATCCTTAACATCCATCACTTTCACCTCCGTATAGACTGTTTTTACTGACTATATCATAATAATACATCAAACATCTGATAAAATCAAATGATTTTTACGCTTTTAAGTCATATATTCATCCCTGCGCATTTAAAATATATCAAGGGTGATTGAATGAAAAAATTCCGACTGTTAAAAAATGCCGCGTTGCTGACCGTAACGGGGTTTTTCCTGCGCGGGCTTGGCATGATTTTCCGAATTTACATATCGGGGCGCATCGGAGAGGAAGGCATGGGTCTGTACCAGCTCATTTCCTCCGTGTACTTTCTGTTTATAACGCTGGCTCAGTCGGGAATTTCGGTTACCGTTACCAGGCTCTGCGCGCAGAAATTTGCACTGCACGACAGTCTTGGCGCCTACAAAATCCTCAAAAGCGCCATAGTTGTCGCACTGCTGACGGGAGGTCTGGCATGCGCCGGCATGCTTGCGCTGTCGGGTACTCTTTCAAAGCTGTGGATTGCGGATATGCGCGCATTGTATTCTCTGCGCGTGCTGGCGCTCTCGCTTCCGTTCATTTCCGTGTGCAATGTTTTGTCCTCATATTTTATCGCATCTAAAAACGTAATTTACGGCTGTACGGCACAGATTTTAGAACAGCTGACACGAATGGGAATCGTAGTGCTCGCCGCAGCATACTTTTCAAAATACAGTCTGCCTGTCATGCTGGCTGCAGTATTTGCCGCAAATACCCTCTCGGAAGCGGTATCCTGCATGTACCTGGGGCTTCGGCTTTTATTGAAAAAAGACCGCCCGTTCGGCAGAAAAGGAGAAAAACCGCATTACAAGCGCATGATTATAAAAAACAGCGCGCCTGTCGCCGCGTCGCGCTATCTTGCCTCAGCGCTGCACACAGCGGAAAATATGCTTGTGCCGAGCGCAATGACGCTTTTTACACATTCAAGGACGGATTCACTGTCCGCTTTCGGCGCTCTGAAAGGAATGGCCATGCCGCTGCTGTTTTTTCCGTCCTCCTTCCTTTCGGCAATGTCCACTCTGCTTGTGCCCGAAATAACAGACGCACACGCACGCCGCGACCGCGCGGCAATGACTAAAATCATCAACCGCGCAGCCTCTTTCACACTTATATTGTCTATAATGGCAGCCGGTATTTTTTGGATGTTTTCAGACAGTTTGGGCATGCTCATTTACAAAAGCCCGCAAGTATCAAAAATGCTGATGATGCTTGCACCCATTGTTCCGTTTATGTATCTTGACAGCATCTGCGACGGACTTTTAAAAGGACTGGGGCTTCAAAGGCAGGTGCTGATACACAACTGTATAGATTCAGCGCTGAGAATCATACTAATAGCTACTATCGTACCCAAGTTCGGCATAAACGGTTTCATCGCCGTAATGTGGGTGTCCAACATACTTATTTCGGTTCTGAATCTAAGACTGCTGCTCAACGTGTCAGGCGTAAAATGTAATTTCAAGGGATGGTTTTTATATCCTCTGTGCTGTGCGGCGGTTTCGGCAATTATAACAAAATTTCTTCGCCCGAATGGTGCAACTGTACTAAAAACCGGACTCGGATGCATGCTGTTCTGTTTTGTTTTTCTGCTTTTAATGATGTTTCTGAGCCGGGAGAGTAAAATTTATAAAAATAAATAAAAAAAGTGCTTTATTTTAATTTCGAGTTATGTTATAATACCGTATATGATTATTATGCTGATGTATTATGCACTAAGGTATCATACACGGTATAACTGTAATTCGGAGGAATGTAAGTAATGAGAAAGACCACAAAAATTTTAAGTCTTCTGCTTGTTCTGATTACTGTGCTCGGACTGTGTTCGGGTTGCGTCAGCGGTGAAAGCTGGGTAACTCTCAAATTCGGCGTGCCCTATTCAGAGGACAGCGAGGAATATCAGAAGATAATGACTGCTGTTGAGGACAGCAACGCGTATCATGAAACCGATTTTGTAAAAATCGAACTGGAGGTCATTCCGGAGGACGAAGAAGGTAAAAAATCGTTCCTTAAAAGAATGAATAACGGCGAAATCGCGTTTTTCTTTTACGAGCGCGACGAGCTTATCACTCCATACATTGAAAGCGGACGTCTTGCTACAATCAGCGAAATTCAGCAGGTATATCCCTCATGTTTTGAGCAGAGAAAACAGTTTATACTCGATACTTCGACAGACGCCGACGGTGTGAACCATATGCTGGCGCTTAAAGGAAATTATCAGGGAGTATTCTTTAATGAAGAACTGTTTTTAAAGTACGGTCTTCAGATACCCAAGACATGGGAGCAATTTCAAAACGTAATTGAAACATTCAAAACCAACGGCGTCACACCGTTTGCTGCCGGATTTGCAGACGGCGGAATGAAATACTGGTTGGATGAGCTTATACTTATGGAAGGCGGCGTTGCAGAACATTCCTACATACCCAAATACGGCGTTATAAACAGCTGGACAAGAGCCGTATCGGACCTTAAGGCACTTTATGACGGCGGAGCTTTCAACAGCGACTGTATGACAATGACGCAGGATGACGCAGAAGCGCTGTTTGCCGACGGCAAAGCAGCAATGATTGTTACCAACTCCAAAAACATTGCCACAGATGAGGCGGACGTTGACAAAATGGGCGTTTTCGCAATGCCTCTTACAACAACCGGTAAAAAAGAAATCGGCGACATTGTCTGCGATTATGACACAGGTGTTTATGTAAATTCTCAGTTTCTCAAAAAAAGAACCGAAGTTATAGATACTCTTATTCAGTTTGTTATTGACTATCTTGACCAGCCGATTGATACAATGTACGGAGATACAGAGGCAGCCGAATGGAGCTACCCTGCATATAAGTCCAACTGGTCCATGCCCGGAAATCCGTACACTATCGGTGAAGAGCCTATTATAGAGGATAACGAATTTACAAGTCCCGAAGACTTGGAGCCGGTAGATCCTACTGTTCAGGAGGAAATCAAGGAAGAAGATACCCTCCAGGAGCGCGTATTCAACATGATGGAACATGTTACAAATGCGGGTCGTCCGCTCACCTCAAACTTTAAGACACTCGATTCATTTACCGAAAGCGTTAAAAACTACATTCAGAACGGCGGAGATATCAATGCCGTACTCAAGGATGCCACTGATAAAGAGATAGCAGCTCAAAGCGGTACGTCCGCCGAAGGCGAACAGGCAGACAGTAAAACGGAGTAATTCTGTATGAAGCAGATGCAGCAGTTTTTTAAAAAGCTGAGCGACTGGGTATTCACAGGCAAGCGCCTGCCTGTCATTATCGTTGTATTTATAGTTGTATCAGTAACTGTTATTGTTACAGTTGTCAGTTTGGTAAATAAACCCGAAAGCAACATCGTCACGGTTTTTGTCACAGTCGAAGGACTGGAGGAAGGCAAGAACTTTGAAAACAGACAAATCAGTATAAAAGACGGTGATCCCATTTCAGAGATATTCAGTCTGAAATATGAGGATATTTACGAGGCGTTCGGTCAGCCGCTGATTCAATATAACGAACTTCAGTCAATTCTCGGTGTTCGCGTTACAAACGAAAAGTCATTTCATATTACGGTAGACGGCAAGTTTGAGACAGACTTATCCCAGGCATATGTATACGGCGGACAAACAATAGTAATTTCATATTATTAAAGTAAAAAGGGGGGCGGTTTCCGTCCCCTTATTTTTATATAACTTTAAAGGGAAAAATAATGAGTAAGAAAACAATAATTAAAATATCCGCATTTATTCTGTTTTTTATTATGTCATATCTGATACTGTGCTACCTGCCTTCCATGCGTATAAAGCTTGACGCACCGCCCGGAGAATACCTTTGGGAAAGCATTAAACACAATTCAGTATATAAAACCCTCATTTCCGCTGTAATAGGCGGTATCGCGGCATACATGAGCCGACGGCTTATACAAGACAAAAAGTAAAAAGGTATTGCAAATATTTGCAATACCTTTTTATAATTATTTTACGACTATGTCATCAAGACTTCTGACCGACTCGCCGGAGCTGACAATAATAACTCTGTCACCCTCAAGAATAGACGTCATTCCGTTTGGATAAAGCACCTCTCTGCCTCTCACAATTCCCGCAAGCAGCAGACCCCGGCGCAGATTTAGCTTCATCAGCGGCACTCCGGCATGTGCAAAACCCGGCTTTGCAATAAATTCAACTATCTCTGCGCCGCCGTCCGCTATTTTGCATACAGTCCCAACCGCCGAGCTGAGCGTTTCGGACAATGCCCGAACATAACTTAACGCTATACGCGACAGGGTCTTTTCCTCGGAAAACACAGCACTGCTGTAACCCATATTCGGAAGCATCGCGCTGAGAGGACCCTTTGAAAGCTTTGTAACTATCTTTTTTGCTCCGCTTTCCTTGGCATACATAGCAAGTATTACGTTATCCTCATCACGATCGGACAACGCCATGACGGAATCAGCACCCGCAAGCCCCTGCTTTGTCAAAAGACTTCCGTCAAAAGGATCTGCATTGATTATACGGGTCTTGCCAAGCACACTTTCAAGCAGCCTGCAGCGCTGTGCATCCTTTTCGATTAGCTTTACACCAACCCCGGTTTTCTCAAGTGCCGAAGCCAAAAACATTGCCGTATTGCTGCCTCCGGTTATCATGACATTTTTAGTCTTATTGTTTTGCATACCTATTATTTTTAAAAATTCAAAAATATCCTCATGCGGTCCTGTAATATATATCTCGTCATCCTGCTCAACCACAAATCTGCCGTCCGGTATTATAACGCATCCGGCACGCTTAACAGCACAAACAAGCACCGAAAGTTTTGAAGAAATACGTATCGCGGCAAGTGTTTTTCCTATTATCTCCGCGCCCCCGCACACTCCTACATGTGCCAACTCCGCACGTCCGCCGGCAAAGCTCAAAACATTAACGGCGGCGGGAATGCGGGCGGCCCTGAATATCTCATGAGCCGTTTCATACTCCGGATTAAAAATCATATCTATGCCGCATATAGTCGAAAAATACGGCATCTCGCTCAAAAACTCGGACGAATGGGTAACCGCCGCCGCATGACCCACACCCACGTGCTTTGCCGAGAAGCAGCTTAAAATATTAAGTTCGTCCGAGCCGGATGCTGCAATAAACAAATCAGACCTGAATGCCCCCGCAGCCTTCAGTGTATCATACATTGCGGCATGACCGACAACACCTTGGACGCCATAGCTGCGTTCTGCCGCGCTCACCGCCTGCCTGTCGGTATCAATTACCGTCACAGCGTGACCGTCCTCTTTTAAAACACGCACAAGCGTGCGCCCCGTGCGACCGAGGCCCGCAATAATTATTTTCATACTGTTTTTCTCCTGTTATTCTATTGATTTAAGACTCTCTGTCATACTGATATGCTTCAGCTTAAAATGCATAAAGAAATTAACGAGTGCCGAAAAAACAAAAGTGAGCAATGCACTCATGATAAAGCTTAAAACGTCAATATCCCGGGTAAACATTATCATGTCTATCTCCGCGGCACTTATTACAAACCGGTGCAGAAAAACACCCAGACATAGCCCTAAAGCAGTCCCGACCGCCGTAAGCACAATATTTTCTCGATAAATATAAGCGTCCGTCTCTCTCGGATAAAAGCCAAGAACCTTTATAGTAGCAATTTCCCTGACACGCTCGCCGATATTTATATTAGTGAGGTTATACAGCACAACAAAATTTAAAAGACACGCGCTTACTATAAGCAGCCACACAACACCGTTAAGGCTGTCAAACACATCCGCAAAACTGTCCATCATATCCTGTGAATTCATAACAGAAACCACATCGTCATTAACGGACATTCTTTCACCTGCAGCCTTCGGGTCTGCTGATTTCACATACGCCTGATTATATTCAGGCGGCTTTTCAAACAGATCTTCATATGTCTGCGGTGACATATAAACATAGTTGTAAATATAATTTTCCGTTATTCCGCTGACCGTAAGGTCAATATAATCTCCTTCTCCGCGCTTTACCGAGATTTTATCACCCACTCCGAGCTTCAGCCGCGACGAAAGCTTTTCGGCAATAACAGTCTGACCGTACCCCGGAAAATCAACTGCCATGCCGCTTTTACGTTCGTGAAAACTGATATAATCATTTAACTGTTCGGGTTTTTCAGGTACAAAGATATAACACTCAAGATTTGCAGTACCGTTTTTAGCGTCTGAGCTTGTGCTTTGAACAAAAATGCAGTCATCTGAATTATCATAAACAGCGGCTCTGACCTCATCATTATCATCCGAAAGATACACAGTCATGTCAAAATTCTGAATTTTACCGTACTGCTTTGGTATCATACCGGAAATAGAGGCTTTTAGTCCAAAGCCGGTCAGCAGCAACGCGCAACACCCGCCGATACCGAGCACCGTCATAAAAAACCGCTTTTTATACCTTAGAATATTGCGGCAGGTAACCTTAGATGTAAAGGACATACGCTTCCACAAAAATCCCACACGCTCGAGTATAACCTTTTTGCCGCTCTTCGGAGCCGCCGGCCGCATGAGCTGCGCCGCAGGCGCACGCAGACTGTCAAGCGCCGCCCAAAGTGTAACAAAAACAGTAAGCACAAGTGCCGCGCCGAATGCAAGCGCTGTTTTGGATATGTCAACCGTCAAAACAACAGATGGTAGAGAATAAAGTATTTTATATGTATTAAAAATAACAATGGGAATGACCGTATTACCGAGTATAATGCCGATAATGCCGCCGAAAACCGCAGCAATACAGGAATAGGACAGATACTGAGCTGCAATCGCACCCCTGCCATAGCCCAGTGCGGACAAAGTACCGATTTTTGTACGCTGCTCGTCTATCATTCTTGTCATAGTAGTAAGGCACACAAGCGCCGCAACCACAAAGAATATTATAGGAAACACACGTGCAATATTATCGATGCGCTGCGCATCTTGTGAAAAAGCGTTTACTCCATAGTTATCTTTGAGAGTAGTCACATAAATTTCTGGCGGCTCCAGTACATCAATATCCTCCTGTGCTTTCTTCAGCTCTTCTTCTGCATCCGTAAGCTCCTCTTCTGCCTTTTTCTTTTGTGCATTGTATTCTTCAAGTCCGTTCTGATACTCACGCATTCCGCTTTGGTATTCATCACGGGCAGCTGCGAGCTTTGTCTCATTTTCGGTAATTTCCGCCTGCGCAGCGGCAAGCTCCCGCTCCGCCTGAGCTTTAGAGCTCTCAAGCTCTGTTCTGCCGGAATTTATCGCCTCTTCGGCAGCCTCAAGCTGAGCGCGTGCGGATGCCGTCTGCGCATCTGCCACGTCCTTTCCGTAAACGGACATAAGATATGAATATGTTTTTTCAAGCTCTTCTACCGCGCTCTCATACTGCGTACTTTTTTCTTCAAGCTCCGTCTGAGCGGCAGCAAGCATACTCTCACTCTCTGTACGCGCCTTTTCAAGCTCGGCTTTGCCGCGCTCCAAATCCCGCTCGCCCGCGGATATCTGCGCACCGGCGCTGTCAAGCGCAGCCTTTGCGTCATCCAGCGCACGTTTTGCATCGGAAAGTTCTTTTTCAGCGCGGGTCTTTTCGCTGTCATATTCAGCACGGGCTTTATCAAGCTCCTCCTGCGCTCCGTCTTGCACACGTTTAAGCTGCACGCTTGCAAGAGAACTGTTTTCAAGTGCCTTTACGGCACTCTCTATTCTTGCTTCATACTCCTCAGTATACAGCCGAAGCTGCTGCGCACCGTCAACAGACAGATAAACCTCGGTATAATAATCTGTGTCAAAATCACTCTCCGCTATATACGCATAATGATTCAGCGAACCCTGCCCTACTGACGCCGCACCGCGCTGCACCGACGGAAAAACAGGAGATTCAACAATACCGACGACCGTAAAGCTGCGGGTTTTAAACATGCTAAGGGTATCCTCATCGTTTTCATCCGACAAGGTTATCGTCTCACCTATCTGCGCCAAATTGCCGCTCATTTTATTCCTGCCCAGTACACACTCGCCGGAATTTTGCGGCATTCTGCCCTCCAAAAGACGCACGCCGTTTATTCCGTCAGTCAGTGACATCAGTCTAATAGCTGTTCCGTCTGTAATAACATCCGCCGATTTGGACGGCACTGCCTGCAAAACGTTTTCCACCGTCAAAATACTCTCAAGGTCGGACTCTTCAAAGCCGTACTCCGACAAAATCTTTATATCATAGAGATTATAACTGTCGGCATAGCTGTCCATGCTCTTTTTCATTACCGGCATGGTTGAACCCAGACCCGAATAGAAACCGACGCCGAGCGCGAAAATAGCTGAAATTGCAAAAAATCTGGCCTTTGAGCTTTTTATTTCCCTGAAAATAAGACGAATAGATTTCATTACCACTCAATTTCCTCAATAGGCGTAGGATGCTCGTTTGTAGTCATGCTCTCCACCCTGCCGCTTTTAACGGTTATAACCCGGTCTGCCATCGGCTTCAGCGCGCTGTTGTGGGTTATTATTATAACGGTCATACTCTCGTTTTTACAGGTATCGTATAGAAGGCGAAGTATCGCCTTTCCGGTTTTATAGTCCAACGCTCCCGTCGGCTCGTCGCACAAAAGCAGCTTGGGCGACTTTGCAAGTGCGCGCGCAATCGCAACACGCTGCTGTTCACCGCCTGACAGCTGCGACGGGAAAGACCCCTCCTTGCCCGCAAGACCTACAAGCTCAAGCGTCTTTACCGCATCCTTCGGATTCTTACAGATTTGGCTGGCAAGCTCAACATTTTCCGAAGCGGTCAGGTTTTGAACAAGGTTATAAAACTGAAATACAAATCCCACATCATGGCGTCGGTATTCTGTGAGTTGGCGACGGTCAAAACCGGAAACATCTCTGCCGTCCACGGTGACAGTGCCGCCTGTCACCGAATCCATTCCGCCGAGCATATTGAGAATTGTTGTTTTGCCTGCGCCTGACGAACCGACAACAACACAAAGCTCCCCCTGCTCAACATGAAACGAAACTCCGTCTGCCGCGCGGCATTCGGTCTGACCGGTTTTATATATTTTAGTAACGTTGCAAAATTCTATAAAGCTCATAATTTACCTCACATATAAAGGCGAAATTTTATACTCCCGCCCGCCGCCTCTTCGCACTTTCGAGCAAAAGTCATAAATATCGGAAGCACGGCACTCAAGTTCAAAATGATCGCCTGCATTTTCAAGCTCCCCCGCCCTGCTCGGCTTTGTTATAACAGGTAACGAACAGGTGTGCTCCAGCTTCTTCAAAAGCGTTCGTCCGCAGTCGTTAAACGCAAGGACGTTAAGATAAGGCACGCGTGTTTTACAAAGTCCGGCAGGATTTTGCAGCAGCACGTTTATGACCGCCCGCCGTATACGCGCGTGGGTGTACCGCTTGCTTTTAACAAGAAAAATCAGTTCTTTTGCGCCGGCGGCATGCTGCGCCGCACTGAAAACACGGTTATTGAGTCCCTCGCTCATATCGGCAAAGCGTGAAAGCTCCGTCGCCGTTTTACTGTATACCGAAAAGAGCAGGATACTGTCAAACCGCTGACGGTCTATGGCATTTTTTAGTTTTAAAGGCATGAACGCGGACATATCCTTTCCCTCATGCGCTCTGATATACGACGCGCTGGCAAAGCCGCCGTCCGCTGTTTTTCCGTCGTGACAGGCGCCTCGACGCTCAATATTTACAAGCTTCAAATCGCTTTTCTGCTCTATAACCGCTTTTATATACTCAAACGCCAGAAGATTATTGGGACTTTTAAGCAGCGCTGCGTCCGCATCCGAGCAGGCGCTGTATGCCAGCATAACCGCATCACCGTAGCTTTTGCCCTGTGAAATATTTTTTTTAAATTCACAGTTCAGCTTTTGTCTGTCGGTAAGCGCAAGCCTGAACAGCGGCGTCAAATCCTGCGTCTCGCTGCCGAAGCAAAGAGAGGCGGGAATTCCCAGCGCGCTTGCCATTTCCACACCGGCGCCGGCAAAAATATGTGAGCCTGCAAGCGTATACGCTGTCGGTATCTGTATAACAAGGTCAGCCCCGCATCGCACCGCCGCCTGCGCCCGGGTGTGCTTGTCGCAGAATGCAATATCGCCGCGCTGGACAAAATTGCCGCTCATAAAGCATACGGTAGCGTCCGCATCCGTTTTTTCACGTGCTCTTTCAAGCAGGTATTTATGCCCGTTATGAAACGGATTGAATTCACAGATAACGGCGTTTATCACACTCTTTCTCCTTTTCCTCTTGAAAGTTTACAGAAAATATTATATAATTACAGACAATATTATTTCAAGGTTATTATATAACATTTAACAATAAATTTAAAGAGGAAAAGTAAAATGAAAGTTCTTGTTATAAACGCCGGCAGTTCATCACTCAAGTATCAGTGCATTGATATGGAAACGGAATGCTGCCTTGCAAAGGGTATGTGTGACCGAATCGGCATTGACGACGGATTTTTCAAGCAGAGCGCGGGTGAAAAATATGTTGAAAAGCAGGTGGACATACCCGACCATGCAACTGCTATCCGTCTTGTGCTCAAGTACCTGACGGACAGTGAGTTTGGGGTTATATCCGACATTTCCCAGATTGCGGCTGTCGGACACCGCGTTGTAAACGGCGGCGAGATTTTCCCCGAAAGCACACTGCTGAACGAGGAAAAAATCAATAAGATAGAAGAGCTTACGGATTTTGCGCCTCTTCATAATCCGCCCGCGGTTACAGGAATGCGCGCTTGTGTTTCGGTGATGGGAAAGGACGTGCCGCAGGTGGCTGTTTTCGACACGTCGTTTCACCAGACTATGCCGGACGTTGCGGGGCTTTATCCTCTGCCCAAAAAGTACCATGAGGAGTACGGCATTCGCCGTTTCGGCGCGCACGGAACGTCGCACAAATTTGTGGCAAACGAGTGCGCAAAATACCTTAACAGGGATATAAAAGAGCTTAAAATTGTCACATGCCATCTGGGCAACGGCTCGTCCATTACTGCGGTTGACGGCGGACGCAGCATTGACACATCAATGGGATTTACGCCGCTTGCGGGCGTTATGATGGGTACGCGTTGCGGAGACATCGATCCGGCGATTGTAATGTATATCATGGACAAAGAAGGCTTAAATACCGACGAAATGAACGTGCTGCTCAACAAAAAGTCGGGCGCTTTGGGCGTTTCGGGATTTTCCAGCGATTTTCGGGACATTGAGGAAGCAGCAAAGGGCGGAAACCCCGACGCCGTGCGTGTGCTGGAAACGCTGTCATATCAGGTGGCAAAATACATCGGCGCATACGCTGTCGCCATGGGCGGGCTGGACGCTGTTGTATTCACTGCGGGACTGGGGGAAAACAACACCACCGTGCGCAAATACATCTGCGACAGATTGGGATTTTTGAAAACGCGGCTTGATGATAACAAAAACAATGTGCGCGGACAGCTTGCCGAAATTTCGACTGAAGATTCACAGGTAAAGCTCATTGTTATTCCGACAAACGAGGAGCTTGCCATTGCCAAGGACGTACAGGAAATTATATCGAAAATGTAAATTACTCGGCGCGGGGAAACCACCCCGCGCTTTAAAAAATGGAAACAAAAATTATTTATTCGGACAGAAAAACGCTTTGCATTAAAATTGAAAAAGATGGGTGCGTGACGGTACGCGCGCCCAAAAAAGCAAGCACGAGGGAAATTGAAAACTTTGTGCAAAATCATATCAGGTGGATAGAGACGCGCCGCGCCGAAATAGTACAAAGAAGCGAGAGACTGAACGCACTGACTGAAAATGATATCGAAACGCTGCGCAGGCGTGCCAAGGAATATATTCCGAGGCGTACAGCGGAGCTTGCGGCAGAAATGGGCGTTGAGTTTGCCGGAATAAAAATAACGGCGGCAAAAACGAGATTCGGGAGCTGCTCGGGCAAAAACTTGCTCTGCTTTTCGCTGTATCTTATGAGCTGTCCGACGGCGGCGGTGGATGCGGTGATTGTGCATGAGCTTGCACATATACTGCACAAGGACCATTCAGAACGGTTTTATGCGCAGGTTGAAAGGACTATGCCGGACTACTATGAGAGAAAAAAACTGCTTAAAAACGGGATATTATAAAATAATGCTTGATTTTACGTTAAATATGTGGTATCATATTTAGCGCACAGAAAATGCGATATGCGCTGATAGCTCAGCTGGATAGAGTGTCTGACTACGAATCAGAAGGTCGGGGGTTCGAGTCCCTTTCAGCGCGCCAGTAAAGTAGGTAGTTGTTTTATGTAACTGCCTGCTTTATTTTTATGTACAAAACAAAAGTGACAAAACCGTCGGCGCGGGCGCTTGCCGCTTTTGTAAGGGACTCTCAGCTACGAAACGGTTCACCGAACCGTTTCGCTTTACGCTTCGTCTTTCAGCGCGCCAGTAAAGTAGGTAGTTGTTTTATGTAACTGCCTGCTTTATTTTTATGTACAAAACACCCCATACCTTTCGGTATGGGGTGTTTACTGCATTATTCAGCAGCCACATGAAGAACGGTTAGTATTGCAAATTCGCAAAACAAGGAAAATCACAAACAGTACAGCCAAAAGTGCGGCAACCGCGATAAAAGCAGGTAACGCAATCAAAACTACTTTGAAAAGTGCCGCGCCTATAATAAGACCCAGCACAAACGCCAGCAGAACGCCGATTATAGATAATACTATCGTATAGCAGCGTCCTGCGCCGGAGTCGTTTCCGCAGCTCCTTGCACCGCTGTTCCTTGTGTTACAGCAGCAATAATTATTCATTTTTTCCACTTCCATATATTTTTCGCCACACAAAAACAAAACCATATTGAGATTTTCTTGTATGCCGTACTTCATACTATGCAGAAAGTGTTATTTGGGTGCAAAAAAGCCGTTACAGACAAACCCTCGGTGCATTTTCAAGCAGGTATTTTTCTGCCGCCTCGCACCACCTGCCGTCGTTTTTCTCAACGATTTGGGCAAGCTTTTCATACATTTTATCCTTTTTTCCGTACTCGTGAAGCTTTGCAATCTCTATGCACGGTATATCCAGCTCGTTATAGCAAACCTTTTTAGCCCCCGAAGGCGTTTTCATCGCAAAAATACTGTCGGGTACGCAGTCCATTCCCATTATATGCGAAACCATGCCCGACGGGTCGATTACGCCGTCCTCAATCAGCTTGATAACATCCTCGGTGTCCTTTGGGATGGAGCCTGCCGTTCCCAAAAGATGTATTCCGTCGTAATGCACGCGGTAGAGATTGAGCGAACCTTGCAGCTCATGCACGGGCGGACCAGCAAAAAAGTTCAGGCAGCCGTCCTCCCCCAAAATCGCCTCTGCCTGCGTAACAAGCGCAGGTACGGGCACCATGACAAACGCATCGTCAAAACCGCCGCCAGATATTTCTTTCAGATACGCCGCCACGTCCTCCAAGCCGGAGGTGTTGATATAGCGCAGGTCAACGCCTTTTTTCGCTGCGCTTTCGGGCGAGTACATCTTTGCGGCATAGCTCAGCCTGTCTTTGTCAAGGTCGGTGACAACCACCTGCTTACAGCCCGCATAATTTACGGCAAGCTCCACTGCGGCAAGTCCCATCGGTCCCGCGCCGCCCAAAATCGCAAGGCGCCCGCCGCGCTTAGCCCCGTCTGTGCGGATGTAGGTCGAATAATCGGTGTGATACATGCCCTTGAACGCGCGCAGAACACAGCCGATTGCCTCGACAAGAGAGCCCTTGTAAAATCCCGCGCCGTTGTATGCTACAAGACAGCCGCGCTCCAAAACGATTTCGGGAACAATCGCATAAATGCTGTTGCCGCCTATGTACTGATAGGAATAGCCCGGGTCATGACCGTTGTCAAGCTTGAGCGCAGGCTGAATGACAATGTTTTGTCCCACTTTCCATTTATCGGCAACGTCCGCGCCAGCTTTGACAACGGTTCCGCACATCTCATGGCCGATGATTACGGGATTTTGGGCTATATTCTCCGGCACGCGCTTGTGAGCCGTGCCCTGAATGACCGCTTTGTAGGTGGAAGCACAAAGCGAGTCGGATACCACTTTGATGAGAACTTCATTTTCTCCAATTTCCGGGAGTTCAAACTTTTCGACACGCAGGTCGTTGGCGCCGTAAAGCCGCACAGCTTTTGTAAGCATTTTAATTACCTCACTTGAATTATTTATTTTATATGATACAATATTATCAAGTTATTCACATTCAGTCAAGATTTAGCGGTAAAACAGAAGATTTAACGCCGATTATTGCACATTTAATCAAAGTAAATCAGAGGTAATCATGTTAATTGAAGAAAGACGGCAGAAAATACTTAAATATATTCAAAAGAACGGACGCGCAACCGTGGCGGAGCTTTCGGGGTATATCTATGCAAGCGAACCGACGGTGCGGCGTGACCTCACTGCAATGGAAAAGGCAGGTCAGATAAAAAAGGTTTACGGCGGTGCGATGGCAAAAGCTGCGGCAGACCGCGAAATACCGATGGACGTGCGGCTGAAAGACGCCTTACGCGCAAA
Organism: uncultured Eubacteriales bacterium; assembly: GCA_902492505.1. Classification (GTDB taxonomy): domain Bacteria; phylum Bacillota; class Clostridia; order Oscillospirales; family QAKW01; genus RGIG9041. The sequence goes on from CABULU010000006.1 coordinate 36,409, forward strand.
GGAGCTTATGGCGCAAAAAGCGTGCAAACACGTAAAAGACGGCGACGTGATTTTGCTGGATGGTTCGTCAAGCGCCATGGCGATGGTCAAATATCTGACGCACTTTAAGGAGCTGATTGTCATTACAAGCGGCGCAAAAACTGCGGTAGCGCTGGCGGAGGCGGGTATACGCACCTTTTGCACGGGCGGCATGATGATTACAAGGTCGTTTTCATTTGTCGGACAGCAGGCGCAGGATTTTATCATGGGAATTAACGCCGATGTGCTGTTTTTCTCCTGTCACGGCATGAGCGAGGACGGCAGGGCGACGGACCTGTCAATGGAGGAGGTCAATCTGCGGCGGGTGATGATGCGTCATGCTAACCGCAAAATACTGCTCTGTGATAAAAGCAAGTACGGTAAAATGTATTTTTATAATTTGTGTACGGCTGACGATGTGGACGCGGTTATAAGTGAATAAAAAACACATGCGAAAACGCGAATTTAAAAATTCACAAAATTTTTTTAAATAAATACTTGCATTTTATAAAAACGTAGTGTATAACAACAATAGATTGCGGATGTGCCGTGGATTTTCCGATATATCGGGGGTCTGCGGCATTTCCTTTTTTTTATTTGAAAAATGAAACAACACCCGGAATTTTTCAATTCCGGGTGCCGTTTTTTGTGTGATAAAAGTCTAAAAAAATATCAAAAAAGGATTAAAAAATCTGAACACAAAAAAAATGACTTTTATCACATCTATGAGAAACTGAAAAAATAAGGGGTTAGGTGTTAAGTGCATGATGTATCGTGTCTTATTTTAATTTACCACAACAAAGCCCCTCGGTTTTGTGTAGCAGCCTTATTTTTTCAGATGTCTCTTAAATTTATGACTATTTTTAAACATATTTTAATCATATTAATAAATTGATTTATATTGTAACACAATATAAAAGGAGGTTATAAATATGTCTAAAGATAGTATGGTGATAAAACCAATAGATAATCAATATGATTCTTTTTCTATTAGAATACCTACCAGTTTAACAAATCAATTAAATGAAATAAGTGCACAAACAGGATATAGTCGTAATAAAATAATAATTAAATTACTGAAATTTGCAGTTGAGCGGTATGAAACGCCTAATAAATAAAATTGTACACTTATGTTAGTTGATTTCCGGTTTAGTTGTGGTTATTTATATAACATAATTATAACATATATTTATACCATAAGTCAATATATAATTGTATTAAAAGTAGGTGATATAGATGGATATTAAAGATTTAGAAAACAAGAAAATCGGCTTTAAAATAAAACCCAAAGTTTTAAGAGGTGATGAGGACTCAAGAACCTTTTCAATAAGAATGAATGAGAAGTTGATACAGCGTATTGAAAAACTCGCAGATGAAACAGGTTACAGCAGAAACGAGTTAATATCCATTCTTGTGGATTTTGCATTAGATTGTTGTGAAATAGAAAAATAAAAGTCCGCTATCATAGCGGACTTTTATTCTCCTTTTACAACAAATAATAAAAAAGCCCGACTATGTCGGGCTTTTATTTTTGTCTTAGTCGCCGGTATAAGCCAATAAAGCAATAGCTCTGGCACGCTTGATAGCTAATGTCAGCTGTCTCTGGTGCTTGGCACAGGTGCCTGTCACACGGCGGGGAAGAATTTTCTCACGCTCAGATGTGTACTTAGACAGCTTGGCAACGTCCTTATAGTCTATTGCTTCAACCTTATCCACGCAGAAAGAACAAACCTTACGGCGCGGTTTTCTCACGCCCTTGAAACTATTTTCCTTTTCCACAGCGGTTACCTCCGTTAAAAATTAGAATGGCAGCTCGTCATCCTCAACCTCTTCAAAGCTCATCGTATTGCCGCCCGTCTCTGCAGGAGCCTGAAACTCACCGACAGAGCGCCCTGCTGCCGCTGCCGCGTCACGCTTGGACTCGACAAACTGCGCCTCGTCCGCAACAACCTCAACGGCCGTGCGCTTTGCACCGGTTTTGTCCTCATAATTGCGAGTCTGAATAGAACCGACAATCGCAATGAGCTGTCCCTTTTCAAAAAACCGCGTGATAAACTCCGCAGTGCTTCTCCACGCCACGATGTTAATAAAATCCGTAGGATAGCTGCCGTCAGCGCTTTTATACTGGCGCTGAACTGCAATCGAAAAGGTAGTAACGCTTATACCCCCGGTTGTCGTTTTTAGCTCGGGTGTTGCGGTCAGCCGACCTGTAAGAATAACCTTATTCAGCATTTGTGCGCCTCTCCTTTTCCTAAAATCAATTATTTCTCGTCCTTATTGACAATGATAGAACGCATGATACCGTCTGTGATGTTGTACACACGGGTCAGCTCTTCGGGGAAATCAACGGGAGCTTCAAAGTTTATAAGCACGTAGTGACCCTCTTTGATGTAGTTGATTTCGTATGCCAGCTTTTTCACGCCCCAGTCCTCAACAGACTCAACCTTGCCATGCTTATCAATCAGAGCCTTGAACTTCTCTGTCAGCCCGGCAAACGCCTCCTCTGTCAAATCCGGCTTTGCAATGAAAATCGTTTCATACTTGTGCATTTCAGCCATCATTTACACCTCCTTATGGACATATGGTCTGCATTTTACAGACAAGGATAATGCTCTCACATTATTTATCGACCTTAGAACCCATTTTTTAAATGGTACTAAACAATTATATAACAAATCCCGCAAAAGTCAAGAAATTTTTTCAGCGCTACTGCTGCTCATCCTGTCTTTCAACGTACATTCGGTTTTCGGGTATAACAAGATATCCGTGGTCCACCGGCGTGTTACTGTTACCCGTTTCTGCAAAATACAATGACTTTACAAGCGGAATATCGCGGAAATACTTATCATTGCGCGCAAAGCTCACGCCCTTACCCGCTTTGTAGCTTTTAAAAACATATTTTCCGGCGCCCAGCGGCTGCGAGCTTTTCTCGTCAACCGACTCAAGGTCAATTACAAAGCCCTGACCGTCAAACGTGCAGCCGCCGCCGTAATAATGAAACGGCGCGACGTAAATACCAAGCACATTTTCTATCTGCTCGGGCTCAACGGAATTTATCGTCACCTTCAGCGTCTTATCGTCAATTATTTCAATACCGCGTATAGACGTAACCTTTCTCTCGGCGTCCATATCATCCAGCGCCTTTTCTATAAGCGCCTGGCGTGCGCAGTCATGCGCCATCTGCGTAAAATCACTCTCGTATACCAAACCGAGCGTTTTATAGTCCGCCCCGTACTGCTGCGCAATATCCTTTATCACAGTCTCGGCGTCCGGTGCGCTTAGCGCGTCATATTCATGGTCCAGAGCATAGTAAAAAGCAAAAAGCGCGCGCGGGTCGGAATATTTTTGCATATGCTGCTCCACATCGGTGCCTTTATACTTCTCGTCGCCGTAAAGATGCGTCACCCACGTGTATTCCGAGCGAAGCACAGGATAAATTATACGCGAGCTGATAAGCTCCTTTGTGCGCTCCGACGGATTGGCAAGCTCCGCCTCAAGCTGAGCTGTCGCAAAGTCAAGCTTTTCCGCCTCCGTTGTCCCGTAGCGGTACGCCGTCAAGCCGTCAAGCGCGCTCTCCCTCAGCTTCGACCAGCCATCGTAATCCGCCTGGGCATATACATACATCGAGAACGCGACATCCTTTGAGGTCATCTTCGTTCCGTCGCTGAAGTACACGTCGTCTCCAATCCTTACGGTGCATACAGACTTGTCACCCGAATAATCAATATCAATATCAGCAATGCCAAGCCCCTGAGTATACGCGTCATACACAGGCTCGGAGGATTCGTCCTCACTGCTGCTTGATTTGACAAGCAGCGATTCCTGAGTCAGCGCCACCACCGAAAGCTCCTCAACCCTGCGCGTGAAAAACGGACTGAAGTTGCCGTCAAAATAACTAAACTGCACCTTTTGACGGCTGCACGAGCATAGAGAGATAAACAAAACCGCAATTAAAAGCGTTGCTGCAAACCGTTTTTTCATATAATCTTCTCCCATGAAACCTGTTTTTTCAGCTCCTCTATGAGCGAATATTCAGCCGGCTGAGTGCCGCTGCAAGTGACATTAGCGGCGCTTGCGGCAACGGAAAGAGTTATCGTCTGCGCAATATCGTATCCGCGTTCAAGCGAAACGCAGAGCGCGGCAACCATAGAGTCGCCTGCGCCGACCGTGGAGCGGACAGGAACCTTGAGCCCGCGAGCATGATATACTCCGTTTTCGCTGCAAAACAGCGCGCCGTCACCGCCCAAAGAAACAACGACATTTGGAATTCCGTCACGTACAAGCTGCATCGCGACGCCCGCCGCGTCACACACGGATGAAAGACGGCGCCCGGTAATACGCGACAGCTCGTCGATATTGGGCTTTACAAGAAACGGCTTAGACTTCAGCCCCTCACTGAGCAGAGCACCGTCAACATCCAGCACGGTGCGCGCCTCATGAGAATTGCAAAGTCGCACAAGTCTTGCATATATATCGACCGGCGCGCCCTTAGGCGCACTGCCTGCCAGCACGGCTATATCCCCCGGCTTTAAAGCTGCGGACAACTTTTTTTCCACCTCCGCCGCTGTCTGCGCCGAGACTAAACCGCCCTGTTCGTTTATATCTGTATTAACACCGTTTTCCGTATCGATTATTTTCAGATTAGTACGGGTAGGAGAAGAAACCCTGACAAAATCGAACGTGATTTCCATATCACTCAGATACTTTTCAATTTCCAAACCCGTGGCGCCGCCGATAATGCCCATTGCCGTACTTTCCCCGCCCAATGTTTTTATCACCTTGGAGACATTGATGCCCTTTCCTCCCGCGTCACTGCGCTCGCTGTCGGTTCGGTTGACGCCGCCCAATACAAGCCCGCTTATTTCAACGGTTTTATCTATAGCGGGATTTAAGGTCAGAGTATATATCATCGAATTATTTCCTTTCAATTACTGTACATATTATATTATTAATTTACAGTGTTGTCAATAAAGGGAAAATGTAATATAATGAATAAAATAACAAATTTCAAAGGTGACGAATATGAAAATAATGATTGCCGCCGATATACACGGCAGCGCGCTGTATTGCAGGCAGCTTTGCGAGCTGTTTAAGGACTCGGGCGCGCAGAAGCTATTACTGCTTGGGGACATACTGTATCACGGTCCGCGCAACGCACTGCCCCAGGGCTACGACCCCAAAAAGGTATGTGCGCTTTTAAATCCGCTGAAAGACAGCATACTATGTGTGCGCGGCAACTGCGACAGCGAAGTAGATCAGATGGTGCTGAATTTTTCCGTACTGTCGGACAGTGCGCTGCTGTTTTTAAACGGACACACATTTCTTGCCGCTCACGGACATTTATTTACAGAAAACAGCCCTCCGCCGCTTGCCGACGGAGATATTTTGCTGTACGGTCATACCCACGTGCCGAAATTTGAAAAAAAGGACGGGCATCTTTGCATTAATCCCGGCTCTGTCTCCATACCCAAAGAAAACTCGCCGAATTCCTGTATAATACTAAATGACAGCACGGTAAATCACTGCGACCTGTACGGTCATGTCTATATGCAGAATGATATAATCTGAGTTTATTCCGAAATTCAATATATCCCGTAAGGTAACTGTACCTTACGGGATATGTTTTATCTGAGCGGAGAACTCGGTTTTTTATTATAAACAAATATGTAAAAATGTGCCGTAACCTCAAGCTCGGACAGCTTTTTAAGCTTTTGCCTGTCCTTATCGGATGTACGGTAAAAATATGGGGTCATCGTGAAAAGACTGCGAATCCGGGGACCGTCCAGACGCATGGTATAGCGCAGATTTTCCGCGCCGCGCAGCTCAAATCCCGCAAGTGTATTGTCAAAAGCCGGGTTCAGCTGTGCGTTGTCATACACCGCACGTTTCAGCTCGATAAGGTGGTCTCTGCCGGGGACTACGCGTATTAAAATCCCGTCATTTGTCAAAACACGGTAAACCTCGGCCTCGCTTATCGGAGCAAACACCGAAAGCGCCGTGCTGACAACATTATCGGCGATCGGAAGCGCAGTACAATTTGCAACTGCAAGGCTTGTCTGCACGGCATAGCTGCGCCTGCATGCTGCGTCTACCGCCGCTTTGGAGATATCTATTCCGCATGTACTGCCGCCGTTTGAGCACGCGCTCAGTCTTTGACAAACCCCTTCAAGATAGTATCCCTCTCCGCAGCATATATCCGCAACGCAGCAGCCCTTGATATTTGAACAGATACACTCTCTCAAACGACTGTAAAAGCCGCAGTTTAAAAATTCGCGCCGCGCTGCTGCCATAAGCTTATCATCACCGTGATTTTTAGGCGACTGAGACTGCAAAAGATTGACATAACCTCGGCGGGATATATCATAGCTGTGTTTTTCCGGGCAGACATACGCGCCTGCGGATTTTGACATCTGTTTCTTACAGACAGGGCATATAAGCATAATTCAAACTCCTTCGCAGTTAAATTCCGGAATAAAGACCTTATCATCGGCACCGCTGCCCTGCACAAACCCGTTTGTAATGCCAAGCGACTGGGCATAACGTACAACGCTGCGGTATGACGCCGGCGACAGCGGGCTTTTAAGCTCACGGTGAGTAACGTGAGGCATCGGCACGTACTGCCCCATAACGGATATATAAATATCGTCTCCAAACGTATCATAAAGATATTTTATACTCGCCTTGGCATCGATAAGATTACCCGGAAGCACCAGCACGCGAACAATAACTCCCCTTTGCATAATGCCACCCCTGATGATAGGACGTCCGACCTTTTTTACCATCTGTTTAATCGCTGCGCGTGCGACCTGAGGATAGTCAGGCGCAGAACAGTATTTCATCGCGGCGGCAGTGCTTGAAAATTTTAGGTCAGCAAGATAAATGTCAACCGTATCATTCAGCTGTTCCAATGCGCACAGCTTAAGGTATGATGAAGTATTGAAAACCACCGGAAGACCCAGTCCGTCCAAACGCGCATGGCGCAGAACCGGCACAATATACGGAATATAATGATCCGCCGTAACAAGATTAATATTTACAGCACCCTGTTTCTTTAGCTCAAACATTATGTCGTAAAGCCTCGCGGGAGTAATCACCGCACCGTAATTCTCATGAGACAGCACGGAGTTCTGGCAAAATTCGCACGCAAGTGCACAACCGGAAAAAAATATTGTTCCGCTGCCGTTTCTGCCTGAAATTACAGGCTCCTCCCACATATGCTTTGCTGCGCGGGCAATGCGTATGCGACTGTCAGTCCCGCAAAATCCACGCTCTTTCTCTCTGTCAGCCCCACATTCACGAGGACATAAAGTACATTTTGGCATAATTCCCTCCGAAAAGCTGCGCAAAACAGACCCGTTTTAAATGCAAGTTTTGCCATAATATACTTATATATGTATTAAGAGGTCCAAAAAGTTGCAATTTTTAAAAAATTTTTTTAAAATTTTTTGGTTGACAATCAAATGCCCAATAAATAAAAAACCACCGCAGACATTATTTGTCCGCAGCGGTGTGGTGACCCATCGGAGAATCGAACTCCGGACACCATGATTAAAAGTCATGTGCTCTGCCAGCTGAGCTAATGGGTCATATTTCTAATACAAAACAAACTAATAGACCTTAAACTGCCGATTAGCTAATATATTTTATCAGCACTGACATGCTTTGTCAACTATTTTTTAAATAAAATTAATTTTTCCGGCAGGATTTTTATAAACTTTGTCGTATATAGTATATAGAGTAACACTTAAAATATCAAAAAAAGTAATTTTGTAAAAAAACATGAATTACATCGGCGTTTTTTGTTTCGCCGTAAAGGGAGCAGTTATGAATTACCGCGAAATTTTCGAAAAGCGAGAACGAGACACACTGTCTGAGTATGCAGTTTGCTCCTCCTCAAGTCGCGGCAGAACGCGTAAAGAGGATGAATCCTCAACGCGAACCTGCTTTTGCCGCGACCGAGACCGTATAATACACTGTAAGGCATTTCGCAGGCTAAAACACAAAACGCAGGTATTTTTAAGCCCGACCGGCGACCACTACCGCACAAGACTGACACACACGCTCGAAGTATCGCAGATATCACGCACTATTGCGCGCTGTCTCTGCCTCAACGAGGATCTGACCGAGGCCATAGCTTTAGGACATGACCTGGGTCATACGCCGTTTGGTCATGCGGGCGAACGTGTTTTAAATGATATTTGCCCGTTTCCGTTTCGGCATAACGAGCAGAGCGTGCGCGTTTGTACCCTCCTTGAAAAGGACGGCAGGGGCTTAAACCTGACAGCAGAGGTTCTTGACGGGATTCTATGCCATACCGGAGAAAAAATTGCCGACACTTTGGAGGGGCAAATCGTAAGACTGGCAGATAAAATCGCCTACATTAATCACGATATAGACGACGCGGTGCGCGCAGGACTCATAACCGAAAATGACTTGCCGCCACGTGCTGTTCAAATACTTGGCAGAGGTCACAGCGCAAGAATAAATTCTATGGTAATGGGCACCGTGCAAGCAAGCACGGACAAGCCGGCAATCATGATGCAGGAACAGATAAAAGAGGGCTTTGATATTCTGCATGAATACCTGTTTTCATATATTTATCTCGGCTCTAAAGCAAAGACCGAAGAGGGCAAGGCTCAGGGTATCATTGAATCTATATACGGATACTATACAAAACACCCGGAGCAGCTCCCGGAGGAATATCTGAAAATTGCACACGCAGAAGATGTTTCCCGTGCAGTGTGCGACTATGTATCCACCATGACGGACAGATTTGCGGTTGACATTTTCAGTCAGCTGTTTATCCCTAAAAGCTGGGATATAAAATAAAAATATGTAATATGATGAAAGGGAGTGATAAATGTGGCAATAGACAGCTCATTTATAAGCGAGCTAAAGCTGCGCTGTCCGATAGAAGAAGTAATCGGCAGCTATGTTACGCTGAAGCGCGCTGGAAGCAGATATGTGGCATGCTGTCCGTTTCACAATGAAAAAACACCATCATTCACCGTATTTACCGACACTTCATCATACTACTGCTTCGGCTGCGGTGCCGGAGGAGATATAATTACATTTATTATGAACCGCGAAAACCTCGATTATGTTGAAGCGGTCCGTCTGCTTGCAGAACGAGCAGGTCTTTCCGTCCCGGAGAGCGGGACGGCAGCCGAAAGCAAAAAGCAAAATCGTGAGCGTATGCTAAAAATGCACAAACTCGCTGCACGCCACTATTATAAAAATCTTATAACAGGCGACAACACCTGCATGAGATATCTTACAAAGCGGGGGCTTGACATGTCATCAGTCAAGCGTTACGGGCTGGGCTTTGCAAAGGACAGCTTTGACGACCTGAAAAATCTTCTTCTGAAAAACGGTTATTCACTTCAGGAAATGGAATCAGCGGGACTGCTGGCAAAAAGCCGGAAAAACGGAAGCTTTTACGATAAATTCCGCAACAGACTGATGTTTCCGGTAATTGACCTGCGCGGTAATGTCGTCGCCTTTTCGGGGCGCACGCTTGACCCCGACGGCATACCCAAATACATGAACTCACCTGATACTGAAATTTACCGAAAGGGCAATATTTTATTCGGACTTAATTTTGCCAAAGAGAAAAACGACGGCACGCTGATTCTCTGCGAGGGAAATATAGACGTCGTCATGCTGGCGCAGGAGGGTTTCAGAAATGCGGTTGCCCCGCTGGGTACGGCGTTTACAACCGACCAGGCAAGAAAGATATCGCAATACGCAAAAACCGCCGTCATCGCATTTGACAGCGACAACGCAGGTCAGAAAGCTACAAACAAAGCGATATCATACTTAAGAACTCTCGGCGTATCGGTGCGCGTTTTACAGATGCAGGGAGCCAAAGACCCGGACGAATACATTAAGACCTACGGCAGAGAACGGTTTTCAATGCTCATAAGCCGTTCAAAAACACCTACCGAATATCAGCTTGACAAACTGAAAGAAACGCACGACCTTACAGATACAGCTCAAAAGACGGAATACAGTGACAAGGGCTCCGATGTTATCGCACGTCTGCCATCAAAAATCGAACGCGAAATTTACGCGGGTATTCTTGCTAAGGAGCTAAATATTTCCGTGGAAACGGTTATGGCAGACATAGAAAGACGCCGAAGAAATTTCGAAAAGGCGGAGCAGCGCCGCACTGTTTCAGACGAACAGCGCGCCATTACGGGCAGTACCGACCGGGTAAATGTACACCGGCGTGAAAACCTTCTTGCCGCAAGGGCTGAGGAAACCCTTATAGTTATTTTATACCGTAATCCCGACCTGCTGCGCGATATTACCGATAAAATCACACCCAAAGACTTTATAACAGAGTTCAACCGCGAGGTGTTTACATTTATTACTGACAGCTTTAAAAACGACAGTTCGGTGCAAAGTCTTTCGTTTGACGAAAGGTTTGACAGTGCACAGACTTCAAAAATAGTGTTTTTACTGAATACCGCAGTCCTGTCCGACGATATCCGTTCACAGGCAAACGACTGCATAAGAACTATAAAATCACAGGGGAACAAAAAAATCGACGCGGCAAAGCTTGACGCCAAAGAGCTTATGTCGCTTATAAAAAAGGAGACCGAAAAGGATGAATATTGAGAAAAAGCAGTTTTACAAAGACCTTGTTGAGCTGGGCAAATCAAAGGGATCGCTGTCCAATCGTGAGATTATGGACGCTATCGACGAGGTGGCGCTGGACGCCGAGCACATGGAAAAGCTGTACGATATGCTGGAGGAACAGGGTATCGAAATAATAGAAGACGCTATCGACGATATCGAAAACCTTGATTTGGCAGACGTTACAAACGCCACATATCAGACAGACGACGGCACAGAGCTTATGATTGTCGATGACCCTGTTAAGGTTTATCTCAAGGAAATCGGCAAAGTGCCGCTGCTTACCGCGGACGAGGAAATAGGTCTTGCCAAGCGCATGTCAGACGGCAACCAGTACGCAAAGGACAGACTTGCCGAGGCAAATCTCCGCTTGGTCGTATCTATTGCCAAAAGATATGTCGGGCGCGGCATGCATTTTCTCGATCTGATTCAGGAGGGCAATTTAGGTCTTATAAAAGCCGTTGAAAAATTTGATTATGAAAAAGGCTACAAATTCTCAACATACGCAACATGGTGGATACGCCAGGCAATAACACGGGCAATCGCAGATCAGGCGCGTACCATTCGTATTCCGGTACACATGGTTGAGACAATAAACAGAGTCATGCGCGTATCCCGTCAGCTTGTACAGGAGCTGGGACGCGAGCCTACCAGCGCGGAGATTGCAAAGGAGCTGGGGCAGCCGGAGGAAAAAATACGTGAAATACTGAAAATTGCACTCGATCCCGTGTCGCTTGAAACACCTATCGGTGAGGAGGACTCACACCTGGGTGATTTTATACCTGACGACGATATTCCCGCTCCAGTCGAGGCTACATCGCATATTATGTTGAAAGAACAGCTTTCAGAAGTGCTTGAAACACTGACTCCGCGTGAGGCGATGGTGCTGCGCCTGCGTTTCGGTCTTGTAGACGGCAGACAGCGCACTCTGGAGGAGGTCGGACGTGAATTCAACGTCACGCGCGAACGCATACGCCAAATTGAGTCAAAAGCGCTTCGAAAACTTCGTCATCCGTCACGCAGTAAACGACTAAAGGATTTTCTCGAATAATTATCGCAACAACAAAGCCGGTTATGCTTACAAAGAGTTTATCTGCACTTTTTAATTGTGCATTATAAACAAAAAATCATCCGGCTTTCGCTATTTTTAAGGGCATTACGGAGAAAGTGGAAATAAATGAAAAAAGTTTGTCAAAAATGCAACTTTTTAAGCCGTTAATGTGTAATATAAGCGAAGATACGAGGGTAATATGGATACGGATAAGGGGTTTAATACTACCGAGTATCTGGTTGACAGGTTTTTAAACGACATTATACGGTTCTGTCTTGTATACGTACGTAATATGGACGACGCGCAGGACATAGCCCAGCAGGTGTTCATTACATATTTGCAGAAAAAACCCGAATTTGTAAGTTATGATCATGCGAAAAACTGGCTTTTTAAGGTGGCTGTGAATATGTCAAAAAACCATATTCGCACACAGCGGCATGGGGAAGTCAGTTTTGACGAGCTGGAGGGTGCGTTGTCAACTGACGATACTGTCGGTCGCGAAAGAACAGAACGCGAAGACGCGGTGTTTGCTGCCGTTATGCGGTTAAAGCAAAAATACAGGGAAATCATACATTTATATTATTATTCTAACTACAACACAAACGAGCTGTCCGAAATGCTGGGAATACCCGCTGCGAGTGTGCGTTCCCGGCTGACCCGCGCACGGGCGGCGCTTGAAAAAGAACTGAAAGGAGGAGTAGCCGATGATAAACGATTACAAGAACGCGATGGATCGGATAAAGGCTGACGATAAATTTAAAGCACAGTTGCTGGAGCGGCTTGCCGCAGAGCAGGAAAAGCCAAAGGTCATAAAGCTCAATCCGCCGGCGGCGTCAAAAAATTTACCTCTCGTTGCGTCTCTTGCTTCGGCTGCGGTGCTTGCCCTGCTTATTTATTCCTCCGCGGTGCTGGTGCTGCCAATGCTTAGAAACAATGCATATGACGGTTCTTCTGCCTCACCTGAAACTGCTTATAGCGGGCGGGCAAATTATTACGGAACTCAAAAAGAACCCCGAAAGACGGAAAAGCCCGGCGATTCTGATAAAGACCGAGCAGATGTAGTTACAGAAGATTCAGGTGCAGGCGAGAACACAGACAGTAATATTCAGTCAGGCCAGCCAAACAGCACCGACAGCAATACAGATTTTGAGAAGAATACAGATGAATCGGCATCCGACAACAGCGGCACACCATCAAAATCTGAACAAGCAAAGGATTCCGATGTAAATTATGACGACTACCGAATAGTCAGCTATTCCGGAATTGACGCGGAGCCTAAAGGCACACAGCCGACACAAAACACAGTAAGCTATAACAGTGTACTGCATTTTGCTTTTGAGGGCTTTGACAAATACGGAATCAAACTTAAAAACAACGATATTGTTTTTGACGCAAGACTCAGTGAAAACTACACGCTTGCACAACTGTTTACCGATTACTACAGCATAATAATTGGAAGACCCGGCAGCACCTCAGTCAGTAACGGGATGCTGGACAGTTTTTTTAACGTAAGTGCAAATGCAAAACGGCAGATAAGCGTTTTTATTGACGGCGTTGAGGTTGTCAATCTTGACAACGTCCTGCTTTCTGAATTCAGTGATTTGAATAATGTATATTTTTCTGTTTCGGTGACATAATAGTGACTGCGGAGGGCTATCTTATTTAAAATCGGTCCTCCTTAATATAGATGACAAGCGGTAAGCTGCAAAAGCAGCTTACCGCTTGTCTTTTTTATATCTTTATTGCTTAAAAAAATACAGGCAAGCTTTCGCTTGCCTGTATTCTGTTTACAGTGACAAATCACACCGTATACAACCTGACCGTAAATAATCAGTACGCGTACATCTTATTTTACATTTACAAAATTCTCATGGAATCTTGTCATCATGGTTGCAACCTGAGCACGTGTAGCAGTGTCAGCCGGAGCAAAGATCTTGGTACCGTCCTTACCGTCCATACCGTCGATAATGCCCGCTCTCTGGCAGATTACTACTGCGTCCTTAGCGTAATTCTTAATCGAAGCTGCGTCTGCAAAGGTCATCTCGTCAACTTTTGCGTCAAGTGTAATACCGGCATGTTCTGCATATCTTACAATCATGACACAGATCTG
>CABULU010000007.1 GCA_902492505.1 uncultured Eubacteriales bacterium
TCCAACCCGAAAAGATTGGAAAGCGTCGGCAGAATATCAATGGCTGAGCAGGGTTTTGAAACACGTATCGGTTCCTCCATCGACGGACTCCACAGAATGAAACCGTTACGATACAAATCAAAATTGTTGCGTATACCCTCTGCCTCCAGTCCGTACAATTCGGCAAGCGCCGCGTCGTCCAAAGCATAGGGATAGTGATCTGCGCACATTGCAAACACGGTATTTTCCAGCACTCCCGCCGCATCCAACTGATTTACAAGCGACTGAAGCGCACGGTCAAGCTCAATCTGACATGCATAATAAGCGCGCACGCTGTCGCTTGCCTGCATATCCTTTACAAGCTCGCGGTTTTTATAGCACATCATGTTATCGTTAAAACTGTATTCGCAATGACCGGATACAGTCATATAATAAATATGAAACGGCTGTCCCGAGTTTACAAATTCCGGACCGGTTATATCCATCATTTCAAGGTCGGATTCCGGCCAGCAGTTTGTTATACCCTCCAAACCGTTGCCGATGCCCTTATAATCATACCCGTATGCCGCATGGGCAAGATTCCTGCCGTAATATGTATACGTATGGTTATGATAAGATTTTGTCAGATATCCGCGCTTTGAGAACTGATTGCCCAGAGCAAACGGCCAGCTGTTATCGCCTGCGAGCTTGAGAGCCGTGGCGGCAGTATAAAAATTCCCGCTTGTTACGGCATATTCGCCCGACGCGGTAGAACCACCCCAAAGAGAATTATAAAAATTTTCAAAAATAAACCCCTCGTTTGCCATTTTATAAAGCGTAGGCGTCAAAACAGGATCTATGCACTTATCTGAAAATCCCTCCAAAGTCAGTAAAATAAGATTTTTTCCTTCAAACATTCCGGTATACTCGTTTTTAGCAGTCGGCGTACGGGAGCTGAAATACTCATGCATAGCCTTTATCTCACTGTCCGTTTCATTTGCAATCAGAGTTTCAAAATCAATATCCATTTTGTTATACTCTATTGGCTTGTGCTGAGTATCAGAGGGCGGTTTTGGATTATCATCAGGATTTTTTGTTTCGGAAAACGCTCCGACAGACGGTTTGAACATCAAATATCTGAGCTCTAAACAGGTGTTGTGCAGCATACCGAAATTATGCATAGCACTGTCGACAGAATAGCTGTCAAAATAGCTTGTTTTATATCCGCTATCAATGAATGTCAGACCGATGCCCAGAGCGTTTAAAATAACAAACGCTACCGCTGCAAAGGCGCCGAAAGCGGGTCTTTTTCTTTCAAAATTCATAAATTTTCTGCCGAAAACACTCAAAAAAACCAGCGGAATAGCAAGAATTAATATCATATACCACTGATGCAGCGTCGCCAGCGCTCCGGACTTCCAAAAGTCGGTAAGACCTGACGCCAAGCCTATCGTCTGCCACAGAAAAAAGTTTTTGAAAAATTTATAATATACAAGCTGAAAACCGTAAAACACAAGTAAAGCGGAAGATACGCAAACGGACGTTATGAATGCCGCACGCCGCGGCAGAAATGAAATTACGGCAGTTATAATCGAACCGGCGCCGAGCGCAAAAAGCGTAACGAAAATCCACGATTTATCAATAGAGAAACCGTAAACGGAAAGCTTGACCGCAGTTTCCGAGAAAAGTATACTTAAAGGAAAAAACAGATAAAAAACCAAATTTCTTTTTTTATCTGTTTTTCTGTCAATATCAAAAATAGAAGGAGCTGTGCCGTACATAAAAATATCACCGCTTGAAAATTTTGTTATATCTATTATTATAATTAAACGTCTGACAAATTACAACCTAATGTGACAAAAAAGTTATGTAAACTTTAAAAATAAACGACCGTGCGAATGCACGGTCGTTTAAACATCTAAAAAGTATCAAATTTATTTTGTTCCGAAAATCCTGTCGCCTGCGTCGCCCAGACCCGGAACGATATATCCTTTTGAATTGAGCTTTTCATCTATATGCGCGCAGTAAATATGCACGTCGGGATGCGCTGCCGTAAGTGCCTTTACGCCCTCCGGAGCGGCAATGAGACACATAAATTTTATATTATGTCCTCCATACTCTTTAATACGTGTAATAGCATCGATTGCAGAACCGCCTGTCGCCAACATAGGATCTGTAACTATAATAAGGCGCCTGTCCACATTTTTAGGGAGCTTGCAGTAATATTCATGCGGCTCAAGCGTCTGTTCGTCACGATACATACCTATATGTCCCACTCTCGCCGACGGAACAAGATTCAATACGCCGTTTACCATGCCGAGTCCCGCACGCAAAATCGGAACAACCGCAAGCTTAACACCTGCAAGCACATTTGTCTTTGTCTTTGTAATGGGAGTTTCCACCTCAACCTGCTCCAGCGGCAAATCACGCATTGACTCATAACACATCAGCATTGTGATTTCCTCCACAAGCTCGCGGAACTGCTTTGAACTTGTCTCAACGCTGCGCAGTATTGATATCTTATGCTGAATAAGCGGATGATCGAAAACAGTCAGATTTTCCATTTTCACGTAATCTCCTTTTTAATTTTTCTCATTTTATCAAAAAAGCGCATATATTACAAGGAAAATGTTGATTTTTTTATTGATTGACAAAAATTGTGAAGCTATATATAATGTAGTTTAAGAATAACATAAAGGAGTACGGCATGAAATTACAGGATAAAAAAGGCTTTATCTGCGATATGGACGGCGTTATATACCACGGCAACGAGCTGCTTCCGGGCGTCAAGGAATTTATCAGATGGCTTCAGGACAACAACAAGAAATTTTTATTTCTGACAAACAGTTCAGTTCGCTCTCCCAAAGAGCTTGCGCAAAAGCTTTCGAGAATGGGCATGGATATAGACCCTTCTCATTTCTACACGTCGGCCCTTTCAACTGCGTCATATCTTGCAAAACAAAAGCCCGGCTGCACGGCATATGTAATAGGCGAATCGGGGCTTATAAACGCACTTTACGATATGGGTATTTCAATGAACGACGTCAACCCCGATTATGTTGTAATAGGCGACGGCAAAACCATAAATTACAATATGCCGAACATCACAAAAGCGGTAAACCTTGTGCTCGGCGGCGCAAAGCTTATCGGCACAAATCCTGACATTACGGGTCCGATAGAAGGCGGCGAAATAGAACCTGCCTGCCGCGCTTTGGTATCTCCCATCGAAATTGCGACGGGAAAATCCGCGTACTTTCTCGGCAAGCCCAATCCGCTCATGATGCGCTGCGGTTTGTCCCTGCTTGGCTGCGACGAAGACGACGTTGCAATTATCGGAGACCGTATGGATACCGATATAATTGCCGGAATCGAATCGGAAATCGACACTGTTTTAGTCATGACGGGAGTTACCACAAAAGCTATTATGAGGAGCTTCCCCTACCGTCCCAAATATATACTTGACGGCGTAGGGGATGTGATAAATAATTGATACGGCAAATTTACGGTGAAAATGACCGCATAGCGTCTATAATACGGATGATTGACACAGGTACTCCCGTAACGGACACCGAACTAATCGCTGTTTTGCTCGACGGGATATCGCCGGTCTGTGACAGCTTTGAAACCGCGCAGCTGCTAATTGACAGATACGGCAGCATGGCCGGAGTCTGCGCGGCACCCTACGATGAGCTTGCGGGCATTGAGGGCGTCAAAAGAAAAGGCGCGAGGCTTTTAAAGGTATGCGGCGCCGCGGTTTCCAACATACTGTCTGAAAACAGCTCGGACGAAAGACGCAGGCTCTATACTCAGGATGAGCTTGTGGACTATCTTTGCCCGTATTTTGTAAACGAAAAGGTCGAAAAGCTTTATCTGCTGTCGCTGAGTGCAAAATACCGCGTGCTGGGACTCAAGCTTATTGCAAAAGGTGACAGCGACAGCCTGATATTCGATAAAAAGCTACTGATAGAAGAAGCGCTGAAGCGCGGCGCGTCCTCTGTTGTTTTGGCTCACAATCATTTTATAAGCGCTCTGCCCTCGGCACAGGATGTAATACTTACAAACGACATATGCGGACTTTTACAGAGAATGGGCATAAAGCTTCACGATCACCTGATTTTTTGTGAAAACAAAGCAAAATCCATGAGAAAATCAGGCTATATTAAATCCGAAAGCTCCCTTATTTTCTGAAATTAGCGGGATTTTCGGTAAAAAACCGACGTATTTACACACATAATAATAAAAAATGTCGTTTTTTATTGATTTTTGAAACTCATAGTGCTATATTAATTGCTATATAATATTATATATGCGTATTATATATGCGGCTCTGCCGCAGTAAAAAAAGATTGCGGAGGCATAAATGACATTTTTACAAAATACCCTTGACTACCTTCGGGATTTCAATATCGTAACTATAATTATCCGCCTTGTAACGGCAGTGATATTCGGCGGTTTTATCGGACTTGAGCGCGAGCGGCACGGACGAGCCGCCGGACTTCGCACACACATTCTTGTTTGTTTAGGCGCTGCGATAACAACTCTTATCGGTCAATTTGACATGGTACATATTACGGGATATACCGGAGACCCAATGCGAATAGGCGCACAGGTTATATCAGGAATAGGTTTTCTCGGCGTCGGAACAATATTATCAAAAGGCAGGTTTCAGGTCACAGGACTTACAACAGCTGCCGGACTGTGGACAACGGCTTCTATCGGTTTGGCTCTCGGAATAGGCTTTTACGAGGGCGCCGTCATCGGCACGCTGCTGGCAGTGCTGACAATGACGCTGCTTTCAAAATTTGACGCGCATGTCATCGAACGCAGTAAAAAATTCCGTGTGTACATAGAAATCGGAGACGTAACACGCATAAATGCTTTGATAGAAAAACTCGAGAGCGAATACAACGCAAGAGACCTTTTGGTAACTGTCCCCAGAAGCGGCGTTGCCAATAATGCGGGAATTGAAGCGACAGTTAAAATCAGCAAAAATCTCTCTCAGGAAACGGTTCTTAAAAGCCTTATAGAATCAGACGATATTCTTTTTGCACTTCCCTCTATTTAAATTAAAATATGTTTATGAAAAGACGTTTAATATACATAACGGCAGCAATCACGGCTGCCGTTACAATAATTGTATGCGTGCTGCTGTCATGGCATTTGACAGAGCGCACTATTTGGGACAACGGTTATATACCTCTTGAAAAGGCAATGAAAGCGGCAGGCTATGACGACTGCGGCGGCGGAAAATTCACAACGGTCTCAAACGGAATTGAAATCGAGGTGTGTTTTGATTTTACAAATAACATCTGCACCAAAAATCTGTACAGCTTTGACATATCCGGAAAATACATAACGGCGGACTCGTCTTATTTCATTGACAGTAAGACGGCAGGCGATATAACAAATAAAAATATAACTGCCAGCAATGGAAAAATCACGGCGCAGGATATTGACTACGCTGCGCATCAGTGGACAACCGAATTTGCACCTATCGTCGCACATTCGGGCGGAGACGTGAGAGCGGGAACCTATACCGACTACTATACAAATTCTCTCGAGGGTATAGTACAAAACTATGATTTGGGATTTCGCTTATTTGAGATGGACTTTTATCTCACAAGCGACGATAATTTAGCGGTAGTTCACGACTGGGAGCACTATGCAAATTATGACGGTACCGCACCCACCGCGAAACAGTGGCTTGAAATGAAAACACACGGTTATCCTCAGACAGAGGGCGTTTATTATACATCAATGCTGATCGGAGACCTGCTTGACCAAATGCTGATAAACAGGGACATGTTTGTTATCACCGATACAAAAAGCTTTGAGGTGAGCGAACAGGAAACGCGAAGGCAGTTTGAAATAATCCGTGATGAGGCAATGAAGCGCGACCCTGCTCTTCTCAAGCGTATAATCCCGCAGATTTACAACGAGCAAATGTACGACCTTGTAATGGAGGTATACGAATTTCAGGATATTATTTACACTCTTTATGCTACGGCATCCACATCTGCGCGTGCAGCGGAATTTGTTGCAGATAAAGAAAATATAAAGGTGGTTACCGTACGAAAAACAGACGAACGGTTTTTGAATTCCGACTTAGCGGGAAAGCTAAAGCCGTATGACAAGCTTGTGTACGTACACACGATAAAATACTATAACGAATTTGCAGACTGTGCAAAATACGGAGCATACGGATTCTATGCCCATCACTTAACTCCGTCTGATTACGAAAATTTTGCAAAATACAAATAAACAAAAGGGGTAACGGGAAAACTTCTCCGTTACCCCTCTATTAATGTTGGTAAAATTATCTGCAAATGTTGACTTTGACAACTGTTTAAAATATAATTAAAGTGGTGGTAATTTTGAACTACAAAAATATTTTGTTTGACCTTGACGGCACACTGACCGACCCTGCGGACGGCATTACAAACTCGGTTGCCTATGCTTTAAGGCATTACGGAATAGAGGCTGCCGACCGCAACGCGCTTTGTGCGTTTATAGGTCCGCCTCTCACTTATTCCTTCAATAAATACTACGGCTTTGACCAAAAGCAATGTCTTGAAGCAGTAGAAATTTACCGCGAGTATTTTTCAGACAAAGGTAAATTTGAAAACAGTGTATACGACGGTATTATACCTATGCTGCAAGCTCTCCAAGATCGAGGTTTCAGGCTATTTATAGCAACGAGCAAGCCGCAGAAATTTGCTTTGGAAATTGCAGAACATTTTGGGTTTAAAAAATTTTTCGAAGCAATACGCGGTATTCCCATGAACGGCGAAAATATTTCAAAAGGTCAGGTCATCGGAGGCGTTTTACGGGAATTTTCGCTCGACGTGGCAAAGACTCTTATGGTCGGCGACAGGTCATACGACGTCCTCGGCGCAAAGGAGAACGGGCTGAGCTGCATCGGTGTACTTTACGGCTACGGTTCTAAGTCCGAGCTAAAAGACGCAGGAGCCGATTACATCATAGAAAATGTTAACAAACTCACAAAATTTTTTGAGGATAAATAATGGACATAATTGAAGCCCTTACAAAAGAATTCAGTTTAAAACGTACAAACGTTGAAAATACCGTCAAGTTGATTGACGACGGAAATACCATACCGTTTATCGCTCGTTATCGAAAAGAGCTCACAGGTTCTTTGGACGATCAGATACTGAGAGAGCTTGCTGAGAGGCTGGAGTATCTGCGCAATCTTGAAACGCAGCGTGAAAAAGTCGCAGCATCCATTACAGAGCAGGGAGCTATGACAGATGAAATAGCCGCAGCCCTTGAAGCGGCGGCAACGCTTGCCGAAGTTGAGGATATTTACCGTCCATATAAACCCAAGAAAAAAACCCGCGCCTCTGTGGCACGCGAGAAAGGGCTTATGCCACTTGCAGAAAAAATTTTCGCACAGAAAATAGGATATCCCGGACTTTCAGAACTTGCAAAAAACTATATTGACCCCGCTAAGGGCGTTGAAGACGAAAAAAGTGCACTTTCGGGCGCAAGCGATATTATTGCAGAAATGATATCCGACGATGCGGCGGTTCGCGGCGGACTCCGAACCGTCTGCCTTGAACACGGCAGTATACGCTCCGAAGGTGCAGCGGACGAGTTGGGCGTGTACGAAATGTACAAAGAATTTTCAGAACCGATAAAATCCATACCCGGTCACAGAATTCTGGCACTCAACCGGGGAGAGCGCGAAAAAGCTCTGAAGGTATCAATTGATTTTGACCGTGTACGTGCAATGGAAATCGTTTGCCGCAACCACGTTAAAGGCTCGGGCGAATGTTCACAGTTTGTGCGCGCCGCGGCAGAAGATGCATACGATAGGCTTATATTTCCCGCATTAGAACGGGAAATAAGAAATATACTTACCGAGCGCGCACAGGAAAGCGCTATAAAAGTATTTGCCGTCAACCTTCGCCAGCTTTTAATGCAGCCTCCCGTAAAAAATAGGGTTACACTCGGACTTGACCCTGGATACCGTACAGGCTGCAAGATTGCCGTTGTAGACGGCACCGGGAAAGTACTGGACACAGGCGTTATTTATCCTGCTCCGCCCCACAGTAAAATAGAACAGGCAAAATCGACAGTCAAAACGCTTGTCAAAAAATACGGCGTAACCATGTTTGCCATCGGCAACGGCACAGCGTCGCATGAAACAGAGGTATTTGCCGCACAGGTCATACGCGAGCTTGACTGCGGTATAACATACATGGTGGTAAGCGAGGCAGGTGCTTCGGTTTACTCCGCCTCAAAGCTTGCTGCAAAGGAATTTCCCGACTTCGACGTATCTCTGCGAAGCGCTGTTTCTATTGCAAGGCGGCTTCAGGACCCACTTGCAGAGCTTGTCAAAATAGACCCGAAAGCGATAGGAGTCGGGCAGTACCAGCATGATATGCCGCAGGCGCACTTAAGCGACGCTCTTGATGGTGTGGTGGAGGACTGCGTAAACTCGGTCGGAGTCGATCTCAACACGGCTTCCGCACCTCTGCTGTCGCGAGTATCAGGTATAGGCAGCGCTCTTGCAAACAATATCGTAATCTACCGTCAGGAAAACGGTGCGTTCAGTTCACGAACACAACTGAAAAAAGTACCTAAGCTCGGTCCGCGCGCCTTTGAGCAGTGCGCAGGATTTCTGCGCGTGAGCGAAAGCAAAAATATGCTTGACAGCACTGCCGTACACCCAGAAAGCTATGCCGCGGCAAAGGCTCTCTTGGAAAAATGCGGCTTTGATATAAAAAAAGTAAAAACATCCGATTTACAGTCTCTGATGGATAAGGCAAAGTCATATGGTTTCTCAAAATTATGCCATGAACTCAGTATAGGCGAACCGACACTTACCGACATTATAAACGAGCTCATGAAACCCGGTCGCGACCCGCGCGACGAGCTGCCTGCTCCCCTGTTGCGCACGGACGTTATAGGCATGGAGGATTTAAAGCCCGGAATGGAGCTTACAGGCACTGTAAGAAACGTTATCGACTTCGGCGCGTTTATTGATGTCGGCGTTCATCAGGACGGTCTTGTACACGTTTCCAAAATAACCAAAAAGTATATAAAACATCCGTCTGAAATACTCAATGTGGGCGATATCGTCAAGGTATGGGTGCTTTCTGTCGATACTGATAAAAAAAGAATTTCGCTCACAATGATTGACCCTAACGAAAAAGAGCGCAAAATGAACTGATTAAAATGACCGATAATTAACTGAAAGGAGCAACTAAAACATGAGAAAAACAAAAATCGTATGCACAATCGGTCCTGCGTGTTCAAACGAAGAGACGCTGACCGGAATGTGCCTTGCCGGCATGAATGTTGCAAGGCTGAATTTCTCACATGGTGATTATGACGAACATTCACACAATATAGAAATTATTAAAAAAGTACGGGAAAAACTGAAGCTTCCGATTGCAATAATGCTGGATACTAAAGGACCGGAATACAGAATAAAAACATTTAAAGACAACAAGAAAATAAATCTGAACGACGGAGACAGTTTTACCTTTACAACCAAAGACATCGAGGGCGATGACAAAATGGTTTCGGTCAACTACAAGGGACTGCCGCACGACCTTGAGACCGGAGATACAATACTCTTAAATAACGGTCTGATGGTATTTAAAGTTGAAAAACTGTCGGATACGGACGCCGAATGCCGGGTTATCACCGGCGGTGAGCTGTCCGGCAGAAAGAGCATGAGCTTTCCCGGAAAAGTGCTGAAGCAGAAATATTTGAGTGAACAGGATAAAAGCGACATCGCCTTCGGTGTGAAAAACGAAATTGACTTTATCGCATGCTCCTTTGTATCCTGCAAGCAGGATCTTTTAGACGTCAAAAAGTATTTGTCAGAAATCGGTGCTCATGACATAGATATAATTGCCAAAATTGAAAATCGCAGCGGCATTGAAAACATTGAAGAAATCTGTGAGGAATGCGACGGAATAATGGTTGCTCGCGGCGATCTTGGCGTTGAAATACCATTTGAAGAAGTACCTATAATTCAAAAACAACTTATCACAAAATGCAGGCTGCTCGGTAAACGTGTAATAACCGCAACCGAAATGCTGGAATCCATGATTTACAATGCACGCCCGACAAGAGCGGAAATTTCCGACGTTGCAAATGCTGTTTACGACGGCACCAGCGCCGTTATGCTTTCAGGAGAAACCGCAGCCGGAAAATATCCGGTTCAGTCGGTTCGGGCAATGGCAAGCATTGCCGAATGTACCGAAAACAACATAGACTACAAAACACGTTTTGCCGAGTCGGAATTTAAGATTCGAAACACACTGGATGCAATATCACACGCTACCTGCGGCATGGCGATTGACATCGAGGCAAAGCTGATAGCAGTTTGTTCACTTTCCGGAATGACAGCACGGATGGTATCGCGTTTTCGCCCGCCTATTGACATATTGGGACTTACAACAAACGAGCGTACACTGCGAAAGCTATCTCTGTCATGGGGAGTTACGCCTGTCATGTGCGACGAATTCAATTCAACAGACGTTCTGTTCTATACAGCCAACCGCATTTCAAAGGCAACATTCTCTTTGAAAAAAGGGGACAGAATAGTCATAACGGGCGGAATCACCAACGGAATTTCAGGGAACACCAACCTAATCAAGGTGGATACAATAGGATAATGAAAAATGAAAATTTCAAATGAACCTACCAAAAAAATACTGTTTATAAGCTTTTGCATAATTGCAATGTTTACCGTGGCGCTGAACATAGGCAGTGTTTTCAGCTGGCTGTCTGCCATGCTGAAAATGCTGACCCCCGTCATCGGCGGCTTTTGCACCGCTTTTATTCTCAATATTGTGATGAAGCTGTTTGAGCAAAAGGTGTTTGTGTTCTTAGACCGAAGCAAGCGTTGGAAAAAGCTGCGGCGACCGCTGAGCCTTATCGCCTCACTGCTCGTATTTATCGGTGCAATAACAATTATTCTGCTTGTAATTATTCCGCAGGTAAGAGCTACCGTACAATCAATAGTAGAAGGCTTCCCGGCATTCTCGGAGCGCGCGCTGCAATTTATCGAAGACACACTTGAACGCTTCGATATAACGCATGAGCGTATCTCGCAGATTTTGCTTGGCGGCGAAGAGCTGATGACAAAGGTAGGAAATTTCATAAAAAACAACCTGAACGGATTTTTAAAATCGGCAAGCGTCATCGGCGGCTCGGTAGTAAGTGTCGTCGCAAATATATTCTTAAGTCTCTTTATTGCAATTTATCTGCTCACAGGCAAGGAGATGATTATAAACCAGTGCCGCCGCCTCGCAGGCGCACTTTTCAGCGACAAAATATACAACAGAATATCTCGGGTGATGAGTTTATCAAATAAAGCATTTGCCAATTTCATCAGCGGGCAGTTTATCGAAGCCATCATTCTCGGAGTTCTCTGCTTTTTGGGAATGCTTATATTTCGCTTTCCGTATCCCGCCGTGGTCGGCGTTCTTGTCGGCGTATCAGCGCTTATCCCAATACTCGGTGCATGGATAGGCGGCGGACTTTCAGCCATACTTATACTTATAAACAACCCGATTAAAGCCCTTTGGTTTCTTGTATTTCTTATCGTTCTCCAGCAACTTGAGGGAAACTTCATATACCCGCGCGTGGTCGGCAGACAGGTCGGTCTGCCCGGTGTATGGGTGCTTATGGCAGTAATTATAGGCAACGGTGTATATGGTGCGCTGGGTGCGCTTATGGCGGTGCCGATAGCTTCGGTTGTTTATACTCTTCTTTCTGATTTTACGGCGTACAGAAGCGAATTAAAAAGAAAACGCGCCGCCGTGACGGAAAACACGGAAAAAAGTCAGTCATGACAGACCTTTGGACAAGGCTGAAAACACGCAGTAAGCCTATATTCATTTACGGTATGGGCAACGGTGCCCAAAAATTGTTCGGTATACTTGAAAAGTACAAAATACCGGTATGCGGCGTATTCGCGAGCGACGAATTTGTAAGAGATAAATGCTTCAACGGCTTTAAAATTAAAAGCTACGGTGATGTGCGCCGGGAATACGGAGATATCATCGTACTAACGGCATTCGGCTCTAACAGGCGGAATGTTATAGACAACATAATAAGAATTGCCGGTGAATGCGAACTTTACGCACCCGACATCCCTGTATACGGAAATACGCTTTTTAATAACGACTACTTCCACGCAAACATAAAAGACCTTGAGTTTGTCAGGTCACTGCTGAGTGACGAATATTCAAAAAACGTCTTTGACAGTATCGTAAATTATAAACTGTCAGGAAATATAAGGTACCTTATCGGATGCGAATGTGATAAAAGCGAACCGTTTAAAAATATCCTAAAGCTGAAAAAAGATGAGATTTTTGTAGATCTCGGTGCATACCGCGCAGATACTGTACTGGAATTTTTAAAATATGCAAAAAGCTTTAAAAAAATATATGCCGTAGAGCCCGACCGCAAAACTTTTGCCAAGCTGAAACAGCAGCTTAGCTGCAAGTCGGACGCCGGAGATATTGTCTGTATAAACGCCGCTGCCGGAGCGTTTGAAAGCAGTGGAAGGTTAGAAGCCAACAGAGGCAGAAGCTCGCACTTGTCGGATAAAGGTCAGCCGGTGCAGGTCGTAACTGTCGACGGTATATTAAACGGACAACGCGCAACATATATAAAATTTGACGTAGAGGGCGGCGAACACGCCGCAATAGATGGCGCAAGACAAACAATACAATCCTTTAAACCCCGCCTTAAAATTGCGGCGTACCACCGCACGCAGGATTTGACTGAGATTGTAAAGCAGGTATTGGAAATACGAGACGACTACAAGGTTTATATGCGTCATCATCCATATATTCCGGCATGGGATACAGACTATTATTTCATATAAAAAGCGAAGCTGTAAACACTTCGCTTTTTAACTTTATATATTCAGATGAGCCAGCACTCCGTAATGGTCCGACTGTACAGTTTTATCGTCATGTACATCTACAATTTCAAATCTGTCGCACCCTATATTCCGGCTCAGATATATGTAGTCTATAATTATCGGAGTATGCTCTCCGAACCCATGAAAGGTTATACCGTCCGTTGTCGTTTTCGCAGCAGATCTTGCATCTTGGAGCAGCGTATTGGTAACGGCAATTACCCTTGAATCGGGTTGCGCGTTAAAGTCTCCCGTAAGAATAAGCGGCATACCGTCACCGAACCGCTGACGGATAAAAGCACATATCTGTTCAATGCCCTTTACCTGAGCCGTCATACCAACATGATCAAGATGAGTGTTGACAAAGGCAAACTGCCTCCCACTTTCAAGTTCACGAAAAAGCGCCCAGCATGTAATACGCACGCATCTGGCATCCCAACCAAGAGATGAAACAGTCGGCGTCTCGGACAACCAAAAATGCCCGCAGTTTAACATCTCAACCCGCGCGGGATTCCAATAAATCGGGGTACCTTCGAGATTTTTTTCACTGCGGTAGACAAGATAATGCTCAAAATCAGAAAGGTCCTTATCAAAATACTCTTTCCAAACAGGCGTCACCTCCTGAAATCCTATTATATCGGCACCGCTCTCACGCACGGCGCGCTGCATCATCGGACGACGCATTTCAAATGAATTTTTACCCTCCACGCCCCAGCACATAACATTTTGACTGAGTATTTTAAGCGACATTATACATATCCTCCCGTTTTTTACGATTATAACATCAAAAAGACAATTTAACAACACATAAAGGCAAAAAAGTATGATTGACTTTAACACCCGATAAATATATACTTAAATCAATGAAAAAAGGGAGGTTTTTAAAAAATGTACACGCTTGATTTACTGCCCGCAGAACTGAAAACGGGCGCGGCGGAACTTTGTTCTATGCTGGAAATTCCGACTTCAGATGCCGGAATACCAATTACGGCAAAGCAAGGCGACATGTCGATTGAGAAATGCGAAAACGGCGTTGTTATCACATACAACACCAAACCGCAGTTTTTCAGAATGCTCTCAATGCTGACAGGCAGGGTTGAGGGAAAATACTGTGAAAATCCGCGTCAGACGATGCTGTGCTACATGGCAGATCAGTCAAGAAACGCTGTTATGAATATGAATACGGCAAAGCGCATGATACGTTATCTCGCTGCGCTGGGCTTTGACTCTCTGATGCTGTACACAGAAGATACATATGAAGTAAAGGGTCAGCCCTATTTCGGTTATATGCGCGGACGCTGGACACAGGACGAACTTAAAGAGCTTGTTGCATACGGCGAACTGTTCGGCATTGAGCTTATTCCCTGCATTCAGGCACTGGCTCATCTCAAGCGCATGATGCGCTGGAAGTGCTACAAAGACATTATTGACTTCGACGACATACTTCTTGCCGGCGACGAAAAGACATATGCATTTATAGAAGATACATTCAAGGCGTGCGCAGCATGCTTTAAAAGCCGCAAAATAAACTTAGGTCTTGACGAGGCGCATATGCTGGGACTGGGTAAATATCTCGACAAAAACGGCTATCACAATCGCTCAGAGATTATGCTATCACACCTTAAAAGAATTTGTGAAATTGCAGAAAAATACAACTTCCATCCCATGATGTGGAGTGACATGTTCTTCCGTCTCGCTTTCGGAACATATTATGTAAAATCGGGCGAGATTACAAAAGAGGTCAGAGACAAGGTTCCTCATAATCTCACGCTTATCTACTGGGATTATTACACCTCCGACAAGGAAATGTTTTCGCATATGGTTAAATGTCACAAGTCTTTTGACAACCCGATTGCATTTGCGGGCGGCTGCCATAAGTGGGGCGGTTTTGTTGCAAACAACATGGTGACATACGAGCTGGAGAGCATGCATATTGACGAGTGTATAAAAGAGGGCCTCACCCAGATAATCGCCACCGGCTGGGGTGACGACGGTGCTGAGGCAGCGCATTTTTCAATAGCGCCCGGGCTTACGGTCTACGCAGAAAAATGCTACAAAGGCAGCTTTGACAGAGAGTGGTTTGATGCGCGTTTTGAGAACATTTTCAAAATACCCATGAAGCCTTTTGAGATTATGGATGCTGTTGACTGCCCGCCAGGATTCAAGACGCCTGAGAGCGGCAGACGCACGTATTTCCATAAGGCAATGGTATATTTCGACGTGCTGACCGGACTTTTAAACAAACATATAAAAAGGGATGAGGCGCAGAAATTTTATGCGGATATGGCGCACGCTCTCGAACCGTATTGTGATAACAAAAATTTCGGATATGTTGTAGAGGTAGCACGCTCTGTGGCAAAGCTGAATTCCTATAAGGCGACAATACCGCATGACCTTCGCACAGCATACGGCAAAAAGGACAAAAACGCGCTTGCAGAACTTGCAAAAAAGGATATCCCCGCTCTTATAGAAGCTGCCGACAAGCTTTTAAAAGCGGTTGAAACCCAGTGGAGGCTGGAAAGCCGCGCATTTGGACTGGAGGTTCAGCAGTTGCGTCTGGGCGGAATGAAGCAGCGCTTAAACGGCGTTATCGATGTAATTAACGCCTATTGTAACGGTTCTATTGATAAAATAGACGAGTTGGAGGAGCAGGTGCTGTGGTACGACTGCCGCACGGAAGACGGAGATGATCTGACACCAGAACGCGGAACAGGAAACACAGGCTGGAGAAACACTTCTACCGTCAATATTATTTAATTTTACATTATATAAGACAAAAAACTCACTGCAAATTTGCAGTGAGTTTTTATCTATAAGAAAATTTAATTCAGTATCTCAAGCAATGAATTATACGCCGTTGTAAAAGCCACTTCTCCCGGTATCTTATCCTTCTTATCGATTTCACCGTTTTCCAGCTTGTCAAGCCCATGAAAATGCGAAAGATGCGGCTCAAGACTTAAAAAGCCGTGATAACCGTCCGAAAACGCATTATCAAGAATATCCTTAAGTCTGCCGTCACCCATACCAGGTGGCACAACATGACCTCCGTCATACAAAGCATCCTTGATATGTATATACTCAATATACGGCTTAAGCGCCTTATAAGCCTCAAGCGTATCAACTCCACACTGAACAAAATTTGCGAAGTCAAATGTACACTTAAAATTATCTCCGTAAAAACGCTCCATAAGCTGCAGGCAACGCTCAAGATTATCACCGTAAATGCCCTTTTCATTTTCATGCAGAAGCACAACATCCGCTTTTTCGGCAGCGTCAACAAAACGTGACATACGGTTAAATACCTCATCCTTCAGCGTCTCATAATCCCCGTCCATATAGAAAGAAAAAACGCGAATATACCGGGTATCCAAAATTGCAGCAAAGGACAGCAGCTTTTCAAACATCTCAAAATGCTCTTTAAAGTCATTCGTTATCTTGATTTTACCTGCCGGCGAGCCGATTGCGGATATTTTTATATTTTCACGGTCAAGCTGAAGCTTGAGTGATTTTATCTCATCCTCGGTGAGCTCGGAAATGTTTTTTCCGTTAACCCCGCGCAGTTCGATATATTCTATGCCAAGCTTATGCAATAACGCGTACTGCTTTTGCATCATGGGATCGATTTCGTCCGCAAAGCCCGTCAGAATATAGTTTTTCATATGCTACACCCCCGAATATGCGGAGAAGCCGCCGTCTACCGGAATTACCGTACCTGTAACAAAGCCGGATGCATTATTGTCTGCAAGCCACATCAACGTACCGCAAAGCTCCCTGGCTTCACCAAAACGCCCCATCGGCGTTGCACGAAGAATTTTTTCCGTACGGGGAGTGGGATTTCCTTTATCATCAAACAACAGCGAACGGTTTTGATTTGTGACAAAAAAACCGGGAGCTATTGCGTTGACACGTATTCCCGATTTTGCAAAATAAACGGCAAGCCACTGCGTAAGATTTGAAACCGCCGCCTTTGCGCCGCTGTACGCAGGTATTTTTGTAAGCGGGCGGTAAGCGTTCATAGACGATACGTTAATGATAACACCCTCGTTTTTAAGCATAAGCGGAGCAAAAACCTGAGTAGGCAGCAGCGTACCTAAAAAATTAAGTTCCAGAACAAACTTAATTCCGCTCTCGTCAAGGTTAAAAAAGCTTTTTGTGCTCTCTTCATCATACGTCTCATCTTCCGTTGTACCGCGAGGGTTGTTTCCGCCCGCGCCGTTTATAAGAAGATTCACCCTTCCAAAACGCTCCGTTACTTTATTGCGCGCAGACTCAAGACTTGTCTTGTCAAGGCAGTTTGCCTGCACCGCAAACGCATTCTCACCTATTTTTTCTGCGGCGGCTTTTGCCGCATCATAGTTTATGTCCAGCAGAGCAACCGTAGCACCGTTTTGCGCAAGAGTCTGCGCAAACATTGAGCAAAGCACGCCGCCAGCACCTGTAACCACTGCGGTTTTACCGGTCAAATCATGATTAAATCTCATTTGAATTTTATTCCTTTCTGTCAACGGTTATCAGATTACCGTCATAAATTCTGCATAATGTTTCCATAGTTTGGCGGCAGCTTTCAAGCGGACACGGATTCTGCTCCGTTCC
This sequence comes from uncultured Eubacteriales bacterium, assembly GCA_902492505.1. Lineage (GTDB taxonomy): Bacteria > Bacillota > Clostridia > Oscillospirales > QAKW01 > RGIG9041. Next base: position 17,465 of record CABULU010000007.1, read on the forward strand.
CGTACCGTCAAGACTTGAATAGAATTTACCGATAAGCTCCGAGTGCGAGCTGCCCCAGCAGGACTTGCCGGGAGTAATATCACCTACGCTGAAAATCTCTGCCCTGCCGTCTTTCGGGTATACGGCGCACGCTCTGAAGCTCAGATTTATATTTGCCCGCTCGCAAAACAGCATAATTTCCGCATCAGGCGACTTGCATGCGGAAACGGTAGAATAAAATACCGCACTTTTTTTGCCGTAATCTATTTCGGCGCACACGGTATCCTCCGTCTCGATTTCAGAATGAGACAGATTTGCACATACGGCGCGCACACCGGTCGGCTCCCCCAGAAATTCGCACAAAAGGTCAAGTGTATGCAACGCCTGATTGATAAGCACGCCGCCGCCCTCTGTATTATATCTGCCCCGCCAGTCACTTTCCGTATAATAGTCACCGCGACGGTGCCATGTGACAATTCCTCTCGCCCCAAGCAAAGCGCCGTATCTGCCGCTGTCAATCAACTGCTTTGCATGGCGGGTTGTCGCATTAAAACGGTTTTGAAAACAGACGCAAATCTGCACATTTTTGCTGTTTGCAGCTGCCGACAGCCTTTGAAACTCATTCATATTCATGACGGGCGGTTTTTCAAGCACAACGTTAATGCCACGTATCAGTGCAGTCTCCGCCATAGACAGATGAAGAAAATGCGGTGTACAGATGTGCAGGACATCAATGTTTTCGTTATTCAGCATATTATCAAGCTCTGTATATGCCGCAGCACCCGTTTTTACCGACATTGCAGCCGCACGCTCGGACTTTATATCACAAACGGCGCAAAGCTCAATCCCGTTTTCCTTCAGCGCCGCAGCATGAACTCCGCTGATTGCGCCGCAACCCACTATTGCCGCACGGTAGCTTTTCATCAGTAGCTCCCCTCTGTATCAAGTACGGCACCGGCAGACGATACCTTTTTTTGCGATTTTGCCACACGCTCGGAAAGCAGACTGTAAAACAGTTCTTCATCGACAGGCAGCGTTACCTTTTTGCCCAGCCACGAAGAAAGATGCATTGCATTTGACAGCATAAGTCCGTTTATTCCCTCACAGCCGTCTGCAACAAGAGGAGCTCCGTTTAAAATATGCGCGGCAAAAGCCTTGAGCACACCGACATGCTGTTCATTCATACCGTCAGTTTCCACCTCAACCGCCGGGAGAGCATCCGGCTTTTTAAATCCCTCTTTTGCGGTTAAGCAGTATTCCCGCTCATCAACACTAAGCCGGGTATATTTAAGGGAATGCGCACCGTCACAAACAAGCGTGCCGCGGGTTCCGGTTATCTCAAGACGGTTTGTACCCGGAGCGTCTCCCGTTGTCGTAACAAAAACGCCGGTTGCACCGTTTTTGAATTCAAGATATGCCGTCACATCGTCTTCTACCTCGATATCATGCCATTTGCCCTCGTGGCAAAACGCGCAAACCGACTCCGGCATTCCGCAAATCCACTGTAAGATCCAAATTATGCGGGCACTGATTCAATAGTACGCCGCCGCCCTCGCCCGCCCAGGTGGCGCGCCACTCACCGCTGTCATAATAGAACTGAGTGCGGTACCAGTCTGTAATTATCCAGTTTACACGCTTTATTTCACCGATATCACCTTTTTCTACCATCTCTTTCATTTTGCGGTAAACACAGTTTGTGCGCTGGTTAAACATCATGGCAAAGGTTTTATCCTGCTTTGCGGCAAACTCATTCATCTCGCGCACCTGCTTTGTGTACACGCCTGCCGGCTTTTCGCACATAACGTGCAGACCGTTTTCGAGCGCAGACATCACAAGCCGAGGATGGTCATAATGAGGAACGGCAATAATCGCCGCATCAATATCCGCATGCTTTAGCATATCAAGTGCATCGCAGTATACCGAAATATTGCCAAAGCATTCCTTTGCCCAGCTGCGGCGTTCTTCTTTTTTGTCTGCCACCGCACAAAGCTCCATATCCGGAATCTTTCCCTCAAAAATCTTCCGGGCATGGCTTGAACCCATATTGCCTATGCCCGCAATTCCGACTTTCAGCTTTTCCATAACTATTCTCCTTAAAAATATTTTTTCAGATTTTCATAGCTGCGTTCAAGACATTCAAACGGATCTTCACCGTTGCAGTCATCCTGCTCGACAAGCGCATATTTTGTACCTGCGTTCTCAAGCCGCTCTAAAATACGCGGATAATTCATATTTCCCTCCATTACGGGAAGCATTACAATTTCACCGTTCTTGATTCCGTAATCCTTAAGGTGAACACAGTCAATCCTGCCGGAAAGCCTGTCAATCCAGTCGCAGACATCCGCACCGCCGTAATTAACCCAGTAACAATCAAGCGTCACCTTCATCTGTTCGGGTGAAAAGGCATTTAGAAGTCTGTCAAAAATCAAGCAACCATCCACACGCTCAAATTCAAAAGCATGATTGTGATATGTAAATGCAAGGTCTGCGGCACGCAGTTCCTCAACCGCGCGCGTAAAATACTGTTTAAATTCGTCAACGCCCGCAGCCGAGCGATAAACCTTTGGCATAGAGCCGAGTCCCACATATTTGCAATTCATAATTTTATGTTCCGCTATAACGCGGGCAGTATCGCCGAGCAGTCTGTCGGAAGGGATATGAGTCACGGCAATCTCAAGAGAAAGCCTGTCGCATATCGACCGCAGTTTTTGAGCGTCGATTTTGCCGATTCCCGAAACCTGTACGCATGAATAGCCCATTTTTGCTATCCGCTCAAGTCCGCGCTCAATTTCATCGGGAGTTTTCATCTGTTTTCTGAGGGTATAAAGCTGTGCGCCGAGTTTCATAAAAAAGCACCTCTCGTTTTTTCTTAAATTATAGCATTTTAAAGCCAGTATTTAATTGCATATTATAACTTTTATATTGCAAAAATAGCGGTATTGATGTATGATAATATCATGAATACAAAAAACTTTAATAATCATTCGGTTCATGTTCGGTTCTCAGTATCGGACGGCGGCGACGACAATATCATAATTCACTGTCACAGCAATTACGAAATACTATACTTTATCCGCGGAAATGTTCGGTATATAATCGAGGGCGCCGAGTACAGCCTGACAGCCGGGAGCCTTTTGCTTATTCCGCCAAATGTCGTACACGGTGTAAAAGCCTGCGGTGACGGAACGTATCAGCGGTGCGTTTTGGACATTTATCCGGGAGGATTTGACCTTGACGGCGAGAACTTACTGCGCAGGGTATTCAACAGCAAATGCTACTATGAGAATACCGACGGACGTGGAATAGGTAATGCCTTTGACGATATTTTCAATGCGGCGATTCTGGGTGACTGGGCACTGAATATTTCAGTGCAGGCGCTGCTCATAAAAATCCTTTTGATGCAGGATACGCTTGAGGCCTCCGAACCGAAAATTGCAGCCAGCGGCGCTGTTTCACAAATAATTACCTATATTAATGAAAATTTTACGGAAAAAATTACGCTGGACGATATATCTGCTAAATTTTTCATAAGCAAGCATCATTTAAATAAGCTCTTTCGCAAGGCAACAGGAATTACCGTCGGAGAATACGTTATATACAAGCGTATATACTACGCTCGCGGGCTTATACAGCGTGGCGTGCGTGCAAGCGAGGCAGCTGAAAGCTCGGGATTTTCAGATTATTCCGCCTTTTATAAGGCTTACATCAAGCGTATGGGTCATAACCCTCAAAGCGACAGCCCGGTCGCGACGTAAACTGAACAAAAATTTAAATATTTGTTGCAAATATGTTGTGTTTATTATATAATGATTGTAAATAAATCTGTAAAGCAGGGCTAATATTATGAAACGAATAATATCAGTTTTAACAGTTGCCGTAATGCTTATTACATTGCTGGGCAGCTGCGGAAAAAAACCGGCACAGGATACGGACAGTGAGCAGACCACAAACAGTCAGGACGAAGATTCACAAAATTCTCCGAATAAAGCGGAGGAAGAAGGCTCCGACAGCAATAGCAATACATCAACGGACGATCAGTCAAAAGATGACGGCGACAAAAACCAAACCGGCGGAAAAGCCGAAGGAAACGATAAAACTCAAAATAACGGCAATACACCCTCCGGCGATAATAATACACAAAACGCCGGCAGCACCACACCAGGCGGCAATGACAACACGCCGTCAGACAGCTACGTTCCGCCTGTAACAAGCACTGACGATCCGGGCGATATTGACCCGGACGAAATCGGTCACTTTGAAAGTGACGGAGAAATAGATACACGATACGAGGGTAAAAACGACAATTTACCGTATATAGATAAAGCAGAAACAACGGTTTCGGATTTTGAGATAACAGCCGACAACTACGACGAGAAAAAACTTACGCTGCCCATAATGAAAATAGAGACGGGCAATGGTAAGGACATTACATCCAAAACGGAATATACGGGAGCTACGGTTTCTATATCAAATACACTTAAAAACCACTCGCTTGGCGCTACGGCCGTAGATGTGCGCGGGCGCGGAAATTCAACCTGGTCCTATTTTGACAAAAAGGCATATAAGCTGAAATTTACGGTTAAAACCGACCTGTTCGGTATGGGCGCGGCAAAAAAATGGGTGCTGCTTGCCAATGCTTTGGACGAAAGCATGATGCGCAATTATCTTGCATTCAACCTTGGCAAAGCACTCGGTCTTGAATTTACAAGCGACTGCCAATTTTTAAATCTGTATCTCAACGGTGAGTACAAAGGGGTATATCTTCTCTGCGAGCAGGTTCAGGAGGGCTCAAGCCGTGTAAACATAAACACATCCCCCATCGGTCAGGTTGACACGGGGTATCTTTTAGAGGGTATAAACAACGCCTCTCCTGTTGACTACAAAACCTTTCGCTTAGATGATGTAGACGGCAAGACACTCGGCAAAGAAGTATCCGGTAATAAAGTATTTACTTTTATTATTAAGTCTCCCGACATTCTTCAGTGCACCGAAGAACAAAAAAGTTTTATCTCGGACTATGTTGCCAAAGCCAACGAAGCCATTTTCAAAAAGGACTGGGACGGTATTCAAAAGTATATTGATGTAGATTCTTTTGTAAACATGTTTCTGCTTGATGAAATTCTTCTCAATCAGGATATGGGTTATAGCTTTTACCTGTATAAAAAGCAGGGCGGCAAACTGTATATGGGACCCGCATGGGACTTTGACCAGGCATGTGGTTCTTCATCCCACGGCGGTTCAGGATATAAAGGCTGGTTTGCCGGAAGCGAGCTTCAGTGGTTTACAACCCTGATTGAAATGCCTCAGTTTAAAGAGCTTGTTTCAAAGCGGTATCAGGAAAAGAAAAGCGCCATTCGCGGTATGCTCGACACCATTGACAATATTGTCAACAAATACAGCTTTGACTTTGCAATGAGTAATTATGTGTTTAACACATTCGGCGACCCTAACCGCTGGCGGACAATGTATGAGATTGCATCCTGCAAAACGTACAAAGACCACATAGTTTATCTCAAAACCTGGCTTACAAACAGATTTATCTGGATGGAACATCAACTGAATATAAAATAAATATAGAATTGCGGCGCACGAAAAGTGTGCCGCATATTTTGAGGTGCCAATATGAAACTGATTGAAAATAAATGTTTTGATGAAGAACGCGCGCTCTATCATCTTGAAAACGCCAAAGTCAGCCGATGCACATTTGCAGGACCTGCTGACGGAGAATCTGCTCTTAAGGAATCAAGCGATATTATCATTTCCGAGTGTACTTTTTCACTGCGCTATCCGCTTTGGCATTCTAAAAACTTTTCACTTAAGCACTGCCATATGGACGAGCTCACACGCGCTGCGCTGTGGTACTCCGAAAACGGAAAAATCACAGACTGTATATTAAACGGCATCAAATGTCTCCGTGAATGCAACAACATATCGCTTGAACGAATTACCGCCAACTCTCCCGAGTTCGGCTGGAAATGTCGGGAAATATCAATGACAGACTGTAATATAGAGTCGGTTTATTACATGTTGGAATGTGAAGATTCTACATTGAAAAACTTTACCCTGAACGGTAAATATTCATTTCAATATACAAAAAACCTGACTGTTGAAGACTCTAAGCTTTATACTAAGGATGCATTTTGGCATGCAAAAAACGTTACAGTCAAAAACAGCATTGTAAGCGGTGAATATCTCGGCTGGTATTCTGACGGTCTCACATTTATAAACTGTAAAATATCAGGAACTCAGCCGCTTTGCTATTGTAAAAATCTGTGTCTTATAAACTGCACCATGGATAACGCCGACCTGTCATTTGAGTATTCAGACGTTACAGCAGATATAAACGGCAAAATTCTGTCAATCAAAAATCCAAGGTCAGGCAAAATTGATGCAGACGAAATAGGCGAAATTATTCTTGAAAATTCAGTTATGGAAAATAATTGCCGCATTAATATAAAGAATACCTCTTTAATATAAAGCAAACAGCGCAGATGCAGTACAAAATCTACATCTGCGCTGTTTGTTTTACAATTGAGGCAAGTTTAAAAATAAATTCCTCCGGTGACGGACGCGATGAAAAGTTATCCGCAAGGAATTTTTGAACATTGGGCTCACAGCTCTCATAACACCTGTCAATAGCGGCAGATATCTCCTGCCTGTAACTTTCAACATCCATACGGCGTGCGACTGCCGCACGCTTAAAAACTTCATCTATCCCCATTATCTCTCCCTTTCAGTCAGGATTTATCCCTGTCAAGCCGCAGACAACTCAAATATTGCTCAGTCCGAGACGCACGGTAAAAGTCACCGCAAGCCGCAAGCAAAAAAAGCAGCGCGGGAAAATACAAAACCGCAAGACCCGTTCTGCCAGACAGCAAGATAAACACAGCAGTAAGCGCCAGCATCATCAGCGCGTACATTGAAACAGAGCTTTTATAACGCGCAAACGCCAAAAGACGCTCATCGCTTGTCAAAAGCTCCGGCTTCCCTTTACTTTCCGGCTTTTTAAAAAGCGCCATATCTGCTTTTGCATACACAGCCTTAAGGTATTTGTCTTTTTTTTTATAATTCAACGCTGAAAATGACTTTCTACCGTGGCGCAAAGGTACATATTCATACAGCACCGGTATATCAGTCTTTTCAAACTCAAATTTAAACGGCGCTGCACGCATCAGCTCCAGTCCGTCGGAATTCATTTTTTCCAACCAACGCTTTTCATCTACAAAGGAAAAAAACATTCTGTGTTTTACTGTCATTATATTCTCCCGAAATCTATTATGGTCCATTTAGCCGCAGTTATCCGATAAAAGAATACTATAACTCAGGCAAAATGTCAAGAAAAGCATAAAACCGGATAGATAATCTACCCGGTTTTGAATGAAGTCTTAATAGGCTTACTCACTGTAAACCTGTGACACATAGCGTTTCAGATTGTCAAGACCTATCGATACTCCATCGATACAGTCCTCCATACCCTCAAACTCAATGGTGATAAATCCGTCATATCCGGCGCGCTTTAGCGCATAAAGGCATTGCATCACCGGCACGTCACCGTGACCGATTATTGTTCCGCGCAAAAAGTTACCTCCGCGAGACATGAAAAATCCGCGTCCCGGATTTGCCTGCTGTCCGCTTTTCACAATAAAGTCCTTAGCATGGACGTAAAACGCATAGCGCGCCGCCCTGCCGACAGCCGCCGCAGGCTCATCGTCTGCACAAAGAAAATTACCTATATCAATAAGCCAGCCGAAATTATCATGAGCTACCGTATTTATAAGCTTTTCTACACGCAAACTGTCCTGCGAAAAATAACCGTGATTTTCGGTCATTGTGCGCACGCCGACAGATGCTGCGTACTCTGTAACCCGGCGGCAACCGTATGCAAGCCTCTCCAAAACGTTGTTATAGCCCTCGAATTTATGGTACGTTTTGCCGCCCGTCACATCATGGCGCATTACGGGACAGCCCAAAATTCTGGCAATATCCACCTGGGCGCAGACGCGCGAAATCTCCTTTTCGATGTCGCCGTCGCTGCCTCTTATAAAGTCCGCACCGACGGCATAATTTGAAATCTCAATCCCGACGCGCGCCGCCTCCGAAGCCAGCTCCTTTGCATAGTCTGAAAGCGTTTTGCCCTCAGGCGCAGAAAGCTCGACAAATTCAATGGCGTCAAAGCCCAGCTCCTTCGCCTTTTGTATACAGGAAAACGTCGTCAGCTTACCATCCTTAAGATATTGTGAAAAACTGTATGAACTCACCGAATATTTCACAAAATCACCTCATGTCCCGTTCTTGCGGATTCATAGATTGCATCAAGAATTTCCATGAGCGTTATGCCGTCCTCAGCGGGAGCTTTACACTCAGTTCCGTTCATTACACAGTCTACAAAATGATTAATTTCGTTGGCAAACAAACCGTTAAAATCAAGAGCTGTTTTTCTGTTAAGCTGAACATTTGACATGTAGCCGTTAAGCTCGGTATATATCTCAAGCTCAGGATCCATTTTTGCGCCTGCCTTTGTACCGAACAGCTCAATTTTACCCTCGTCATGCTTTATGTTGAGTGAAAAAGAAGCCTCAACGGATATTACAACGCCGTTGTCGTACCGTATAAGCGCACTTGCCAAATCTTCTACATCAAAAATATCATGATCTGTTTTGCTCGCCGAAGTATAGCCGATATTTCCATGATCCTTAATGTCAGGTCTGTCCTTGAGCTTATCGAAAGTTACGCCGTAAACCGAAACCGGCTTGGGATTACCGCACAGATAGCGTGTAAGGTCGATAACATGCACTCCGAGGTCAATAAGCGGACCGCCGGCAGAACGCGACTTGTCACCGAACCAGCCTCCCGGACAGCCGTTGCGGCGCAAATATGTAGCTTTACCGTAATAAAGGTCGCCGAAATATCCGTTTTTGATAAAGTCGGATACTATTGCACAGTCATTACCGAAGCGGCGGACAAAGCCTATCATCAGAAGCTTACCGTTTTTATCAGCGGCAGCTTTCATTTCTCTTGCCTCTTTCGCGCTTGTCGCCATCGGCTTTTCACAGATGACATGACACCCGGCGTTAAGCGCTGCTATTGTACATGGGGCGTGCTGGCTGTTCCAGGTACAGACACTGACAGCGTCAATCTCAGGCAGCTCACGCAGCATAACATCCTTATCTGTATATGTACGGGTAATGCCGAATTTCTCCGCTTTCATTTTAAGGCGCTCTTCATTGATATCACAAAAAGCGTAAAGCTCTACGTTGGGATTGGCAAGATATGCATTTATATGCTCGCCGGATATTCCGCCGACGCCGATTACGGCAACTTTAATCTTTTTCATTATATTATTGCTCCTTATTTAATAAGATTTTTAAGAAAATCAACAGCCGTGCGGATATCGTCCTCGCGGTTTTTGCCGGCTTCCCGCTCAATTGTTAAAAAGCCGTGATAACCGATATCGTCAAGCGCCTTAAGATAATTTTCAAAGTCAACATTCCCCTGACCGAGCGGCAGCTCCTCAAACGACGGGCTGGAGGGCTTTTCAACATCCAAAAGTCCGTAAACCGCCTCGGGATCACGGTAATAATTACGCTTTCCGTCCTTTGCATGGGTATGCACTATGTAATCGCGCAGATTGTAAACCGCCTGAACAGGGTCGTCGCCCGTAACCATGACAAGGTTTGCCGGGTCAAGGTTTACGGCAACGCCTGTCGAATGCAGACTGTCAAGAAAGCCCTTTAACACCGCCGAGGTTTCGGGGCCCGTCTCAATGGCAAAATGCGCATCGATCGAGTCTGCATACTCCGCAAGCTTAAAACAAGCCTCCTGCATTACCTTATACCGCTCATGATTGGGATCTTCCGGTACAACACCGATATGAGTGGTAACAATATTTGTCTCCAAATCCTTGGCAAGGTCAAGAATACGTTTGGATTTTTCAATAAGCTCCTCATGCATTTCTTTCTTGTGAAATCCGATACCCATATCTCCGCAAAGAGCGGACATAACAAGCCCCTCTCCCTTTACCATGTTCAGAAAATCACGCCGTTTCTGAGCTGACATGTTTTCAGGGGCAAGTTCGCCGCGCGTGGCATATGCCTGCACGCCGCACACACCCACCTCGCGGGCTTTTTTAATTGCTTCGGAAATTGGCAGCTTGAAGCCTTCAAGCACAACGCCGATAGAAAAATCGTACATAAAAGGTTCTCCTTATTATCTTTTTTGCTGTATATTGACAGCTGTATTGTCTCTATTATATAATTATTGAGAATAAAGTAAAGACATTTATTTTGCTACAAACTGATACTATATTGCTCTAATCTCGGAGGATTTTACAGTGTATACAACATACGAAAAGCACAATTATATGAATCCGGATTTTCCTATATTTTTTCATTTAGACAGAATAGATAAAACGCACAAAGGTGTTCATGTTCACTGGCACGAGCATGTGGAGCTGCTGTATATCATGAAAGGCTCTTGCACCGTGCAGGGCAACGGGATTGAAGTGTATGCACAGACCGGCGATATTATAATGATAACGCCCAACTGCATACACGATATCTATATTGACCGCGATATCTGCGAATACTACTGCATAACGGCAGACAAGGGCTTTTGCGACAGTTTTAATGTACCCGTATGCGCAGGACAGTTTGCAATGGTTATTAAAGAAGAACAGGCAAAAAAATGCTATGACAGCATTATCGAGATAATGAACAGCAAACCGAGCTATTTTCAGGCGGAGGCGAAAATGCTTGTTTTGCAGCTGATGATTCGCTGCTGCCGTTTGGCGGAAAGCAGGGATATTGAAAGAGAAAATACAAATTCCTATTCCAAAACGGTAGCACACGCCGTAGATTATCTGCGCGCACATTTCAGCGATCCTGTGACGGTAGACGAGCTGTGCTCTTATTTGGGCTTCAGCAAATTTTATCTGTGCCGAAAATTTAAGGCGGAAACGGGCAGAACAGTTATTGACTACCTTAATTTTCTGCGCTGTGCCAATGCGCGACGGCTGATTGCAAGCGGACAGCACAACGTATCGGAAAGTGCGCAGCTGAGCGGATTTAACAATATGTCGTATTTTACAAAGACCTATAAAAAGCAGATGGGCAGCGCGCCTTCCGAGCAGCTGCATAAAGTATAAAAACACGGTATTCGTAAGAATACCGTGTTTATTAAATTACTAAACAAAAAAGCGCAGATACGTATACATTTTAAGATTGATATGCAAAGTAGATAATTACACCTAAAATTATCATACCCGTAAATGCAATGGAAAATATAGGCCCTGCATAAGGGAAATTTTCTTTTTTAGAAATATAATTTCCAAAAAGCCCGACCGATAAAACCATAAAGAAAAACAAAATACATAAAACAGCTATCTGTAAAAAAAACATAAAATTACCACTTTCTCAATTATATACAAAGCTATATGCTTGATATTTCATCTAATAATACAATAACATATAGTATAATAAAAAGCAATATTTTTATGAAACATTTCACAATATATGATTACTTTATATAAAAACACACCGTACAGTTTTAAACTGTACGGTGTGTTTATTTAAATATTCAAATTTTTTTACCAGTCAAGAACAATTTCCTCACCGTCGTAAAGCTGCTGCGCAAACTTCAGTATCTGCTCAACCTTTGCGGTTGAAACTATCAGTCTGCCCTTACCGTTGAGCTCATAGAATGAATTTATATCGCTCTGCTTGTAGTATTTCAAAACATCCTGTGTGCCGTCTTTACAGTCTATCGTAACGGTGACAAGCAGCTCATCATCAGGCTGTTTTTCACCAACCTCTTTAATTTCTATACTGAGTATATGCGCATAAAGATTGGCAAAATTATCATATTCAACATACTTATTATTTATATATGCCTTCATATTGTCATCATCGGCAGTACCGGTAATGTCAATCTCATAACGTTTTCCGCCACCGGAAATGGTAATGCTGTCAATAGTATCATATGAGCGGACATAAGACATATTTTCACAATAATATGCTATATCGTGCTGAAGAATATTTATATCATCCTCATCAACAATATATATAAAGTCATGACCGTCGGCGTACATATAACGGTAGCCCTTATCGGACAGATTTCCGAAATATGCAGTGTTTACCTGCTGAACATTTGTAAATGAAAATGTATACTCAGGGTCGTCAAGCCCGTACTTTTCTAAATTTTTCGGACTTAAATCATCATCGTAAACAGTGCATGAAGTAAGCGTTTTCATAAGCTCTGTTATTGCCGACGATTTTTCGATTGAAAAATTATGCTCTATCGGCTCCACAATAAGATATGCGCTGTCTATCGTTTCATCAGTAATATCCTGAAGAATAACGTCAACAGTGTCCCCGCCCTTCTTACCAATCACAAAGTGATTTATATATGAAGCGTCGCTTTCCTCATCAAAATCAAATAGCTTTGTATCATAAAAATCCATTCTCGGCGACATATAATATTTTGCGCTTGTACTGTTATACGTATACACGGTATTTCCGCCGTCAACGCGCATATAATAACCGCCGCTGGACGCCAGTGTACCAAGCTCTATATAATGAGACTCATCACCCTTTGTCCAAGTAACCCTTGAAAGCGGCTCATCCAAGCCGTACTGTTTAAATGATGTAACATCCTCCGCCACAACGGAGTCGGCAGCCAGAGAGCCGAAATTGGAAAGCGCGGATAAAATTGTGGCATTATTGACGGGCAGATTTTCCTTGCCCTCTATAACATACGTCTTTTCCACCTTTTTGACAAATGCGAAGCTGTCATTGGTATTTTGTATTTCCATCCTATCAGCGGTACTCCCGCTGAGATCGAAAATTTCTATACCTTTATTGTCGCTGTCGTCAATAGACGGTTCTTCAGGCGCAGGCAGGACTTTTTTCAGAATAAATGCAGAACTCACAAGCAAAACCGCTACAACACACAGCGCTATTATCGGGCGCAGACGTTTAAAAGCACTGTTTTTATGCTGCTTTTCGTCTGAATGCACATTCGGGTCTCCGAGATATTTAAAATCAGGCGCTGCAAGCTCCGTGCTTTGATTTTCATTTGCATTTTTATCAGAATTTTCATTATCAGACGGCATATTATCGGGGATATTTTGTTTCAAATCCTTATTGTCGTCCATTACATAAATCTCCTTCTTATATAAACGGCAAGACCCACTATAAGGCAAATGACCGGAAGAATAACAAGCACTATAAGCGTCATTGTAAGAGTCTGGTTTTTAGAAAGCGTAACAACGGTAGACGAGGTTGACTTTTGCGCGGCAAGAATTGTATCATCCTGCTCATTTACCATAAGCTTATAAAGCTGCATTATATATTCGCCGTTGCCTGAATAGGTTAAAATATTTCCGTCGAGCATATCAACAGAACCGCTTGCCATTACATAGCTCTGAACCTGAACATTGTTAAGATATTTATACTTCATGGACAGTGCCGCCAGGTTAAACGGACCGGGTTTATCGGCCTCCAGTCTGTCCCATGTGGATGAAACCACGGATTTATCCTTGCTGTAAGAGCTCTCCTCAAAGGTAGTGATTAAAGGCTGAGTCTTATACATTGTATTTTCCGTAAACAGCAGGTTAACCGAGCGGGAATTTGGCATAATCGGAGACGTGACCGTTGACGGCACTGTGCCTGTATTCATTATTTCTTCGGTTGAAAACTGCGGAATTACCATATACGGAGTTGTTCCGACACAATATTCATCGTCCAAAACCATGTCGTTCGCAAACTCAATGCCCCATTCCTTGAGATACTTTTCAAGATTTGGAACCGAAACCGCATCAGTCGAAGAAAAATACATCAGGTTTCTTCCTAAAACATTCTCATTATTCAAAAAGTCATCGATAAGACGTATTTCCGAATCGGAATAATCTCTTTTCGGATTACAGATTACCATCAGCTTAGAAGCGGGATCAAAACCGGAAGTGTCGGTCATAAGGTTAATTTCCTCAACCTCGGCGCCGTTATTGGCAATCATATTCATAAGGCTGTCATAGCCTTCTTCGCCGTGACCATTCAAAAAGTATACAACCGGAATTTCATCCTTTGTTACAAACAATACACCGGCTGCAAGACGCTCTTCAACATAAATGTGCATAGAACCGGTCTCGGTATCCTGCTCAAGATAATCGTCCACGTTGAATACTCTTACTCGGTCGCCGCCTTTTAAAACAATGGCGCCTGACTGAATATTATATTCATCACCGAACGCCGTTAGCTGGCCCGGATTTTTTTCAGGATCAACATAAGTAACGCTTATATTGTCCGAAAGGTTGGCAAAACGCTTAATAGGCTCGGAAAGATAGTACGGATAAGCACTCTCCTTATAGAAAACCGTTATTTCTATTTTCAGCGACGGATCAAGAGAATTTACAACCTGTTTTGTCGCGTCGGAAATATCGTACATTCCGGTAGATGTGAAATCGAGTGCCCAAGAATAACGATCCGACAGGGTGGACAGCAGCATATTCGCAGCAATTACTACAATTATCAAAAGAGCCGTCATTGCCGTTGCAAAGCTTCCGTACTTAAAGCCTCGGCTTTTGAAAAAACCTGTTTTTTTGCTTTTTTTATCTCCTTCCATGGCGGAAACTGTTATTTCCTCGGCGGAGACCTCGGGAACTACCGGTTCAATATCTTTTCCAGATTCGGGAATATTCTGATTGTTATTTTCCATCAGCTCCACCTCCTCTTGTCAATTACACGTATTGTAAGAAAGATAAAAATAACCGCAAGGCTCAAAAAGTATATAATAGTAGAAATATTGAAAAGTCCCTGATTGAACTGCTCATAACGGCTGGTTACGGACACCACGCTTACGATCTTGCTGAGAACCGTTATATTCAGCGATTGCGCAACAAGGTCGGCGACAGCGAACAGAGCAAGAGAAAACGCGCCCATTATAAAAGCTGTAATCATGCTTTCCGTAAGCACCGACATCAGCATGGCAATTGCCAAAAACGCTGCAGCGATGAACAAAAGACCAATATAATTTCCGGCTGCAATGCCGATTTCAAGGTAACCGACGCTTGCCAGAAAAATCATATTGATAAACGTCGGAATAAGTCCGATAACAAACATGGTATAAGCCGCCAAAAACTTGCCCATTACCATCTGAGGAATACTAATAGGGGCAGTTATAAGAATCTGATCGGTCTTGTTTTTGCGCTCCTCCGGAAACAGCTTCATTGCAAGAAGCGGAATAATAACTATAAGCAGATATCTTGTATATGCAAAATATCCTATGGTATCGGTGGAATTCGCAGTAATATTGTTCGCCCAGAAGAAAAATCCGGTTGCCAGCAGGAAAATAAACAAATAAGAATATCCAACGGGCGACGAAAGATAAGATTTAAGCTCGCGCTTGAATACCGCAATCATTATTTATTCTACCCCCTCGCCTGTTTCATTTGTAATGAGCTGAACGAACACATCCTCAAGCGACATGTCCATTGAACGCAGCCCGATAAGCGGCCATCCTTTTTGTGCCAGTGTTGAAAACATCATCTTCCTGATATCGACATTAGGCTGTGATTCAACAAGATAGTCATATGAGCCCGGCTCCTTGGACGAAAGCGGCTCGACATAAATAACGCTGTCAAGCGACCGCAGTGTCTTGACTATTTCCGTCTTCGGGCCGCTGATTCTGGCAATCAGCTTACGGTTGCCCGCCACCTTATATGTAAGAGTATCCGCGTCGCCGTCGGCAACAAGCTGACCCTTGTTAATGACAATAATCCTGTCGCAGACCGACTGCACCTCCTGCAATATATGCGTTGATAAAATTACGGTATGTGTTTTTCCTAACTTTTTTACAAGATTTCTTATTTCAATTATCTGTCTCGGGTCAAGACCTACCGTCGGCTCGTCAAGAATAAGAACGGGCGGATTGCCGATAAGAGCCTGAGCAAAGCCTACGCGCTGCTTATATCCCTTGGACAGGTTTTTAATCATCCGATTATATACATCGGTTATCTTTATCAGCTCGCAGATTTCATTAATATGCGGTCTGCGCGGAAATTTGCAGCCCTTCAAATCATAAACAAAATCCAGATATTCCTTGACCGTCATATCCATATAGAGCGGCGGCAGTTCGGGCAAAAACCCTATTAATCTTTTCGCCTTGGTAGGCTCCTCCAAAATGTCATGCCCGTCTATTTTTACAGTACCGGATGTTGCCGACAGATAGCCCGTAAGTATGTTCATCGTGGTGGATTTTCCCGCACCGTTGGGACCGAGAAAGCCCACAATCTCGCCGCTGTTTACAGCGAAAGATATATCGTTGACAGCATACTTATCGCCGTATTTTTTTACAATATTTCTGACCTCTATCACGGCATTTCCTCCTTACAATTTTAATAAATTTATGATATCATATAAAATTCACACAAAGGTGAATAATCTGTTAATTATTTTGGTCATAAGTCTTAATTCCAAGCTCTGAAAGCTGCTCGTCTGAAACCTCCGACGGACACTCGCTCATAAGCTCGCTGGCATTTTGAACCTTTGGAAAGGCTATTACATCGCGCAGACTCTGCGCACCCACCATCTGCATTACAAGCCTGTCAAGACCGATGCCCATTCCGCCATGCGGCGGCGCTCCATACTTAAAAGCGCCCATAAGAAAGCCGAATTTTTGCTCCGCCTCCTCATGGCTCATGCCGAGCATATTAAACATGCGCTCCTGAAGCCCGGGATCAGTGATACGGATAGAGCCGCTGGACAACTCAATGCCGTTGAGTACAAGGTCATACGCCTTGGCGCGCACCTTTGACTTATCTGTTTCAAGATATTCAAGGCACTCATCCATCGGAGCGGTAAACGGATGGTGCATCGCAACGTAGCACTTATTATCCTCGTCCCAGTCAAAAAACGGGAATTCCGTTATCCAAAGCGGTGCAAAGCCCATGCGCTCTATTCCGACTTTATCGGCGGCAATCAGGCGCAGTGCGCCGAGAGTTGACAGCACAACGGAATTTTTCGAATCTGCAACTATAAGCACAACGTCGCCCTGCACTGCATCGGTTTTAATCAAAATGGCAGACATTTCATCATCTGTCATAAATTTCGAGAAAGAGCAGGACATACCGTCAGCCGTCATTCGGATAAACGCAAGACCCTTGGCGCCGATGCCCCGGGCATGCTCAGTCAGCTTGTCAATCTCCTTGCGTGTAAGCTTGTCGGCTCCGCCCTTAACATTGATGGCGCGCACGCTTCCTCCGCCGTCAATTGCCGACGCAAACACTCCGAAGCCGCAGTCTCGCACAGCGTCCGTCAAATCAACGATTTCAAGACCAAAGCGCGTATCCGGCTTATCCGAACCGTAACGGTTCATAGCGTCCGCATATGTGAGGCGGGGCAGCGGAGTAGGGATATCTATGTCCAAAACATCTTTAAATACACGCTTTAAATACCCCTCGCCTATTTCCAAAACGTCCTCCATATCAACAAATGACATTTTAAGGTCAATCTGTGTGAATTCCGGCTGATGGTCAGCGCGCAGATCCTCGTCACGGAAGCACCTTGCAAGCTGCATATAGCGGTCAAAGCCCGCAACCATAGACAGCTGCTTATACATCTGCGGAGACTGCGGCAATGCGTAAAAGCTGCCCTTATGTACACGACTGGGCACGATATAATCGCGCGCACCCTCAGGCGTTGACTTGATAAGCATAGGCGTCTCTATCTCTATAAACCCGTTTTCATCAAAGTAGTCACGCGTAACCTTAGCTATTCTGTGACGCAGCAGTATATTTTTCTGAAGATCGGAACGGCGAAGGTCAAGATAGCGGTATTTAAGTCTCAGCTCCTCGTTTACATTGCTGTTTTCAACTATCTCAAACGGCGGAGTTTCGGATTTTCCGAGCACACGGATACTGTCAGCCTTAATTTCAAGCGCACCTGTTTTTAAGTTTTCGTTCACGGCTCCGCCGCGCTTTTGCAGCGTACCGGTAACCTCCAAGACATACTCGGAGCGAACCTTAAAAGCCGCATCAAACGTATCCTTGGCTACCGTCTCGTCAAACTGAAGCTGAATAATGCCGGTTCTGTCCCGAAGGTCTATAAAAATAAGTCCGCCCAAATCGCGCATACGCTGCACCCATCCGCAAGCAGTAACCGTCTGTCCGATCTGATTTTCAGTAAATTCACCGCAATAGCATGTCCTTCTCATCTGTCTAAAAACTCCGTTATCATTTGTAAATTTATATTTTCAAGCGCCGTTTCAAGGGTTTTATCATCACTCATGCTTTTGAGCACTGCCCGCCCCGTGTCCAATTCATTATCACCGATAACCACGCACGTCTTTGCACCGACTTTATCGGCATATTTCATCTGCGCCTTTAAAGAGCGATCCATGATATCATATTCAACGCACACGCCGCCCGCAATGAGTCGCTGAGCCAAAAGCGCCGCCTGCGCTTTTGCCCGCTCGCCAATTGCGGCAATATACAGCTGAGGAACGGGACGCACAACACGGTTTTCGTTCAGCAAAAGCATAATACGCTCCAAACCCATGGCAAAGCCGATGCCCGGATAGGACGCACCTCCCAGCTGCTCCGTCATACCGTCATAACGTCCGCCGCCGCAAACCGTACCCTGCGCACCGATATTGAAGCTGACAAACTCAAACACCGTACGGTTATAATAGTCCAATCCGCGCACGATTGACGGGTCAACAGTATAGCCGATGCCCATACCATCCAAAAGAAACTTCACACTTTCAAAATGATTTCTGCAGTCATCGCAGAGATAATCGAGAATTTTCGGAGCATTCGCCGAAATTTTACGACAGATTTCGCTCTTACAGTCCAAAATACGCATGGGATTTTTATACAGCCTGTCATTGCAGGTCGCGCAGAGACTGTCCTTTTTGTCCTCAAAATACTCTATAAGCGCGCGGCGGTACTCGGCGCGGCAGGTCTTGCAGCCTATGGAATTTATTTTAAGCTCCAAACCGCCGATACCAACCTCCTTGAAAAGAGTGTAAGGCAGTGAGATAACCATAGCGTCCGCAGCAGGAGAGGTTGCACCGAATAACTCTATTCCGAACTGAGAAAACTGACGGAGTCTGCCCTTCTGAGGTTTTTCGTAACGGAAACAATTAATAAGATAATAAAGTTTGGCAGGCATAGGTTCGTTAAAAAGTCCGTTTTCAAGAAAAGCCCGCACTACACCGGCAGTACCCTCTGGACGCAGAGTTACAGAGCGCCCGCCCTTGTCCAAAAACGTGTACATTTCCTTTGACACAACATCCGTTGTGTCCCCGACGCCGCGCTCGAACACTTCCGTATGCTCAAAAACCGGGGTGCGAATTTCCGAAAAATCAAAGCGCGCGCAGATATCCCGTATTTTTCCTTCAAGATACTGCCATTTATAAGAGTCACACGGAAGCACATCCGCCGTTCCCTTTGGCGCAGTTACCGATGCCATTTGTCTAAAACACTCCTTTTACAAAAACGTGCTCCCGCACTCAGGGCACAGCAAAACAGCCGTCATAAGCCCCAAATCCGGGAGTTGCTATTATTTCCTCGAAATTTCTATCCAGTCAAGGTCGCCCCTGTCAAGCGCCATAATAATTACCTCCGCCGTTGCAATATTAGTCGCGACAGGTACATTGTGAACGTCGCACAGACGGAGTATTCCCGTTTCCTCGTTTTTGCGTGTCGTCGGTGTCAGAGGATCACGGAAAAACAAAAGAACATCAATCTCGTCGCAGGACACGCGTGCGGCGATTTGATCCTCGGCGCCGCTTATACCGCTGATAACCTTATTTATCTGAAGTCCCGTATTGGCGGAGATAAGATTTCCCAGTGCAGAGGCGGACCACAGGTTATGCTTTGACAGCACTCCTGCATATGCTATGCAGAACTGTACCATCAGTTCCTTCTTTTTTTCATGAGCAAGTAACGCTATATTCATCCTGTTTATCCTCCTTATTTTATCGGTTTTTCTTTTTGCGCCAGTATCTGTCCAGCGGAACGCTTTTCCCGCAGAGGCGCAAGGCTATATTTTCAAACGGACCTGAGCAAACGCTTTTAGAACCCGAGACGGGTTTGCCGCTGTTAGAATAAATAAGTATGCTGTCATCTGCGGGAACAAGACCGAGAAGGGGAAGCGCAACACTGTCCATCATATCGTCAACATTTTGAAGATAACCGCGGTTTATCATTGTCGGACTGACTTTATTTATCACAAGCTTTGCCGGCGGATTGCCGATATCAGCAATAAGCTGGGCAACGCGCTGAGCGTCACGCAAAGCGGTAAGATCGGGAGTTGCAACGACAACACATTCGTCGCAGCAGCTTATAATATCCCGCACCCAGCCGCCAACGCCTGCGGGGGCATCTATAAGCACAAAATCATAAGAGGCACGCAGACGAATGCACAGAGCGCGGAATTTTACAGAATCCGGTGCAGATTCAATTTCCTGCGGTGCGGCAATAAAATGAAGTCCGGGATAGTCGTCATGAACCTGTACGGCGCGTTCAAGGTCGCAGCCATTTAAAATATCCGTCAGATCATAGGCCGATTTATCTGTCATGCCGAGCGGAATGTCAAGATTTTTAAGACTGATATCCCCGTCAACCGCTATAACTTTTTTACCGGCTCGCGCAAGCGAAAACGCGGCGTTTGCGCACAGAGTCGTCTTACCGACACCGCCCTTGCCGGATACAATTCCGATTATCTTATTCATACAAGCTTCCAATGCAAACACTTTAATGTATTAATAATATCATATACTTAAAGCATAGTCAAACTGTTTTTTCAACCTCAAACCGTTTTTTTCCTGAAAACAAAGCTTTTGGGTACATTGTAAGCCGAAAGAAGCCGTCGGCAGTCCAAAGCAAGCTGTTTTACATACTCGCTTTGCATATCGGGTACGGTGTCGGTTTCAAAAACAATGCGGAGCCTGCACCCGTTAAATTCGCAGATGGATTTCATTCCGGAAAGCTTAATCAGCTCTGCATTTATCTCCTGCAAATTTAGAAGTCCGCCTCCGGCATACAAAAACGGTCTTTCGGGGTCTGTTTCCACAGTCAGTATTTCACAGGAATATTCCGCAAATGCAGCGGTTAAGACACTATCGCAAAGAACAGCACCTACCTTCTTGCGCTTAAACAGCTTTTTGTCCGGCACATCCGCCAAAAAACACCGACGCCCGCCGTACAAAAGAGAAGTAATCGCCAATGCGCCCGCCTGCTCGTAAAAAGGCAGAGATATATATATCGGGGTGCGCGGCGAAAGCGCCGACAATGCGTCGGGCAACTTGTCAACATACTTTGCACTGTCGTCCCCGACACCGAAAAATACATGTTTCGAATTCCTTTTTTCTCCGTCTTTATCAACAAAAGCGTAGTCATTTCTTTCGAGCAGAGAATCAAAATCAAACTGAGCGGGAAACAGCTGCCTCTCATCTGAATTATCGCCTTGTGCCAGAGTTTCTGTCAAAACCACCGTTTTGCAGTCACAGTGCAAAAATATTTCCGCCAGTCTTTCAAGCTCGCAGGACGGCATTATTACAACGCTCGGCCGGTATTTCTCGGCAAGCCGCGCTGCACAGGATACAGAAATTCTGCTGTCAGCGGTAACACAGTCAAACCCTGCTCTGTCACACGCAAAGGCGCTGCACACCAAGTCCCTGCCCGAACGCAAAAGAACTGCCACGGCGCCGCCGGTTACGTTCATAACACACAATGAATTGTAAACGGCATCTATCATATTCAAAAGTTCTTTATAGCTTATACGAACATTTTGTGTTTCAAGCGCCGTCTCATATTTATACTTATATGCGGCGGATTTTATTTTTTCGTAATCGAACATATTTTTCCTCCGAATACTAAATTTATTGTCAGATCCGTCCGACAGGACGCCTGAGCATAAAAAGACCGCAGGCAGCACCGCGGTCTTTTCATATCAATTAAGCTCTGTTTTATCGTTTTCCTGCTGACTGTCGTCCACAACTCCGTCATTATCAAGATCCGCGGTTTCGTCCACTGTTTTTGAAGACAGAATCATATACCGCGGCACAGGCGTTCCAGTCTCCGCATTATAGCTTTGGATACCCATGTCCTGCAATGTGATAACAACGCGACGGCGGAAGTTTGCAGGATCATTTTCAGGTATCTCGGATGACACGAGATTGCCCTCATAGCAGTCGGCAGTGATGATATATGTATCGTTTTCACCTTTCTCAACGTTCAATATATCGGGAATCAAATAAGAATCAATGTTTGCCGCTGGAACGGTATACGTCTTGTTCAGTATATTATACTTGAAGCTGCCGCAGATATCAACTGAACGGTGGTCAATCTTGCGTGGGAAGTCAAGACAGTAGCTTGCATACATTTCAACATCCTTTACAGGTATCCTAAAGCTGCCGTTTGAATTATATGTATACACGCCCTGATAGTTATTAAGCGTTATAGCCTGCCAGATACCGAAAGAAATTATGTACTGGTCGTTAAGGTCAAGCGGATCTTCAAAGTCGGGCATGTCCTGCATGATAAAGTTTGCAAGATAACTTTCAAAAAACTCGGCACTGCCCTCCTCATAGGTCTCATCCGTTCGCGCCTCATAGACCGACCCGCCGTACAAAGTATTTTTATATCCCGGATCGGTATAGATATTGTTAGGCACAAAAATTCTGTATACGCCCACAGCCAGCCTGCTCACCGCAAAACAAACGGCGGCGATAAACAAAAGACCTACGATGAAGGTGAAAATCTTATGTCCGCGGGTTTTAAAAAAGTCCCCCGTTTTTTTAATAAAGCTATTCAAGACATTCTCCTTATACTGCCGTTTAATCGACAATTTTTTTCTATTATATTCTAATACCGCCAAGGCAATATGTCAAGTTACAATCTGTTTACAGCTTATCGTCTGCTATGCAAGCATAATTGCAAGAGCAACACAGGCGGGCATCGTGACAACGGACAAAACACTTGTAAAGCCGCATACCTGCGAGGCAAGCGACGTATCACGGTTATACTTTGCAGCAAACATAACGGTATTATTAGCACTGGGCGCGCTCACAAAAACAGATGCGACAATAAGCAGATTGCCCGTAATGCCGCACAGTCTGAAAAGACCTATCATGGCAAGCGGGATAACGGCAAGCTTCATCAGAGCCGTCACATACATATTTTTCTGTCTGAACGCTGCGCCGAAATCCGCTTTTGAAAGATACGTTCCGAACATTACCATCGCAAGCGGCGTATTCATATTTCCTAAATGCTCGATCGGTGCAGCCAAAACATGCGGCAGCGTAACATTCAATAAAAACAAAGGAAGCCCCGACGCTATGGACAGCGTGCCGGGATTTAAAATCAGCTTTTTCCAATTAAATTTATTTTTTCCGCCGCTGTCGGACATAAGCCATACTCCGTGGGTAAAACAAAACAGATTAAATGCCGCCACTGCCGCAGAGCAGTAAAAAACACCGATATCTCCGCTGCCCGCCACAGCGTCCATAACAGCCTTTGCAAGAGGAAGCCCCATATATCCCGTATTGCCGTAAACCGTGGCGTATTTATAAATTACATTTTTATCCCTATCACCACTTCTGAATAAAAAAAGACTAAAAATTGCCGCCAATGCATGAAACACCACAGCGCACGCAAACGCCGTAAAAAAGCCGCCGGCACTCTGTCGCGTATACTCTACATTCAGAAATGAGTTTACAATAACGCACGGGGTAATAACATAAAAAAGCAGATTATTGCAAAGCCTTGCCGCGTGCTCGGTAAAATACCCGAAACGGTCCCCGAAAAAGCCGACGGCGACCATGACAGCAAGCACCATAACCTGAATAAAAACAGTATACACATTACTGAAAAACGCCATAATTTATTCCCTTTCGGCTTTCAAGTATATTATATCGCTTTATTTATGTCAAGAATATTACTAAAATATACTTGAAATACATATTAATGTATTTTATAATGTAAGTTATAACTACCGGAGGAAAGAAAATGAGTAAAAATAAAATAATAGTTTCCATAGCGGGCAGTGAGCTTGTCGTAATGACTGACGAAACCCGCGAATATACAACAATGCTTGCCGGGATAATAGACACAAAGGTTCGCGCACTGCTCGCATCAAGCAGCAAGATTACCACGCCGATGGCATGTATTCTTGCATGTCTTGACCTGTGCGACGAAAACGAAAAAAACAAGGCCGCCGCCAGCCGCATGCGTGATGAAATCCGCAGTTATTTTGAACAGAACGCAGAGCTTGAAGCTAAAATATCGACTCTTGAAAATGAGCTTGCAGCCGCAAAGCGCAAACTCTCAATGCTTGAGAGAAAGGATGAACGGCATGAAAGTCAAGGTTAAGCTCATTCCGACAGAAAACGGCAATACAGCATCTCTACCGCAGTATCAGAGTGAATATTCGGCAGGAGCAGACCTGTGCGCATGTATAGACAACCCCGTTACAATAGCGCCGCATGAGCGGGCTCTTATCCCGTCCGGGCTTGCTATTGAAATGGAAAGTTCGGGCTTCGGCGCATTTGTTTTCGCAAGAAGCGGTCTGTCGTCAAAGAAGGGTATCTGTCTTGCAAACAGCGTCGGCGTCATTGACAGCGACTACCGCGGCGAAATAAAAGTTGCCGTATTGAACACCTCCGAGCAGGAATATACGATAGAGCCGTTTGAGCGTATTGCACAGCTTGTTTTTATGCCTGTTGAAACAGCCGAATTTACAATGGCGGACACGCTGTCAGAAACGGTGCGCGGAGACGGCGGCTTTGGCTCAACGGGAAAGTAGCATGAAAAAACTTATTCTTGCGTCCGGCTCTCCGCGACGGCGGACACTTCTTGAAAATTACGGATTCGATATCACGGTGATAAAGCCGGAATTTAACGAAAATACTGTCGCCGAATCAGATCCGGGCGCGCTTGTCGCGGCGCTTGCGCTGGGCAAAAACCGTGCCGTGCGCATGCGTTGTGACGCTTCGTTAAAAGAAAGCGCCGTTTTTCTCTCCGCAGATACCGTTGTGAGCATAGGAGGAAAAATCCTCGGCAAACCCATCGGATCGGAAGACGCGTTTCATATGCTTCGTCTGCTGTCCGGCAGCACTCATACGGTATATACCGGCGTATGTATATCAAGCGTTTGCGGAGAGAGCTGCTTTACAGAAAAAACCGACGTTACATTTTACGCTCTGAGCGATACGCAGATACGGCGGTATATAGACAGCGGAGCGCCGTTTGACAAGGCGGGAGGCTACGGAATTCAGGATGACATGGGAATAGGCTTTATTGAAAGCGTACACGGTGAACTGAGCAACGTAATAGGTCTGCCGATGAGAAGAACCGTGCTGGAACTGCAAAAATTACAAGGAGATATAATATGAAAAACAAAACTAAATTCAGAGATTTCTTTAAATTTACACGCTATAACGATATCGGCATAGACCTGGGAACCGCAAATACAATAGTTTATAAAACGGGCAAAGGTATAATTTTGCGCGAGCCGTCGGTTGTTGCCATAAATACCGAGACCAAGCGTCCTGTCGCCGTCGGCATAGAGGCAAAGGACATGATAGGCAGAACTCCCGGCAGCATCGAGGCAATACGTCCGCTGCGCGACGGAGTAATTGCCGATTACGAATCAACGGCAACCATGCTCAAATATTTTCTCAGAAAAGCGATGGGAAAATCATTTATGGGAAAGAACAGAATACTTATATGCATTCCCTACGCGGTAACTGATGTTGAACGCTCGGCGGTAGAAAAGGCAGCATATTTTACAGGAGCAAAGGATGTAAAAATAATCGAGGAGCCTCTGGCTGCGGCAATAGGTGCAGACCTGCCGGTAAGCGAGCCGACAGGCAGCATGATCGTAGACATCGGCGGCGGCACAAGCGAGGTTGCGGTAATTTCTCTCGGCGGCATAGTTTCGTCGGAATCGGTGCGCGTGGCGGGAGACGCCATTGACGCGGCGATAATCGCATACATTAAAAAGAATTTTTCACTGGTAATAGGCGAGCGCACAGCCGAGGAGATAAAATTTGAAATAGGAAACGCCAAAGGCTTCAGCGGAACGATGGAAATACGCGGCAGGGATATGATGTCGGGACTTCCTCAAAATCTCACCGTTTCAGCAGAGGATATCTGCAAGGCAATAGAAGAACCTGTCGCGCTGATACTCGAATCGGTTAAAAACACGCTTGAGCACACCCCGCCTGAGCTTTCGGCCGATATTATAGACCACGGGATCACGCTCACAGGCGGCGGCGCTCTGCTGCGCGGGCTGGATACGCTTATTTCCGAAGAGACGGGCATCCCGGTGCACATTGCTCAGGCACCTCTTGACTGCGTTGCGCTGGGCACCGGAAAATCACTTGAGAACACAGCGCTGTGGAATTCGCTGTCCAAGTAAGCACGGAGTATAAACGTGAAAGATTTTCTCAAAACAAGAACCTTTATATCTATCTGTATCATCGCCGTTTTGCTTTTGGGCATGATAGCTGTAAGTACAGCGGACAGAGGCAGGGTTACGATTTTCGAGGATATTGCGGGAATAATAATCACGCCTATACAGAATCTGTGTACCACCGTTTCTTCAAAGTCGGGTGATTTTATTGCGGTGTTTACCGAATTCAATGAAATGAAAGAGGAAAACGCACGGCTGAAAGAGGAGCTTGCCGCAGCTGCTGCCGCCCTTCGTGATTCTCAGGAGTACAAGCTGGAAAACGAAAGCCTAAAGGGCATACTCGGAATCAAGGAGGAGAACCCTGATTTTACTTTTGAACCGGCACTGATTGTAGCTGATGACCGCAGCGGATATTCTCATACGCTGACACTTAACAAAGGCAGTCTCAGCAATATAAAAAAGCGTGATGTTATTATTACCGAACAAGGACTTGTGGGATATGTTACCGAGGTCGGTTCCACCTGGTGCCGTGCGATAACCATTCTTGACGCGTCATGCGAGATAGGCGCTCTTGTCACCCGCACGCAGGATATCGGTGTTTTGGAAGGTGACTACGAGCTTCAGTCAAACGGAAACTGCAAGGTTTCTTATCTTTCAAACGAAGTGCAGCTGAATTCGGGAGACAGCATCGTTACATCCGGCATAGGCGGCACATTCCCTGGTAAAATCCTTATCGGAAACGTAATAGAAATTAAGCCGGAGGCTCACGGTATATCCCAATATGCCGTGATAGAGCCTGCGGTGAATTTTGACGAACTCAAAAACGTATTTGTTGTAACCGGTTTTGCCGCGTCAGCCGACGCGCAGCAGAAAGCCGATTCCGAAAGCGGCGATAAAAACGGTGAAAACTGATGTTTGAAAAAAATGACACACTGTTTAAAATAATACTGTATGCGCTGTTTACGCTTGTTTTATATCTTTTGCAGAGCGTGCCGGCGCTGGGCATACGGTTCATGGACGTCTCCCCCGAGCTGTTGCTGACACTTGTAATTGCGGTCGCGTTTTTTGAAAACGAGACCTTTTCTGCATTTTTCGGACTTGCGTGCGGACTGCTAAACGACATAATAACGGGCGGAGTTGTCGGCAAAAGCGCCTTATTTTTTATGTTCTGCGCATTTTTCATTTCCGTCCTGCTTCAAACACTGTTTCGTAAAATGTTCTTAACATATGTTGCCATGACTCTTGTTCTTACGGCACTGTTTGTGATTTTGGAATATATATTTACTGTGGTATTTTTCAAAACTCCTCCAATTTCTTTTTCTCTTATGAAAATCATACTCCCTAAATTTCTTTTTACAGGGGTTTTGTCATATCCGGTATATTACATCACAAAATTTCTGCACAAAAAGACGACAAGGAGGGACGAGGAATGAATCTAAAGGACGGAAACGCACGTTTTTTTACCGTAATCATCGCTGCTTTGTGTATTTTTTCCGCCTATCTGTTCGTGCTTTTTAAAATGCAGGTTATCGATACCGAGTATTACCGAGAGCAGTCAGAAAGCAAAATATATTCAACGGAAAACATCTCCGCCTCACGGGGAAACATCTGCGACCGCAACGGACAGCTGCTTGTAACCAATGAAACGGTATACACAATTCGCTTTTCCCGCTCGCTTATGCCGGCAGATAAACAGGACAGCATAATACTGAGTCTGTGCAGACTTCTTAACAGCGCGGGAGAAAGTTACTTTGATTCGCTGCCTATAAGCGACAGCGCGCCCTATTCTTTTGTATATGAGGACGAGACTTCTCAAAAACAGATACAGGCACTTATCGAGCGCTTTAAGCTGAGCGAGGACGCAACTGCAGCGCAGGTTATGGAGCAGCTTATTAAAAAATACAAAATCGACACCTCACTTACAACGCAGGAAAAACGTATTATCGCAGGGGTGCGCTACGAGATGGAACGGTCATCCTTTTCTGTATCTAATCCATATACATTTGCAAGCGATATTTCAATCAATACCGTTACAACGATAAAAGAGCTGTCGGACGAATATCCGGGAGTTGATATAAGTACGGAAAGCAAGCGAGTTTACACCACGCCTTATTTAGCTTCTCATATACTCGGAAGAACAGGCAAAATATATGCCGAGGAGTATCCCGAACTGCGCGACAAAGGCTATAAAATGAACGAGTATGTCGGCAAGGAGGGCATTGAAAAAGCAATGGAGGATTACTTGCGCGGCACAGACGGCGTGAGGGTAATCGAACGAGATTCGGACGGCAAGGTACTCAATGTCACGACCGTCCGCGATCCTATTTCCGGCAACAATATTATATTAACGCTGGACAAGGACCTTCAGGAAATTGCTCAGAAATCACTGGCTGACACTATAAAAAGCATTTCCGACAGCGGGAAGAACAAGAAAAGCCAGGAGGGCGCCGACGCATGTGCGGGCGCCGTTGTGGCAATCTCCGTTGACAGCGGTGAGCTGCTGGCATGCGCCTCGGAGCCGAATTTTGATTTAACAAGCTATATAGAAAACTACAATGCACTTTCAACCGATGAACTGAAGCCTCTGTTCAACCGTGCGACAAACGGCACATATGCTCCGGGCTCAACCTTTAAAATGGCAACCGGCATTGCAGGGCTTGAAGAAGGATACATCACTCCGAAAACCCTGATACGCGACCAGGGGGTTTACAGAAAATATCCGGATTATCAGCCGCGCTGCTGGGTATATTCCGATTACGGAACAACTCACGGCTCGATAAACGTATCCCAGGCTCTGGAAAAATCCTGCAACTACTTCTTTTATGAAACTGCAGACCTGATGGGAATTGACCATTTGAATACCTACTGTACAAAGTTAGGCCTCGGACAGAAAACCGGAATAGAGATACCGGAGGCTGCAGGTGTGCTTGCAGGTCCGGAATATAGAAAAAAAATAGACAGTGAATGGTATCCCGGTGACGTGCTCCAGGCGGCAATCGGACAGTCAGATAATCTGTTCACACCGCTTCAGCTTGCAAATTACGTTGCTACAATCGTAAACGGAGGAACACGCTATAAAGCTCATCTTGTAAAATCGGTAAATAACTCAAAAGACGGCTCACATGTAACCGGCGCCACAATACAGGCGATGGAAACCCTTGATATGAAGGAAGAAAACTATCACGCGATAATGTACGGAATGAAGCTTGCCGCTGACAGCGGCACGGCGTCCACCCTGTTTTCAAATTATAAGGTCGGAGTAGGCGCCAAAACAGGTACCGCGTCAGTTCCCAGCGGCACGGCAAACGGAATTTTTGTGGCATTTGCGCCGTATGAGGATCCAGAAATCGCCGTCTGCGTTGTTGTGGAGCACGGCGCGCATGGAAATTACGTCGGCGCTGTCGCAAAAGCTATATTTGATGAATACTTTAACGGAAAATCCACTGAAATAACAGTACCGGCCGAGGAGCAGCCGGTGTACTGATATGCAGAATATCAGTTTTTATATTTAAAATGTTGTTTGCCGCATTGCTTATCTTTACACGCCGAGTCTATTCAAGTATAATATAAACGGTGAAAATACCTAAAAAGACATTGCAATTACCGGCAATTTAGATTACAATACCATATTGTTAAACGCAGGTTACATCACAGACATTAAAGGAAAAAGAAATGATCAAAAACTTTATTTTCGATTTCGGCAACGTGCTCACCCAGTATGATCCTATTGCATGGGCAACAAATATTATGGGCGGTGACAGGGAAAAGGGAGCTTATCTGCACGATAAAACGATAGATAATAAAAAATTTTGGGACGACTACGACGCAGGTCTTTGCAGTGAAGAAGAAATAATAGAACGCCTCAGTTGCGACATAGAGCCGGAATACCGCAATGCGGTAAAAGAATTTACTACTACGGTAGAACGCTGTTTTAAACAATATGACGAAATGGTGCCCGTTTTAAATGAGCTGAAAAAACGCGGCTGCCGTACATACCTTCTATCAAATTTCCCAAAGGAGATGTTTATCCGCGTATCATCCAGATGTCCTATTTTAAAGCTACTGGACGACACGGTTGTATCATATAAAATCCATCTTATAAAGCCGCATCGTGAAATTTTCGAGTACGTGCTGAACACCTACGGATTGCAGTCGCAGGAAACACTGTTTGCCGACGATATGGAAGTCAACACAAAAGCCGCACAGGAGCTGGGCATTCACGGGTATACCTTCACCACGGCTCAAAAATTCACGGAGCATCTGAAAGAGCTCGGCGTTTTTTAATATAAAATTCACAGGGAAATTACGGGGGATTTAAAATGCAGGCACTGCTTATTACTGTTCTTATAATACTGTACAGTCTTCAGACACTGTTTTGTAAACTTTATTCAGATAAATTTAAAGGTAGGGCAGAGCTTATAACGCCTGTCTTCTGCATTTTAGAAAGTGCGGCAATCGTCATTATATCGCTTG
Source organism: uncultured Eubacteriales bacterium (assembly GCA_902492505.1). Classification (GTDB taxonomy): domain Bacteria; phylum Bacillota; class Clostridia; order Oscillospirales; family QAKW01; genus RGIG9041. The sequence goes on from CABULU010000007.1 coordinate 48,328, forward strand.
CATTCAATGGGTTCAGATTTAACCTTTCACTGCCGACGATTATAATAGGCGTTATAAATGCAGCAGTGCTTTTTGGATACAATACATCGCTTATTGCAGCAGGCGCGCGCGGATCTTATGCCTTTTTAAACGTCGCCATGCTTTTCGGCGGAATAATCGTGCCTATGATTTACAGCGCAATATTTTTAAACGACGGTGCGCTGGGGCTGCTGAAATATATTGCTATCGCGGCAATGCTGATTTCATTTATACTGATGAATTTGGAGGGTCTGCGCCCCGGTAATGTACATATTTCATATTATCTGTTCTGCCTTTTACTGTTTGTCTGCAATGGTGTTTACGGCACGCTCATTAAAGTTCAGGAGCAGATAGACAAATCCCAAAGTAAAGAGATGATTATTTTAACCTATGGAATCATGGGTGTTATTGCACTGATACAGCTTGTTTCCAAAGAAAAATCGGAAACTTGGCGTGCATTTCGCATTAATAAAGAAGCACTTGTATTTCTCATACTCTGCATTTTCACGGCAGGCTTGGCAATCAATGTCCTTGTCCTTGTGATACCCGCATTCAATGCCGCAGTGTTCTTTACGGTCGAAAGCGGCGGAGTGCTACTGGTATCTGCAATCTACTCTATGGTATTCTTTAAAGAAAAGCCTACAATAGCTAAAATATCCGGCATTCTGCTCGCAGCTGCAAGCATCACGGTTTTAAGTATATAAGCGTAAGAGGTATCAATATGCTCAAGGTTGCATCGTATAACATAAAATGCGGGTCAATGACAGGCTTTGACTATTCAATGCAGGGTCTTGATTTGAAAAATGCAGAAGCAGATATAGCTGGTATTCAGGAGGTTGACGAGAGAACGGAAAGAAACGGTTATACCGAAACAATGGCATCGCTCAGCACATTCTCCGAGCTTTGTCACTTTCGGTTTACCGAAGCCATGCCTTACAGAGGAGGAAGCTACGGAATAGGAATTTTGTCCCGCTATAAGCCTCATAGTATTT
>CABULU010000008.1 GCA_902492505.1 uncultured Eubacteriales bacterium
CCCGCCACTATTTTATTACCTTGTGAGTTGCCTAAACAAGGCGTTTTGATACTGTAAAGGATTATATTTATCAATGCCAATATAGTAGTGAATATTTAAAAACTCTAAAGGCAGTAGGTAGTGCGCAAAATTCCGCTTTTATAATGGAATTTGAATTTGGTAATTCCATTGCAAGATACCTGAAACAACAATTATTTGTACCGTAAATGCCGGGTCTGCCCCATATTCTGTTTTTGCTGTATAAATCAACTTTGTGTTTTGTAATGAGCAGCTTTGTTTTGGCGGGCTGCTCGGGAGAAAGTGAGCCTTTTGAGAAAAAAAGTTTTACACCGGATACACAGGTCAACGGAATAAATCTTGATGTGCGGGACAGAAAAATTGAAGTAATACTATCTGAGGACGAGCAGGTACATATCCAGTATTCCGAAAACAGCAAAGAATATTATGATATTTCTGTTTCCGACGGAAATATACTTACTATGGAAAATGCCGGCAACAAAAAATGGACGGATTATATTGGAGTAAAACCCTCTGCCGAAGATCGGAAAATATTATTGCAAGTGCCAAACGCACTTTTGGACACTGTTACGCTATCCACGACAAATGAAGATATATCTCTCCCGACATTGGCTGTAACCGAAAATATAAACATTTCTGCTAACGGTGGAAACATTACTTTTGAAAACTTAGATATAGGAAACACCTTGACTTTGACCGTTAAAAACGGGAATATTTCCGGTACAATTACAGGCAGCTATGACGATTTTGTCATTCAAACAGAAATCAAAAAAGGCAAGAGCAATTTGCCAGACAATAAAGACAGCGGCAATAAGAAATTGGAAGTATCCGGCAATAATGGAGATGTCAACATAGAGTTTGTTGCAAAATAACGCCACGGTGAAAATGATATAATTGAACCGGAGAGCCCACTCGTACACGGAGCGAATCTTTGCAGGTAATTCGGCTTATTTATAAGAAACACAGAATGAATTAAAGCAGGTTATGTCGGTACCAGAGCTCAATAGCACCGATATTTGTATATATGGAAAAACGGAAATGGGAAAATCCTATGGCATTGTTGTTAATGCATGATTTACGGAATTTGCAGAAAGCACAACCGGAATAATATACTTCTGTGTGCGTTTTGGAAGAATTGACGGTATGAATGTGTCAAATTCATTAGCAAAACTGTTGAAATTATCAATACTGCCGGTGAGGATTGCGTTGTCCTCGAGAGCAGATTGGGAACGCAGAACTGCAGGAAGAAAACAGCATGACAGCACAAAGTGGCGGCGCAGCCTTTCGACTGCACCGCCACTTTACATATTTAACTTTGTTATCGCACCTCGGCAAATCAGCCGTTTTTTAAATGTATTTCACTATATCTGTCTGTCTACCGTTTTTCAGATAAATACGCGGAACCCTCAGTGCAAGTCCGCAGACTATTTCATAATTTATAGTTTTGTCGATATCCGCAATTTCATCCGCCGAAACAAAATTCTCACCGTCCACTCCTATAACGGTAACGTTATCGCCCACCGAGCAATCTATGCCTGTTATGTCTATCACCGTCTGGTCCATGCACACGCGCCCTATTATCGGAGCATACCGTCCGTTAACAAGCACCCTGCCCTGTCCCGAAAGGGAACGAGGATATCCGTCACCGTAACCGATACTGATAACCGCTGTTCTGCGGCGGCATTTTGCCGTATATGTTCTGCCGTAGCCCACAGACATTCCCTCATCTATTTCTCTTATCTGTGTTATGACCGTTTTAAGCTCCAATACGGGTTTATATGCGTTTTGCGCAGCCGTGCCTGCGCCGTTATATAATCCGTAAAGCAGAATGCCCGGACGCACCATATCCATATACGCTTCCGGATTATTTACAATAGCGCCTGAGTTTGCACAGTGCCACATGCCGACATATACACCGCGGCAGTCAAGTATTCTTCGCACCGAATTAAAATTATCAAGTTGAAACTGCGTATATTCCGCACCGTCTATCTCGTCGCTGACCGAAAAGTGCGTAAACACGCCGCACACCGAAAGACCGTTCATTTTAACGATTTCTTCTATCATATCAGCCGCTGCCTCCGCCTGATTCTCATTCAGACAGTCAAAACCGACGCGTGACATACCGGTATTAAGCTTTATATGCACCTTTGCACGTTTGCCGACCGATACGGCATACGCCGATAGCCTTCGGGCAAAATCGATATCGCAGACCGAAAGCGTTATATTATATTCCACCGCATACTGAAAACAGTCGTCCAGACAGGCACCGAGTATAATAATTTCCGCCTTTGAGCCGAGCGCACGAAGGTGAGCCGCCTCATCAGCGGATGCTACGGCAAAATAGCGCACACCCGCCTTTTCCGCCTCACGCACAACTATTTTGTCACCGTGTCCGTATGCGTTTGCCTTTACAACGCACATGATTTCGGTTTTGTCTCCAACCGTATTTTTAATTTTTTCAAGATTAAACAGCAGATTATCGAGCGATATTTCCGCCCAGCAGCGCTTAATAAAATTCATATTATCACCTATCTTAAAAGCATCGGAAGCATTTTTATAACATCCTCCGGCAACGTACAGTAGCAACCAAGTTTATCACATGCGGCATGAGCGCAGGCGTTGTGCAACGAAACCGCAATTACCGCTGCCGCCGCCGGATTGTATCCCTGTGCAAGAAACGAGCACACCATACCCGCCAGCACGTCGCCGCTGCCTCCCTTGGAAAGTGCGCTTGTAGGATTAGACAGAATAAAAGCGCGGCTATCCGGCAGAGCAACGATGCTTACGCTGTCCTTTAAAATAAGAACGCACTTATGCTCTGCGGCAAACTGCAACGAAAGCGTTATTCGATGATTACGGATTTCGTCTACGCTCTTACCGCAAAGCCGTGCAAACTCACCCATGTGCGGCGTCAAAACCGTCTGTCCCTCGCGCTTGAGCAATCCGAGATCATGAGAAATAACCGTCAGCGCATCTCCGTCAAACACCACCGGCAGCTTTGTTTTGGCAGTGTCCCTCACCGCCGCCGCAGCACCGTCTAAAAGGCCGAGTCCGCTGCCGCAAAGCAGCGCAGTACAGCCGTCAAGGCGCGATGACAATAATTTATCGTCAATTCCTCCGCCCTTACTTTTAAGCGGATTTACAACAGCACTAAAACAATCGGATTCAAACGCACCGTAAATTGTATCCGGTATATATGCGCGGACAATGCCCGCGCCGCATCTAAGCGCCGCCTTGACTGCCAGGACTGCCGCGCCGCGATAGGGCAGCGACCCAACAATAAGACCCGCACAGCCGAAATCACCTTTATGACAAAAATCATCCCGCTTTTGAAGAAGAGTTTTAAAATCATGACTTTTCAGTTCAAAAAGGTATGGATTTATGCGGTTTAATATATCACCGCCAAAACCTATGTCCGCAGTATAGGTAACGCCGCAGTTTTCTCTTGCGGGATAAAACAGATGGCAGGGCTTTTTGGCACAGAGAGCTATTGTAATATCAGCCTTAAAGGCTCCGTCTGCAACATCAGCACTATCTGCAAAAACTCCGCTCGGCACATCAAGCGCAACCTTCTGTGCAGGTGATTTTGCAACGGCAGCAAAGCTTGCCTTTGCGGCAATGTCCAGCTCTCCGCGAAAACCTATGCCGAACACCGCGTCGATAATCACATCGTATTCAGACATATTATTCAAAACTGCTTCATAAGAACCGACATTGCAAATGCCGGCAGCATTACACTCACCGGCAAGACCGAGGGTTGTCTGACAAATATTATCATTATACAAAGCGCAGGTAAAAACACTTGCGCCGTTTTGTCCCAAAAGAAGCGCAAGCGCATAGCCGTCCGCCCCGTTAAGACCTCTCCCGCACAAAACCAAAATCCGTTTACCGGACGGTAAGCCCGCATGTTTTTCATAGGCAAAGTAAGCAGCGTCAGCCGCCTTTAAAACAAGCTCTCTTTCCGAGATACCCCGTTCATTCATGTACAGACCGTCCGCTGCTTTTATCTGAACAGATGTAAGCAACATAACAATAATTCCCCCAAACAGAAAATCAACCGAAAAATCGGCTGCGTACAGTCAACTTCAAAGCCTCCAGCATCCGCTCGTCCGGCTCAAATACAACGCAGATACGCTCACCCTTAGAGCTTAGTCCGGCAACAAACCAGCAATCATCCGTAGTATTGGATTTGAAGTTATAACGCTTATAGCCGGAATCGGACAGAGGTCTGTTATGTGCGCTGTCATTTATCCGTGCCACCGTTTCCGCCTTTGATAAATTTACTGTTACAAGCTCCTTTCTGCGGTTTTTATTAATTATTTTTGAAAATCGTATTTCGTCGTCAATAAAAATGTACTCCCAATCAATATTAAAGCTGCAAAATATTTTATAGGATGCAAAAAGCGATACTGCACAGATAATAACGGCCAGCGCAATGAAAGATGAAAATTTAAGCGACACTACAAGCACGAGTATGTAACAGCTTATCAGCATAGGAAGCAGTGAAGCTGCAAGACTCAGCAAACGGTCGGTAAAGGTCATTTTTTTAGCAAGCGACATCTCGATATGTTTTTCCACGGCAAACACTCCTAATATATAATAAAGATATGATAACACAGCGACAAATTATTTTCAAGAAAAACTCTTGCATTTAAAAAACAAATATGATAACATATATTAAATGCAAAGAAAGTGTTTAAAGCACGGCTTTGCCGCAGCAGAGAGCCGCGCCCACCGGCTGAAAGGCGCGACCGTAAGCGGGTCGTGTTATCTTCGCACCGGAGCAGCTCTGCGCCGTGCCGCGCGTTAAGCGGATAATGAGTGCCTGTTTATTGCGGGAACTTGGGTGGTAACACGGTTTATTTTTTCTCCGTCCCTTGATTTGGGGCGGATTTTTTATTTTAAAGGAGAGGTAAAAATGAAAGATACGCTTGAACGCATACGTATTTCTGCAAAAGAGCTTGCCGACAGCTGCTCGGAGCTCAAAACGCTTGAGGATATACGCGTAAGGTTTTTAGGCAAAAAGGGCGAACTCACATCTGTTTTACGCGGTATGGGCGCACTGTCTGCCGACGAAAGACCGATAATCGGTGCGCTTGCAAACCAAGTGCGCACGGATATCGAAAAAGCAATCGACAATAAAAAGAAAATACTGAGCGACGCCGCGGCACAGATTAAGCTCAAAACCGAGAGAATCGACGTTACAATGCCCGGCAAAGTTAAAAAATTAGGTAAAAAGCACCCGCTGACACAGGTGCTTGATGAAATAAAGGATATATTTATCGGCATGGGCTTTCAAATCGCATCAGGTCCCGAGGTGGAGTACGACAGCTACAATTTTGAAAAGCTTAACATGCCCAAGGATCATCCCGCGCGAGATACACAAGATACCTTTTACATCACTGAAAATATTCTGCTGAGAACCCAGACGTCGCCCGTTCAGGTACGGGTTATGGAAAACAGTCCGCTGCCGATAAAAATTATAGCGCCGGGACGTGTTTACCGCTCAGACGAGGTGGATGCTACCCACTCCCCCCTCTTTCACCAGATAGAAGGACTTGTAATTGATAAAAACATTCGCATGAGCGACCTTAAAGGTACGCTTGACCTGTTTGCAAAAAGGCTGTACGGAAATGATACCGTAACACGCTTTCGCCCACATCATTTCTCATTTACCGAGCCGTCCGCAGAAATGGACATCTGCTGCTTTTCCTGCGGCGGCAAAGGCTGCCGTCTCTGCAAAGGCGAGGGTTGGATAGAAATTTTAGGTGCGGGCATGGTACACCCGAAAGTTCTGAGAAACTGCAACATCGACCCGGATACTTACAGCGGCTTTGCCTTTGGTATGGGTCTGGAGCGTATCGTTATGAGACGATACAATATAAACGATTTGCGTCTTCTTTTTGAAAACGACCAGCGTTTTCTTAACCAGTTCTAAGGAGGAAATAAAACATGAACTTATCTGTAAACTGGCTTAACGACTTTGTTGACATAAAAACAGATCCCAAGGATTTTGCAGACAAAATGACAATGTCCGGCTCCAAGGTGGAAATGTTCGACAATATCAAAAATCACATATCAAACGTAGTTGTAGGAAAAATCACAAAAATAGAGCGTCATCCGAATGCAGAAAAGCTTGTCATATGTCAGGTTGACATAGGAGGAGAAAGCAGGCAAATCATAACCGGTGCAGACAACGTATTTGAAGGTGCGCTTGTTCCGGTATGCCTTGACGGCGCCGTGCTGCCCGACGGAAAAACAATCAAAAAGGGAAAGCTACGCGGCGAGCTGTCGGAGGGTATGCTTTGCTCGCTCGGAGAACTGGGGCTTACTGCTCACAATTTCCCGAGCGCAATTGAGAACGGAATATTCATAATTGATTTTCCGGTTGAAATCGGTCAGGACATAGTAGACGCACTCCAGCTTAACGATGATGTTTTTGAGTTTGAAATCACGCCTAACCGCCCCGACTGTCTGTCCGTTATCGGGCTTGCACGGGAGGTTGCCGCGACATACCGGCTGCCGTTTAAAAACCACACGCCGAAATTCAGCAGCGACAAAAGCGACAGAATAGAAAACTATCTCAGTGTTGAAATAAAAAACCCTGAGCTCTGCCCGCGCTATACGGCGCGCATTGCCAAAAACATTAAAATCGCACCCTCTCCGCTTTGGCTCAGAAACAGACTTCATTCATGCGGCGTGCGCCCGATCAACAATATAGTCGATATCACAAACTACGTCATGCTTGAATACGGTCAGCCGATGCATGCTTTTGATTACGCATGTCTTGACGGCAAAGCCATTGTTGTGCGCAACGCAGATGACAATGAAATTTTTATGACGCTGGACAACCAGCAAAGAAAACTCGACAGCTCAATGCTGGTGATTGCAGACGCTAAAAAAAGCGTCGGTATAGCAGGAGTTATGGGTGGCGCCAACAGCGAGATTACCGAAAATACCAAAACGGTAGTATTTGAATCGGCCAACTTCAACGGAGCTAACGTGCGCCGCACCTCAAAGAAGCTGGGAATGAGAACAGACGCCTCCTCAAAATTTGAAAAAGGGCTCGATCCGTGCATGACAATGGCAGCGCTTGACAGAGCATGCGAGCTTGTTGAGCTTTTGGAAGCCGGTGAAATTGCCGACGGTGTCATTGACATAAACATGGATACCCGCGTCCGCCGTACTATAAAGCTTGAACCGGCATGGGTAAATAAATTTTTAGGCACCGATATTTCGTCTGAATTTATGGTAAATGCGCTGCGCAGCCTGCAATTTGAAATTGATGATGAACTCAATGTAACGGTACCGAGTTTCAGAGACGATGTTGAAGAAAAGGCAGACCTTGCAGAGGAAATCGTGCGCATGTACGGCTACAATGAGATTCCATCAACACTTGTCAACATGGAAACAACGCAGGGCATGCTGACAAAGGAACAGTCGCTTATGAAAAACATATGTCAGTCGCTCATTGCCCAGGGTGCCTCGGAAATATGCACTTACTCATTTGTAAGTCCGAAAATCTACGATAAGCTGCATTATCCGAAAAACGATATACGTCGCGACAGCGTTGTAATTTCCAATCCGCTTGGTGAGGACACAAGCATTATGCGCACAACATCCGTGGCGTCCATGCTGTCAGCACTTTCGCTGAATTACAACAACAGAAATGAAGCAGTATGTATGTTTGAGCCCGCGACCGTATATATTAAAAGAGATGGCACTGACGTTTTGCCGGAGGAAAAGGTAGAATTCTGCATCGGAGCTTACGGCGGCGGACAGGACTTTTTCGACATGAAGGGAATAGTAGAACAAACACTAAATCTTGCCGGCGTAATCGGCTGCAAGTATATACGTCAGACAGACAACCCTACCTTCCACCCCGGACGCACTGCGGACATCGTAAAAGATGACAGTGTAATCGGTATTATAGGTCAGATACACCCCGATGTATGCAAAGAATTCGACCTCTGCGAGGAAACATACGTGGCAGTTCTTGACTTCAATGTGATTTTGACCAATTCAGTGACGGAAAAAAGCTATAAGCCGTTGCCCAAATTTCCGGCTACAGCGCGCGATATTGCCGTCGTCTGCAAAAAAGATATAAGCGTTGCTCAAATCGAAGATATAATAACCGAAAATTCGGGAAATATATTGGAGAGTGTCGAGCTGTTTGACGTTTACAGCGGAAAGCAAATTCCGAGCGACTGCATAAGCCTCGCTTTTGCACTAACTTACCGTGCTGTCGACAGAACCCTCAGCGATGAAGAGATAGACGCAAAAATGAAAAAAATAATAAAAGCCCTAACAGAAATAGGCGCATCTATAAGAAGCTGAGAACAAAACACCGCGAATTTATCGGAAGTTATTAAAATATTTACAAACATACTATTGATATTATTATAATTTTGATTTAAAATATAGATATCAATTTGAAAGGCGGAAGTGGTAGAGATGGACAAGAATAACACCATTCAATACAGCGTCAGAAGAGAAAATGAGCTTCAGACAAAAGAAATTCTTACAGCCGTCTATGACGCACTGAAAGAAAAAGGCTACAATCCGCTGAATCAGATTGTAGGTTATATTTTGTCTGAAGACCCAACCTACATTACAAATCATAATAATGCAAGAGCGCTTATCCGAAAGCTTGATCGTGATGAGCTGCTCAGAATAATAGTTAAATTCTATCTCGACAGCTGATAATTAACCCCCGGCTTAAAGCCGGGGGTTTTTATTTTTAAATCTGTATTTGTCATTTTGTCACGCGGATATCGGAAATTTTAGCATTACCGTCCTGAACGATAATACCAAGCTGATAATCGCAGCTTCTGTAAATGCGATAAGTAAAAGCTACTTTCTCATCGATAAATACTTCTATCATATCATTATCAATCAGAATTTTAACTCCGATTGTATCTCCGTTTTTAAAAGACAGCGGATGCTCCGCGACGCGCACACCGTCAGGTCCCGGGTCAGTCGGCTTTGGTATAGCCTGACATGACTGCTGCCAAAACGGATCTACCGCCATAGGCAGGCTGTTCAGTGAAACGCGCTGTGCCGACATATCAAACTGCAAAATACAGCAGGTTTCTGCATTTTTATCCGATTTTACCAGCAAACCGAAATAATCGCGGCAGTCATCGGGCATTATATTGCAGCTGAACATAAACGACGGTTCGTTTATATCAAAAAAACCGTAAGCGTTTGTCGCCACCGAATTTACCGTGATTTTCCCGTCTTTTTCCGAAATATCACCGCTTTGAGGAATAAAATTCCACTTTACGGGTACACTTATTGCCTCATCATATTCATGCGGCAGCTTTACGTTCAGTTCTCCGTCGTTAGCAATAATCTCATGCGCAGCGCAAAATGCACCGCCCCAATACCATTCACCGTAATCGCTCCTGTCCGCCCTGTCATGTGCCCAACCGAAATAAAAGCGTCTGCCGTCATTATTTGCCATTGATTTAGCAGCGTAAAAACGCCTGCCGCCGATACCGTCATTTTTAGGCGTCCGCCATGGACCGAAAGGAGATTTTGAAACACGGTATATAGTGTTTACATATTCCGAAAAACGCGAATAGGACAAATACCACGTATCACCGATTTTATACATTTCAGGACACTCCGGACAGTTGGTATGTCCAGGTGAATAAAGCGGACCATAATACTCCCAGTTTTTAAGGTCATGCGAGCGATAAAGTACCACACAACCTCGGCGGTTAGGTGCGCCCTGCGTCTTTCGCGCAGAAATCAAAATCCAGTAACACTTGTCATCCTCGTTATAAAAAACATACGGGTCACGCCAATCAAGCGGTTCATACTCATCTGTTTTGGGGATAATTACGGGATTATTTTCATCTTTTTGCCATTTCACTCCGTCATCACTGTAAGCATGACAAATGGTTTGCTGATACCTGACCTTTAAGCTGTAGCCAGTATAAAAGGCATGATATTTACCTTCACCGTAAATGACCGAACCAGTCCATATTCCCGAAGCATCCGGTGCTGTTTCATCATCGGACGGATACAGCGCGGTCGGCAACTGCTCCCAATTTATAAGGTCATCCGATACCGCATGCTCCCATGTAGTGCGAAGTCTTGCGGGATAAACCGTTGTACCCTTGGGCGGAGTAAGCGTAAACAAATGATACTTTCCGTTATGATAAAACGGAATTGCATCTCCCGTCGAATCTGCAAAATCAGGTTTGCGATAAATTTTCATTTTACAGTCCTCCTACAATAGGTAATTACGCAGCATTCTTTTTGCCGCTCAGTCTTTTAACAGAGCCAAAAAGCTTTTTAAGAGCGCTGTCGCTGCTCTTCTGAGTGTCGATAAGAACAGCTATGAGTATGATAATTCCCTTTACTATAAGCTGCCAGAACGAGTTGACATCCAGAAGATTAAGTCCGTTAGAAATAATTCCGATTACCATAGCGCCAAGCACCGTTCCGGAAATACGACCCTTACCTCCGGACATAGAAACGCCGCCAAGTACGCACGCCGCGATAGCGTCCAGTTCAAAGCCTTCACCGACAGACGGCTGCGCAGAATACATGCGTGACGCAAGAACAACGCCTGCGAATGCTGCGAGCAGACCCGCTATTGTATATACCGCAATTTCAACCTTTTTAATCGGAACGCCGGAAAGTCTGGCAGATTCGCGGTTGCCGCCGATAGCATAGATATAGGTGCCGAATTTTGTTTTATTTAGCACAAACGACACAATCGCAATCAAAATAACCATGTAAATGATAGGAAGCGGAATACCAAACAGCTTGCCCATGCCGATGGTTTCAAAAACCTTATCTGTTATGCGCATGCTGCGCGCACCGCTGTAAACATTTGCAGCGCCTCTGGCTATATTCATCATTGCCATTGTTACAATAAAAGCCGGGACCTTAAACTGAGCTATAATAGTTCCGCTGCAAAATCCGCACAGTGCGCCCAACAGTATACCGATAATTATCGCAAGCCAAATAGGATAGCCGCTGAGAGTAATAAGTCCCACCGTGATTGTACCGGAAAGGCATACGACCGAGCCAACCGACAGGTCAATACCGCTGATAATAATTACAAGCGTCATGCCTAAAGCTATGTACATATTATTAGATATCTGTCTGAGCACCGATAAAATGTTACTTGATGACAGAAAGCTTTTCGGCTCGGCAATAGCAAGAGCTGCACATATAATTAAAAGGACTGAAAGTATCCCTATATTGCTGAACAGCATGCCGATAACCGGCAGCTCTTTCAGCTTTGCAAAAGTATTTTTCTTACTCATTGTTCATTACCTCCGGTTGCATAATACATAACTTTCTCCTGTGTAATCTCATTACGCGGGAGCTTTGCGACAATTCTGCCGCTGCGAACAACGCACACATTGTCACACATATTAATAATCTCAGGCAGGTCGGACGACACCATAATTATAGCCATTCCGTTTGCCGCAAGGTCGTTTATAATTGAGTAAATTTCCTGTTTTGCACCGACGTCAACGCCACGGGTCGGCTCATCGAGAATTAGAACATCAGGACGTGCCGCAAGCCACTTTGCCAGCACCACCTTTTGCTGATTTCCGCCGCTGAGCGAAGATACCTCAATCTCCGGAGACGCTGCTTTTATATGGAGCCGCTGCATATAATCACTCACCATAGCGGATATTTTTTTGCGGCTTTCCGCAATACCGTTCATAATAAAGTGAAGCGACGCAAGTTTTATATTATAGCTTACACTGTTCATCAGCACAAGACCTTCGTTTTTGCGGTCTTCGGGAACAAGAGATATACCCGCTTTTATTGCCTGCATAGGGTTTTTAAACCTGACGGTTTTTCCGCCGAGTATAATTTCACCGTCGTCCAACGGTCGAGCTCCGAAAATAGCCTGCATTATCTCGCTGCGCCCCGCTCCGACAAGTCCTGAAAAGCCGAGAATTTCTCCCTTATGAACATCAAAGCTCACATCTTCAAACTCACCCTTACGGCTAAGATTCCGAACTGAAAGAACCTTATCAGAAAGCTCATTATAAGTCCTGACATAAAAGCTCTCAAGAGTTCTGCCGACCATCATCGACACAAGTTCGGAGGCATTTGTGTCACTTGTTTTTTTCGTTCCCACGTATGTGCCGTCCCTAATAACGGTTATTCTGTCGGAAATGCGAAATAACTCCTCCATTCTGTGGGAAATATAAATGATGCTGACGTTCTGTTTTTTAAGCTTTTCGATAGTTTCAAACAGCTTTTCAACCTCCTCGTCGGACAAAGAGGACGTCGGCTCATCCATAACGAGTATTTTTACGTTAAACGAGCTTGCCTTTACAATTTCTACCATCTGTTGCTGCGCTATCGTCAATTTTTCAAGGGGCGTTGTGACGTCAATATCAAGTCCGAGCTTTGCCACCATTTCCTGCGCACGGGCATTAATCGTCTTGCTGTCCACAATGCCAGCATGCACCGGCTCATGCCCTAAAAATATATTCTGAGCAACAGTCAGGTACGGAACAAGCACAATTTCCTGATGTATAATACCGATGCCGTATTTACGTGCTTCGTTTACACCACGTATATTTACTTTTTCATCGTTTATGAATATACTGCCCGCGTCGGGCTGATGGATTCCTCCGAGGACTTTGATAAGCGTCGATTTCCCTGCGCCGTTTTCTCCAAGCAGCGCGTGTACCTCACCGAGTTCAAGCTCAAAATTTATATTTTTCAATGCGTGTGTACCGGAAAACGACTTATCAATGCCCTCCATACGTAATACTGTATGACTCAAAGCGATCCGCTCCCTTATTTAAAAATTTCCGGGAACTTTCGGTATTTCTCCATAAGTTCCCGGACATTTCACATCCGGACCGACTGCCTATAGGCTCGACCGGACGTCTAACAATTTACTGCCAGCTGTCCTTTGTCTCCTTAGCCATATCAAGCGTAACGAGCATGGAAGCAAGGTAATATTCATCTTCAATTGTGCCGCCGGACAAATAAGTTTCGGCAAGCTCAAATGCTTTTTCGGCAATCTGTCCGGGATCCTGTGCGGCAACAGCCGTAAACTCTCCGTCAATAAGTGCCTGTTTACCGTCGGGTGATGCGTCGATACTGTACACACCTATTTCTCCTGTTTTACCGACACCCTTTATAGCCGCCGCAGCTCCAAGTGACGACGGGTCGTTAATGCAGAAGAAAGCGTCAAGCTCGGGATTTTTCTGGAGAATATCCTCTGCGATAGAGAGCGAATCTTCAAGAGCAGCTTTGCCGTCCTGCTGCGCAACTATTTCAAATTTATCTTTATTTTCTCCAAGTCCCTTGAGAAAGCCCTCAACACGGTCAAGACAGCTCTCGTTTGACGGGAAGTCAAGTATTGCAATCTTTGCGCCGTCGGGATAATCCTCGGCCATCTGTTTTCCGACAAGCTCGCCCGCCATAACACAGTCTGTCGCAACAAGCGTTTCTACAAGGTCGCGATCTTCGTCGCTGACAGCCGTGTCAACGTTAAACACCGGAATACCTGCATCCTTGAACGCCTGGAGTCCCTGACGAATACCCTGCGAATCAACGGGAATTACAAAAACCGCATCATAATCCTTGTTCGCCGCGTCGGACATCTGACCGAGCTGCTTATTCAGGTCATAATCCGGGTCAAGACATGTGTAGCTGTAACCCTTTTCCTCACACAGCTTTTTAAGTGTGTCGTTCATTGCAATCTGGAAAGTGTTGTTCTGCGTGTTGGGCAGAAAAGCGAATTTATAGGTGTCGCCGTCACCGTTCCCGCCGTTTTCAGCAGTGTTGCTGCTACATCCTGTAAGTAAAGATACTCCAAGAATAAGCGAAAGTGAAAGTGCGATAATTCTTCTGAACTTCATGTTTTTTCCTCCGTTTATTAATTTTGTTTTCTTAAATGTTATATTTGCGTAAATATTATTCTTTGGTGTTGTTTTACGTAACATTTAAGATGTAAAGGTTATGAAGCTTAGCTCGTTTCTCGCTTCGTTACGCAAATTATATATCAAGATATGTCGATTGTCAATATATTATTACCATATTCTACTTTTTGCTTAAAATGAAGTTCTGTTTTTATTACAATCATACATTAAAGGCAAACGATTTTACGTAAAAATAACAAAATAACAGCCGAACAATAAAGTTCGACTGTTATAATTTAAATAATACGCAAACTCAGTTTTACATAACAGACTTTACTCAGAAAGATGGCTTTCAATCTCTGAAGGCAGCGGCTCCGACATAATTTCTTTCCACGCGCGCGGCAAGAGCGAAGCCGTAATTCTGTATGGCGCAACTCCGATATATTTATGCTGTTCACCTATGCTGCCGTTTGCAAGCGCTTTCGCCACAACAACCGCAACCGCTTCACCCTGTTTATACGGCTGCTGCGAGCTTATTCCGCGGACATATTCTCCCTTTGCCATATACATTGCAATATTATAATCAAGGTCGCAGGTAAAAACAGATATATCTTTTCTGTCCAGCTCATCCAAAGCGCGGATGACCTCCAGCGCCGGTCGCTCCCAGGAAACATACATCGCAGTTATCTCGGGATGCGCTCTGAGCATGTCTTTGCATACAAAATACGCGTCGGAGATATCGTTAAATTTTGCAATATCCGTCACTTCAATATTAGAGTATTGTTCTCTGACCGTCTGTACCGCCACCATATCACGAAGATGAGTTCCGTAAAATGCAATTCCATGCTGAATAAAGCCTGCATGAACATGCTCACAGCCTTTAAAATACTCACCCATCATAAAGCCTGCATTATAACCGTTCTCACGTTCATTCACCGAAACGCAGGCGACATAATCATCGCGCGAAAAACCGAACGGTATATTGCTCATAAAAACAAGCCTCGTTTTTTGAGACAGTTCTTTGAATTCCCTGGCGGTAGCATTGTCATTTGTAGGTATAGCCACAATCAGGTCGGGCTGCTGCATACTTATCGCCTTTAACTGCGTAACCTGCAGCGCCGGGTCAAATCCCGCGTCCATAACGGATATAACGGAAACGCCGAAATTCTCCAAAGTATCACGTATTGCCTTTTCATGCAGGCGCGTCCACGCGGTGCCGCCGTAATGAAAAGAAATGCCGACTTTAAAATTTCCCTTTCTGAGTCTTTGACGCTCATCGTTGGTAAGAGTTATTTCATGCGGATCTGTTGCGCGTTCGCCAAACGGTCCCAAGCCTATCATCTGAGTGGACTTTCTTACAACAAGCTCCACAGGCACACGGATATGCTGTTTTTCACCGCTGTCACCGTTCTTCATTATATACAGAAGACGCTGCGCCGCAAAATACGCCATTTTTTCTGTGTCCTGCTCAAGAGACGTAAGCGGAGGCGAAACAATTTCGCACCAGCCCTCGTCCCCGAATCCGACAATGGACACATCATCGGGATAGTCAATGCCGCCGTCACCCAGCGTCTGAAGCAAAAGATGCGTCAGCTTATTACCCGCCGCAATAAACGCACTTGGATGGCGCTCCTCATAAGCGCGGTATATAATACGTTTGCCGGCGTTTCCGATGTCCTTATTGTCAATGCGTATAATAAGTTTTGGGTCTAAACGAACACCGCGCTCGGCAAGCGCCGACTTATAGCCCTCAAGCCGCTCCTCCATTCCCGATTGTGAGCCGTCTTCCACAAGCAGCGCAATATCGGTGTGGCCCTGTTTCAAAAGGTGCATTGTACCCCTGTAAGCCGCCTGCCTGTTTTCAGCCGTTACGCTGTCCGCCTCTGCACCCACAAAAGTTCTTCCGAGGCAGACAAAAGGTATGCGTGAGCGCAGAAGCTTTGAATAGCTTGACGCCTGCTCGGCAGACGGGGCAAGAATTATCCCGCCGATACGCTTATTTGATATAAGGCTTGAAAGGATATGCTGCTCAAGCACTTTATCCTCGCCTGTTATATATGTGGCTAACATATACCCCTTTTCCGTAAGATAATCATTAAGATGCGCCGCCAAAAACGCATAAACCGATGAGCTGACATTCGGAACAACAAACGCAACAACCGAGCAGTTGCCCATCATCATTTTATTCTGCTTTTCTGCCACCTTTTTACTGTATCCCGTCTGCTCCATAGCATCGAGCACACGCTTTTCCAGCTCCGGGCTTACATACCTTGTTTTATTTATAACATGAGAAACGGTGGCCCCTGACGTACCCGCCAGTCTTGCAATATCATTTATAGTTACCGGCACGAAAAAACCTCCAAACAGACAGTAATCATATTAAATGTGTTTCGCTTCGATACATCTGCTACATCTTTCCGTTCATGAGCTTCATAATATCTTCTGTATCCGGCATAGATGCGATTGCTCCGCGTTTTGTCGTTGCAAGGCTTGCCGCGGCACTCGCAAATTTAAGGATATAGCTGCATGCCTGCACATCTAAGCCGGCAAAATTCAGCTGTTTATTTAGCATGCAGCTCAGCGCCGCACCGCAAAAACAATCGCCGGCTCCCGTAGTATCAATTGTTTTAACGTCAAAGCACGGATGATGCAGAAAAATATCATCCTTCAGAAGATATGCGCCGTCCCTGCCGCAGGTAACAAACAGAATTTTCGGTTTGTACTCATTCCAAAGCATACGCGCCGACTGCTTAATATCCTTGATACCGTATAGAAATTCAAGCTCGTAATCCGATATTTTTATTATATCGGCATATCCGAGAACAAGCTTTATCGACCGCCTTGCATCATCAAGGTTTTTCCACAGCGGTTCCCTGAGATTCGGGTCAACAGAAATCAAAACGCCGTTTTCCTTGGCAATATCAAGTGCCCGCAATGTCGCCTCCCTTGAAGGGCTGTCCGTCAGCGACAAAGTGCCGCAATGAAAAATTCTTGACTTTTTTATCAGCTCAGAGTTAACTTCCTCAGGAGCAAGCATAACATCAGCACTCTTATTACGGTTAAATGAAAACTCTCTGTTACCCGTCTCATCTATCGTAACAAAAGCAAGAGTTGTAAAGCTGTCTTTGGAAAAATAAAGACTATCAGTATTGATGTTCAGGCGCTTTAGAGTACTGCAAAGAAAGTGCCCGAAAGTATCGTCGCCCACCTTACCGATAAACGCGGTTGATTTGCCCAGCTGTGTCATAGCCGCCAATACATTGCAGGGCGCGCCGCCGGAGTTTGCCTCAAAAACATAGCTGCCCTGCTCGCTGAGTCCGCGCGGTGTGAAGTCAATGAGAAGCTCTCCGAGAGAAACCGTATCAAACATAAGAAAAAAACTCCCTTCCTGTTTATTGAGTTTGCGCACTCAAACAAAGGTCATGTATTCACACGACCGTCAAACAAGAAACGAGCTAACTTTGATTCAAGTATATTATAAACATATCGCTTTGTCAAGTGGAGAAAATTAATATTTTTTCAAAAAACACTGCCGTACTTTTGTAAAAGTACGGCAGTGCAGTTTAAAATTTCATTTTTTGATTTCAATATAGTCATCATGAAAAATGCCGAGTATTTTTGACGCCTCAGCACGCGTTGCGCCGTCTCTTGGATTAAACAAGACGCCTTCATTGGTCTTGGTACCTCCGACAATGCCGGCAGCACGGCACGCATATACCGCTTCTCTTGCATAGTCGTGAAGCATACTGTCATCGTCAAACAACAGAGACTCACCGTCGTTTTTCAGCATAACGCCCGCAAAGTCGGCGTAGCGTACAAGAACAGCACACAGCTGTTCGCGAGTAATATCACTTGCAGGCTCAAAGGTATTTTCCGTAACGCCGTTTACTATACCGTTTTGTGCTGCCCATCCGACAGCAGCAGTATAATAACGCCCATCTTCAACATCAGTGAACGGAGAAGGCTCAGTACGGGAAGCTGTATCAACACCGGCAATTCTTGCAATAACCGTCACAAACATCGCTCTTGACAGAGTGGTTGAAGGTTCAAATTCAGTATCTGTCATACCTCTGAGCAAACCGTACGAATACGCATAATCTATATACGGTTTATACCAAGAGTCTGACTTTATATCGGTAAATACCTTCGAGGTATCCCGCATCTCTACATACGGCAGCTTTGTCCCTTGGGCAATAACAGTGTCAATATAGCCGCAAACTCTACATACAGCACTCTTTGTGCCGTCCGATTGTACGGTTGCATCATTATTGTAGACATATTCGCCTAATGTATGCTTATCGTCAGCCTTATGCTGAGGATCGGCAATAGTTTCCGTCATTGAGCACAGCCTGCATGTACGTGTCATGGTTCCGTCATTTATGCATGTAGCGTCGTTATTATAAATATAATCGGTGAACGAATGCTTTGACGCATCCACAGTATTCTTTATTTTCCGAACGCTGACATAATCACAGTTACGGCATTTTGCACTCTCGGTAGCATCACTTACGCATGTGGAATTATCGTCAAAAACATACTCTCCCAAATCATGAAAATTCGCATCAAGCCACAGAATTCTGTTTTCAAACCATTCTGACAAATGCTCAAAATTATCTTCAAACGTTTTCAGAGCAGATATCTGCGAGGTAATACGCCAATAATCGTTTTCAAGACTGTTCCAAACCCTATCGTTTGCATTAAAATCAAACTCATTTTCCGGATAAAAGCTCACTGTATAATAATCGATTATTTTCTTTATATTATCAATGTGTTCACCGTAACATTCACGAGCAAGTTCCATAAACCGATCCCTTGCGACAAAAGAATCAAACCATGGATTTTGCGAACCGTAATACCATTTTGAATATCCGTTTGTACATTGCGTTGATGCAGCCGCACTTTGGTCAAAATCCCAGACGGGCCCGGCAAAAACCTTTCCGCCGTTTTCCTTTTTATAGAAATATATCTGATAACCGCCGTCACCGTTGTTCATGACAGTATTTACAATAAAGAACTTAACAAACGAATCAACATCACAAAGTCTGTCAAAAGTATCCCAATCGTGAGTCAATATTGCCTTGTTAAAGCTATTGCAGTATTCCGAAATAAAATCTATCTGTGAAGGCGTGCAAAACTCCTTTTCAGGTGTTTTGATGATAAACTTCATTACATTTTTGCGCCAGTTTAGCGTAACCCCTTCCGGAAACAGAGACGGGTCAACATCAACAACATCGAAATAGGCATCTTCATTTGTATCGCCGTTGCCGACAAACTCAATGAGATATCCTGTATCGATCCTGCCGGTTTCATCCTCCTCGATATCAACACGAGTTTCACCGGTCTGCGTCTGCTCACAAAGGAGATACAAACCAAGATTTTCTCCGTTTAAAAACACATTTACAAATCTGTACTCCGAGGTAAATTCCAAACCGAGCTCCCTTGCAATTTCAAAAGCAAGAGCATTTCGAACCATCGTTTTATCAAACGCATTGGCAAGCAAAACCCAGCTTTTTGCCTTACCCATACCGAAAAGGTCCTGCTTTTTATCAAATTTAATTCTGTACGCTTTCTTATCTGCATATTGCAGCGTTGAATTACCGCGGTAGCGAATTCCGCCGACTGTATCATCAAGAAGATACTGAGAAGAAGTATTGTCAATCCTGACAGTACAGCCGACATAGTTTGTCTTATCCACAATCGGCGCGCCATTGTCGGTGTCAATAAATATCACAGGAAAATTATACTGTGAATTTAACGCCTCGGCTTCCGTCCCGCTATATTCAAGCGCACCGACGGAAAACACGGACAGGAGTGACAATGACATTAAAACAGACAGCATCGCGGATATAAATTTTACAGGCTTAAGCATTTTTTTCATGGCTACCCTCCTAAATTATTCAACACGGCTTTATTTTCTTTCAATATGCCTTTTTATTGCATCAAAGGATGCATCACTTATTACATGTTCTATTTTACAGGCGTCATCCGCAGCGGTTTTTTCATCAACACCCAAAGTCCTGAGTACATCGGTCAGCACCGTGTGGCGCTCGTAAATCTTACAAGCAAGCGCAGTGCCCTCCTCGGTTAAATTGATAAACCCGTCCTTATCAACGGTTATAAGCCCTCTCTTTCTTAGCAATCCTACACCACGGCTGATACTCGGCTTTGTATAATTCATATATTCCGCAACGTCGATTGAACGAACAGACGCCTTCGACCTGCATAAAATATATATAGTTTCAAGATACATTTCTCCTGATTCATTTATAGACATACTTATGTCTCCCTATGATTATATATTTAGTACAAGCATTTCTTAAATATGATAACACAATTTATAAAAAAAATCAATATTTGCAAAATTTGAAAAAATCATCAAAATGTCTTGACAAATAATCTTAGGGCAATTATAATAATTATCGGTTAGCAAGTGCTAACTAATTTTTACGAACATTGGTTAGCATCTGCTAATTGATATCTGATAATTAACAACGGTGATTAATATGAATTTAAAAAAAGCTGTCGCAGGCAAAGAATACATAATCCGTGAAATCATAACCGATGATGAAGAGTTAAATGCCTTTTTGTTCTCGCTGGGATGTTATACAGGCGAAAAGATTACAGTAATTGCACATTTACAGGGCGGATGCGTTGTTTCCATAAAAGACGGAAGATATAACATAGATAATCAGTTGGCAGAAGCCATCATCATATAAATCAGCAGATTAGCCTCAAATTAAGCAGTTAGTTTCGGGATAGAGTTAGCGATAGCTAACTCACGGCGATATAACTTTATCCGAAAGGATTAAATATAAAGTTAATAAATAAAGGAGGAAATATTAATGAGAATTGCCCTGGCAGGCAACCCCAATTCCGGCAAGACCACAATGTACAACGCCATTACGGGCCGAAACGAAAAGGTCGGCAACTGGGCAGGAGTTACCGTAGACAAAAAAGAGCACCCAATAAAAAAGACGTACTATGAGGGTGACAAGCAGCTGATTGCCGTGGATCTTCCCGGCGCATATTCAATGTCGCCGTTCACAAGCGAGGAGAGTATAACAAGCTCATACGTTAAAAAGGAAAATCCCGACGTCATTATTAATATCGTCGACGCCACAAATCTCAGCAGAAGTTTATTTTTTACAACGCAGCTTTTGGAGCTTGGAATTCCGGTTGTTGTAGCGCTGAACAAAAGCGATATAAACGAGAAAAAGCAGACAAAAATCGATACCGAGCATCTTTCCGAGAAATTAGGATGTCCCGTTATAAGCACGGTTTCCACCTCATCAAAAGGACTAAAAGCGGTTATAGAAGCCGCTGCGGCGCTTTACGGCACCGAACAAACGGCTCCTTATATACAGGGAGAAATTGACCTTACAGACAAAAAAGAAGTCGAAGCCGCAGACCGCAGACGCTTTGAGTTTGTAAACATAATTGTGAAAGAGGTAGAAACCCGCAGAATAATGACAAAAGAAAGAAATACAGACGATAAAATCGACGCCGTTTTGACAAATAAATGGCTTGGTATTCCGATTTTCGCTGTTGTAATGTTTCTTGTCTTTCAGATTTCTCAGGTTTGGGTAGGAACGCCGATAGCAGATCTGCTTGTCGGCTGGCTGGAAGCATTTAAGGGCTGGGCTGGCGGACTTTTAGAAAATGCGAACCCTCTGCTCCAGGCTTTGTTAATTGACGGTATAATAGGCGGTGTATCTGCGGTTGTCGGATTTTTGCCTCTTGTCATGGTCATGTATTTTCTGATAGCACTGCTTGAAGACTGCGGTTATATGTCAAGAGTTGCGGTTGTTCTCGATCCTATATTTAAAAAGGTCGGTCTTTCAGGTAAATCTGTCATACCTTTTGTTATCGGAATAGGCTGTGCCGTACCCGGAGTTATGGCCAGCCGAACAATACGCAATGAGCGCGAACGCAGGGCCACTGCAATGCTGACTCCTTTTATGCCTTGCGGTGCAAAAATACCGGTTATTTCGCTTTTTGCGGGCGCATTTTTTGACAATTCGGGCTGGGTGAGCGCAGTCATGTACTTCACCGGCATAGTTCTCATATTTTTTGGTGCGCTTCTTGTCAACAAGATTGCAGGATACAAGGCAAGAAAATCATTCTTCATTATCGAACTGCCCGAATATAAAGCGCCATCTCTCTGGGGAGCTTTCAAATCAATGTGCGCCCGCGGTAAAGCGTACATAGTGAAAGCTGCGACTATAATTTTGCTGTGTAACACGGCAGTCCAGATTATGCAGACATTCACCTGGAAATTTCAGGTTGCACAAACAGCAGACGCTTCAATTTTAGCGTCGATAGCAACGCCGTTTGCCTATCTGCTCGTGCCAATCGTCGGTATACTCAGCTGGCAGCTGGCGGCTGCGGCAGTCACCGGATTTATCGCAAAAGAAAATGTTGTCGGCACGCTCGCCGTCTGTTTTGTCGGGCTGGAGAATTTCATTGACACCGATGAGCTCGCGCTAATGGAAGGAGCGGGAGCCGAGGTTGCCGGAATAATAGCCATAACAAAGGTCGCGGCGCTGGCATATCTTATGTTTAACCTTTATACGCCTCCCTGTTTTGCGGCAATCGGAGCCATGAATTCCGAAATAAAAAGCGCCAAATGGCTTTGGGGCGGCATAGGACTCCAGCTTTCAGTCGGATATACAATCGGTTATCTTGTATATACCGTAGGCACTCTTATGACCGACCCTGCAACGCTGAACGCCGGCGCCGCCATCGGAGGACTGGCAGCTGTTGCGGCAATGGTTTTGGTCATTATCATGCTTATAAGAAATACAAACAAAAAGCTCAAAACTGAATATGCTTTAAGCAATACCGAGCAAAGAGCTTTCGTAACGAGTAAATAATTACATTATAAGATTATGGAAAACATTATTATTATCTTAGTTCTGTTATGCATCACAGGCAGTATCATATGGTATCTTTACAAATCAAAAAAACGTGGTGCTGTCTGTATCGGATGTCCTTATTCCAAGCAGTGCCAAGGCCACTGCGACTGCTTCGGAAATAAAAATGACAATAAAAACAACAGAAAATAAAGTACAAAAGGGGGGGATGTTCGCCGTGCGGCTGAGCATCCCCCTTATGAATAGGTTTTTATAATTTCCTCAGCAACATCACGCTTTGAAATACAGCGATCCATCGCCTGCTTTTCTATGTATCGGTGAGCCTGCGGCTCATCCATTTTAATTTCACTGATAAGCAGCCATTTTGCACGGTTTACAATACGGATTTCCTCCATTTTTTCTTCAATCGACAGCGTTTTCTTTTCAGTCCTGCGTAAACGCTCCCTTGCACTTGACATCCAGCCAAGAGCAATTGCAAGCATAGGCTTTGACGTAGGCTTAGGCAATGTAAACACGCCGTACTCGGCAACCTTATCGTAAATTTCTGCATGCAGCTCACTGCGCACAATAAGCAATACTACCGTTGACTTTGTATTACATGCATCAATTGCAAATAGCGCTCCTGTATCATCGGGCAGAGGGGAATTAATAATTACAAAATCATAATCCCGCTCGGCAAAAGCTCTTTTGGCAGAGCTGATACCTGAGACGACGGTAACGGGAGCGTACTTTGATTCCGGGAGCAGGTTAAAGAGTGCTAAATTAAAATTCTTTGCAGCAGAAACTATAAGAACGCTGTAAACACGTTCCCGAAGACTCATCCTGCACCCCTCCCCTAATTTAAGTCAGAATTATTTATTACAATAGATATCCAAAACAGACGCCGGAACATGCGTCCTTATAAATTCGCTTTCCGATGCAATTCTACATGCTGTTTGCAAATCGTACGGCAGCTTTCTGAATTTTGTAAGAGTCCGAGCGTCCGCTTTATATAAATTAATATTTGCAGGTTCTGGCAAACTAAGTTTATTCTGAATACCGTAAAGTCCCGCATAAATCATCAGAGTAAACGCAAGATACGGATTTGCAGTTGGATCGGGCGAACGAAGCTCCGCACGCCGATACTCACCGACTGCTGCGGGAATTCGCACAAGCTGAGAACGGTTTTCATCCGACCAGGAAATGTATCCGGGTGCCTTGCATTTCCCAAAACGCTTATAGGAATTTTCGGTCGGGTTGAGAAACGCGGTCATATCTTCCGCCTTATTCAAAATACCCGCAATCATATAGCAAAGATTTTCAGAACCGTCCGCAGCCTTGACCGACATATTGATATGGAATCCGTTCCCCGGTTTATTTTCAAGCGGCTTAGCCGTAAAATCTGCATACAGTCCGTTACGACGCGCAACGGTTTTAACAATTGTTTGAAAAGTCATTGCATTATCGGCGGCAGTGAGCGCATCGGAATAACGAAAATCGATTTCATTCTGTCCCGGCCCTTCCTCATGATGAGAGCTTTCGGGACGAATGCCCATTTGCTCAAAAGTAAGACATATTTCACGCCGTATATTTTCACCGCGATCCTCCGGAGCAATATCCATATACCCCGCTTCATCATAGGGAGTTTTTGTGGGCTTGCCGTTTTCATCAAGATTAAACAGATAAAACTCCTGTTCCGCACCGAATGCAAAGACATAACCGGCTTTTTCAGCATCGGCTGCAGCTTTTTTAAGAAGACTTCTTGTATCGCACTCAAACGGAGTACCGTCGGGATATGTGATATGAGTAAACATACGCACAACTTTACCATGTTCAGGTCTCCACGGAAGCTGCATCAGAGTTTCGGCATCGGGATGAAGCAGGAGATCACAGCGGCTTTCATCGCCAAAACCGGCTATTGCCGAAGCGTCGAAAGCAATGCCGTATTCAAAGGCGCGTGGAAGCTCCTGCGGCATTATCGATATATTTTTTTGCTTGCCGAATACATCGCAAAATGCAAGGCGGATAAACTTTACATCTTCCTCCCTGACATACTGCATTACCTCATCCTTCGAATACTTCATAACATAATTACCTGCTTTCTTTCAGTTTGCGACATACATCTGTTTATACGGATTTTTACTGTCGGGCGTAACTACGGTAAACGGAGCGGACAAAATTTTATCGATATCATATCCGAACAGCTCACAATATTCTAAGATATATGCCCTCAGTTCCTCCATATCACCGGCGCCCGCCCGACAAGCGGTAACCTGACTCGGAAATCTTATGTCCTCACATTCCGAGCGAAGAAACATCTTGCCTCCGTGCATACCGGTACAGGGGAAAAAGCCGACAATTTTTTTGTTTTCGGCTTCAAGACCGAGAACAACTATTACTCCACCCGCCTGATATTCTCCGAGAAAGCTGCTCGCAGTGCCGCCGACCACCATAACAGGGATCTTATTCTCATACGCCTTCATATGAATTCCGGCACGATAGCCTGCATTTCCCTTGACATAAATTCTGCCGCCGCGCATAGCATACCCCGCTGCATCCCCGATATCTCCGTAAACAATTATTCTACCGTCGTTCATAGTATCGCCGACAGCGTCCTGCGCATTGGCTTTAACTGTTAAAGACGCCCCGTTTAGATACGCACCAAGCGCATTGCCCGCAATACCATTTATGGTAATATTTTTACCCGACATACCGGCGGCAATAAAACGCTGACCGCAGCAACCGGTGACAACACAATCGCCGCGTATTTTACGCAGACGGTCATTGAGCTGTCTGTAATCAAGATTTTCTGCATCAATCAGATCAGTATCATATTTCATATTATAGCACACCTCCGAATTTTTTTCTATGATTTTTCACAAAAAACAGCTATCGATTTGTTTTTATTCTCCCGCATGTGAGATACCGAGTATTTCAAGCTCCCTGTCCGTCATGCCGATGCCGCGGAGCATAAGACGGTTGCCGCGCAGCGCCTCAACGGAATTTATGCCCATACCGCCCATCATTTCCTTTATTTCATGACGCCAGCCATTCATCAAATTGACAAGACGCTGCCTGCCTACATTAGGATTCAGTCTTTTAACAAGTTCAGGGCGCTGTGTCGCAATGCCCCAGTTACATTTACCGCTCTGACATGTGCGACAAAGGTGACAACCCATTGCAAGCAAGGCGGCAGTGGCGATATAACATGCATCGGCACCAAGTGCTATCGCCTTGACAACATCGGAAGCACTGCGTATAGATCCCCCAGCTATAAGGGAAACACTGTTTCGTATACCTTCGTCTCGCAGGCGTCGGTCAACAGCGGCTAACGCAAGCTCGATTGGAATACCGACATTATCACGTATACGAGTCGGTGCCGCGCCGGTACCGCCGCGAAAACCGTCTATTGCGATAATATCCGCGCCGCTTCTGGCAATTCCGCTTGCAATGGCTGCGATATTATGTACGGCGGCAATTTTCACAATTATCGGCTTTGTATATTCGGTTGCCTCCTTGAGAGAAAATACCAACTGTCTTAAATCCTCAATGGAATAAATATCATGATGAGGCGCAGGCGAAATTGCGTCAGAGCCCTCCGGAATCATACGTGTGCGTGAAACATCACCGATGATTTTCGTTCCGGGCAGATGCCCCCCTATACCGGGCTTTGCACCCTGCCCCATTTTAATTTCTATTGCAGCACCCGCCTTCAGATAATCCTCATGAACTCCGAAACGACCGCTTGCGACCTGAACGACGGTGTTTTTACCGTAGCAATAGAAATCCTCATGCAGACCTCCCTCTCCCGTATTGTAAAGAATACCGAGTTCGCAGGCTGCACCGGCAAGCGCCGCATGGGCATTATAGCTTATGGAGCCATAACTCATCGCAGAAAACATAACGGGCATGGAAAGCTCTATTTGCGGAGGAAGTTCACATTTTAATTTTCCGTTTTCATCTCTTTCAACCTTATCCGGCTTTTTACCTAAAAACACACGTGTTTCCATCGGTTCACGCAGCGGATCTATCGGCGGATTTGTAACCTGAGACGCGTTGATAAGCAGCTTATCCCAATACACCGGCAGCGGCTTGGGGTTTCCCATTGATGATAACAGCACCCCGCCGCTGTTGGCCTGCTTATAAATCTCGTTAACGGTATCACTTTTCCAGTTGGCATTCTCTCTGAGAGTGCAGTCGCTTTTTATGATTTTCAAAGCATGCTCGGGACAGAACGCTACACAACGCTGGCAGTTGACACACTTTGACTCATCAGCCGACATAATTCCCTTTTCGGCATTATATACATGCACCCCGTTTGAACACTGACGCTCGCACGCGCGGCAGACAGTACAGCGCTGCACATTCCTAACAACCTCAAACTCGGGATAAATAAATTCTATGCTCATATAGCTGCGCCTTCCTTCACCTGAATAATTACGGGCTCGCCGCCCGCCGGTGCCCAGATATTCTCCGCATTTGGCTCCATTGCGCGTATCGCCGCTTCTTCACTTGCAATAAATACCATATCATCCTTTTCTCCCACTACCATGGAACGGAGCTTTAAACGGTCATTCAGCGCCATAAGCCCGCCGTTATAGCCCAAAACCACTGAAAAAGGGCCGGTAATTAAAAGGCTTGAAAACATCGTACGCAGATATGTATATTTATTTTTATTCTCAATATCGGTTTTGTCTGCTATACTACTCCAAAACGGCGCGGCAATAACGCCTGCCGCCTCGTCAAGGCTAAGCCCCTGAACACGAATAAGATAGTCCATTATATAGGTTATAACCTCCGTATCGGTTTGCAGTGTACATTTATAACCAAACATTTCGATAAACCGGCGGTTGGCATCGTATGATGATATTTCACCGTTATGGACAACAGACCAATCAAGCAGAGAAAAAGGATGCGCACCGCCCCACCAACCGGGAGTGTTTGTCGGATATCGGCCGTGCGCCGTCCAAGAATACCCCTCATATTGCTCTAACTTATAAAATACTCCGACATCCTCCGGAAAGCCGACAGCTTTGAAAGTTCCCATATTTTTTCCGCTGGAAAAGACATATGCACCGTTCATTTCGGTATTGATTTTCATTACGGTTTTTGCTACAAATTCTTTTTCGTCAAGCTGCAAAGCTAAAAGAACCGAATTCAGGGGCGCGACAAAATACCGCCAAATTATCGGTTCGTCGGTAATTTCGGGGATTTTACGCGTCGGAATTATTTCCGATTTAACGATTTCAAAGCGTTCTTTTAAAAATGCTTCACAATTCTTTCTTGCAGCACGCTCGTTAAAAAACATATGCAGAGCATAAAAATCTTTGTATTCGGGATAAATGCCGTAGCCGGCAAAACCGCCGCCCAGTCCGTTGGAACGGTCGTGCATCGGCTTCATGGCATTGCATATTCCTTCACCTGACATTTTCCTGCCGTCTCTTGAAATAACGGCGGCAATGGCACAGCCCGACGGAATTCGTATCTGACCTTCAATTTTCATATCGGTTATTTCCTTTCCGAAAAATACAAAAAAGAAAAGCGCCCATTTCGGCACAGAAAAATCTGAACCAAAATGAACGCCTTTGCTCATTTTTCAGATATTATACGCCTGTCAGCCCAAATTGTCAAGAGCAAATAACAAGAAAAAGTTGTAAAAAAGGGGTTGACAAATCATTTTCAGCGTTGTATAATGCAAATTATAAAGGCAAAGGCGTCTTTGAGTGCAAGTACTCAAAGGCGTTATTTTATTTTCATCAACATTATAAAAAGGCAAAGGCGTCTTTAATGTATTTTAGCATTAAGGGCGCCTTTTCTTTGTTTTTCCGGAAATATCATTTAAAAAGGAGCTACTAATATGGAAACAGTAAAGGACTATTTCGGCAGTTTGGTTTTTGACGACAGAGTGATGAAAGCGACCTTATCCGCAAAAGTATACGCCTCACTCAAGAAAACCATAGATGAGGGCACCGAGCTTGACATCGGTGTTGCCAATGCAGTGGCGGCAGCAATAAAAGACTGGGCGGTAACCAAGGGCGCGACTCATTACACGCACTGGTTCCAACCGCTCACCGGTATAACCGCCGAAAAACACGACAGCTTTATATCCCCTTCTCCCGACGGCGGAGTTATTATGGAGTTTTCCGGCAAGGAGCTTATAAAGGGTGAGCCGGATGCGTCATCTTTTCCGAGCGGAGGTCTGCGGGCTACCTTTGAAGCAAGAGGATATACCGCTTGGGATCCAACTTCATACGCTTTTATAAAGGGCAAGACCCTATGTATTCCCACAGCATTTTGTTCTTATGACGGTCACGCTTTGGACAAAAAGACACCGCTGCTGCGCTCTATGGAAGCGCTGAACAAACAGGCTCTGCGCATTCTAAGACTGTTCGGAAACGAAAATGCAAAATGTGTCCGTTCTTCAGTAGGACCAGAACAGGAATATTTTCTGATACCTGAAGAAATGTATGAGCGTCGCCCCGATCTTCGTTTTACCGGACGCACTCTGTTCGGCGCAAAACCGCCGAAAGGTCAGGAGATGGACGACCACTATTTCGGCGTAATAAAGCCTCGGGTTGCGGCATTTATGAATGAGCTTAACAGCGAGCTATGGAAGCTGGGAATTTTGGCAAAGACAGAACACAATGAGGTGGCACCCGCACAGCATGAGCTTGCACCCATATACACCACGACAAATATCGCCACCGACCATAATCAACTGACAATGGAGATCATGCAAAAAGTTGCCGCCAAGCACGGACTGGTTTGTCTGCTGCACGAAAAGCCATTTGCCGGTGTCAACGGAAGCGGCAAGCACAATAACTGGTCTATTGCAACCGACAGCGGACAGAATCTGCTGTCACCGGGCGAGACACCTTATGAAAACGCGCAGTTTCTGCTGTTTTTGTGCGCGGTAATCAAGGCTGTAGACGATTATCAGGATTTACTCAGAATATCGGTTGCAACCGCCGGCAACGACCACCGTTTGGGTGCAAACGAAGCACCGCCTGCCGTTGTCTCCATATTCCTTGGAGACGAGCTGAATGCCGTTTTGGAAGCAATCGAAACCGACACACCGTACAAAGGAATAGAAAAAACACAAATGAAGCTTGGAGTCGATGTTCTGCCGAAATTCAATCGAGACACTACCGACCGCAACAGAACCTCACCCTTCGCTTTTACCGGAAACAAATTCGAATTCCGTATGTTAGGTTCCTCAAACAGCATAGCATGCGCAAATATTATGCTCAATACTGCTGTTGCCGAAAGCCTAAAAATTTATGCAGACCGATTAGAAGGAGCGGCAGACTTTGAAAAAACACTGCACGAGATGATAAGAAAAACTATCAGAGACCACAAGCACATTATCTTTAACGGTAACGGCTACGACGACAGCTGGATTAAAGAGGCAACGGAAAAGCGCGGTCTTATGAACCTACGCACCACTCCCGACGCTATCCCCCACATACTCGACAAAAAGAATGTGGATATGCTTACATCTCACGGAGTATTTTCCGAAGCGGAAATTAAATCGCGTTACGAAATCACACTGGAAAACTACTGCAAAACAGTTATCATCGAAGCCAACACTATGGCTGCAATGGCAAAAACTCAAATTATCCCCGCCATTGAGGCTTATGCGTCAAGCGTCGCCAAGTCAGCTCTTACAAAAAAAGAACTGGACAGCACACTTGCATGCAGCTTTGAAACAGGTCTTGTCAGAAAACTTTCAGCATTAACCGACAGAATTGACAGAAAAGTCAGAGAACTGGAAGACGTCCTGATTTCACTGCACAGCGCCAAAGATATCGGCGAAGAGTCAGCAATGATTCGCGACACCGTCCTTGTTAAAATGAGCGAGCTTAGAATTCCGTGTGATGAAGCCGAGACACTGACAGCAAAAAGCTATTGGCCGTTTCCTACCTATGCCGACCTTTTATTCGGCGTAAAATAAAAGAAAGAAGATGATTGTTAATGATTTACAGTCCCGTTAATACCATTTGGGTGCTAATAGGCGCTGCAATACTCGGTCCGCGTATTGGAAAATACGATAAAAACGGAAAGCCGCGTGCCATTTTAGGGCATAATATAACCTTTGCCGCGCTCGACGTATTCATATTATGGTTCTGCTGGTTCGGCTTCAACGGCGCATCAACCGTCGGAATGGACAGTGATGAGCTTATGGAAACTGCAGGAAGAGTTTTCTTTAACACTAACCTCTCAGCGGCAGTTGCGTGCTGCACCACACTGATAATAACATGGATTCGCTATAAAAAGCCGGACGTCTCCATGACATACAACGCAGCTCTTGCGGGGCTTGTCGGCATTACAGCAGGTTGCGACGCCGTAAGTCCGGTAGGTGCCGCCGTGATAGGGCTTGTCTGCGGTACAGCTATCGTATTCTCCGTTGAGTTCTTTGTATACGACGTTGAAAACGCCGTAAAGGTTCGTACCGGTGAAGAAGGGTACGACGCACTGCAGGACGTCGAATAGAATAAAACTGATATGCAACGGAGGCATTTACTATGTGTTCTGTTATGGGCTGCTGCGGCAGCGGAACTGATATGGAAGAATTTAAAACAGGCTTTGACCGCACAATTTCACGCGGTCCCGATGACAGCAGAATTATAGACACCGGAAAAGGGCTTCTCGGATTTCACCGGCTTTCTATTATGGGTCTCACGTCTCACGGAATGCAGCCGTTTGAGCTTGACGGCAGCTATGTTGTCTGCAACGGCGAAATATACGGATTTAAAAAATACAAAAACATGCTGATACAAAAAGGCTATATTTTTAAAAGCGACAGCGACTGTGAAATACTGCTGCCCATGTACCGTGAGTACAACACGGATATGTTCCCAATGCTGGACGCAGAATTCGCCTGCATTATCTACGACGGCAGAACGCACGAATATATTGCAGCAAGAGACCCCATAGGTATTCGTCCGCTATATTACGGTTATAATGAAAATGGCACTATTTTATTTGCCAGCGAACCGAAAAACCTTGTCGGATTAGCAGATAAAATAATGCCTTTCCCTCCGGGGCATTATTACAAGGGCGGCAAGTTTATAAGCTACTGCGATATAGCCAAGACAGACAGCATCTGCAACGATAATGTGGAAACCGCCTGCCGGAATATTCACGACAAGCTGATAGCCGGCGTAGAAAAACGTCTTATTGCCGACGCAAAGGTCGGATTCCTTCTGTCGGGAGGTCTTGATTCCTCTCTTGTATGCTCCATAGCAGCAAAAAAATCGGATAAACCAATAAAAACTTTCGCCATCGGCATGAGCGGCGACGCTATTGACCTGAAATATGCAAGGCAAGTCGCCGATTATATAGGCAGCGACCACACGGAAGTATACATGACACCAAATGATGTCATATCAAGCCTTGATGAGCTTATACATCTGCTCGGCACCTATGACATCACTACCATCCGCGCCGGCATGGGCATGTATCTTGTATGCAAGGCAATACATGAAAAAACAGATATCCGCGTAATTTTAACAGGTGAAATTTCAGATGAACTTTTCGGATACAAATATACGGACTTTGCCCCATCAGCCGAGGAATTTCAAAAAGAAGCACAAAAGCGTATAAGCGAGCTTCACATGTACGATGTACTCCGTGCAGACAGATGCATTTCGGTAAACTCTCTTGAAGCGCGTGTGCCGTTTGGTGACATTGACTTTGTAAAATATGTCATGTCACTCGATCCTGAAATAAAATTAAACAAATACGGCAAAGGAAAGTATTTGCTTCGCCGCGCATTTCAAAACAAAGGTTATCTCCCCGACGAAATACTATACCGAGAAAAAGCCGCTTTTTCAGACGCTGTGGGGCACTCTATGGTAGACTATCTAAAGGAATATGCGCAAAAACAATATTCAGACAAAGAATTTAAAGAAAAGTGTCAAAATTACACTCATGCACGTCCGTTCACAAAAGAATCGCTTCTATACAGAGAAATTTTTGAAAAATATTATCCCGGTCAGAGCGAAATGATAGTTGATTTTTGGATGCCAAACCGCGCCTGGAAAGGCTGCGACGTAAACGACCCGTCTGCACGCGTGCTTGCAAACTACGGCGACAGCGGTAAATAAGTAAAAAGGGGTAAAACAAGGTGGATAAAATTCTGATTTTGGATTTCGGCGGGCAATACAGCATGCTTATTGCAAGAAGAGTGCGCGCCCAGCAGGTATATGCAGAAATCAAATCTTACAATAAAATAACGCCACTTGAAATTAAAGAAAACGGATACAAGGGCATTATTTTTACGGGAGGCCCGAACAGCGTTTATGATGCGGCTTCACCTCACTATGATCCTGCGATACTCAACGCAGGCATACCAATACTCGGAATATGCTACGGCAATCAGCTTATGGCATACATGGCAGGCGGAGCAATAGAATCGGCTGGAAACAACAGTGAATACGGAAAAACTACTATATTTACGGAAGAAAACATTTTATTTAAAGAAGTTCCACACAAAAGCATTTGCTGGATGAGCCATACTGACCGCGTGAAAACTCCGCCGAAGGGGTTTTCCGTAATTGCTAACACAGAAAAATGCCCCTGTGCTGCTATTTGCGACAATGAACGAAAACTTTACGGAGTGCAGTTTCACCCGGAAGTAACGCACACAGCTTACGGGAGACAAATACTGAACAACTTTATCTTTTCAATCTGCGGATGTAGAGCTGACTGGAAAACGGAGAATTTCATTGAAAATTCAATAGAAAAATACAAACAAAGACTTTCTGGCAAAAAGGTTCTTTTGGCGCTCTCCGGCGGTGTTGATTCATCCGTTGCCGCAGTTCTTCTGCACAGAGCAATCGGTAGAAATTTGATTTGTATATTTGTTGACCATGGTCTTTTAAGAAAAGACGAAGGTGATTTTGTGGAAAAAACGCTCGGCACACAACTGGGCATAAATCTGATAAGAGTAAATGCACAAGACAGATTTCTGAAAAGACTTGCAGGTATTACAGACCCAGAAAAAAAACGCAAAATAATCGGCGAAGAATTTGTCAGGGTGTTCGAAGACGAAGCGCAAAAATTGGGAAAAATAGATGTACTGGCACAGGGTACAATTTACCCCGATGTTATCGAAAGCGGAAAAGGCGATTCCGCAGTTATAAAAAGCCATCATAACGTAGGCGGAATGCCGAAAAATATTTGCTTTGAAGAAATTGTAGAGCCTCTTGCCGAACTCTTTAAAGACGAAGTCAGAGATATCGGAATAAGACTTAAAATTCCTCATGAACTGATTTGGCGTCAGCCCTTCCCCGGTCCGGGGCTTGCAGTACGCATAATCGGAGAAATCACAAAAGAAAAATTAGAGTTGTTGCGCGATGCCGACGCTGTTTTCCGAGAGGAAATAGAAAAATCAAAACTAAATAAAATCATAAATCAATATTTTGCGGTTTTGACTGATTTAAGAAGCGTCGGAGTTATGGGAGATTTCAGAACATACGGTTACACAGTAGTGCTTAGAGCAGTTACAACAGATGATTTTATGACTGCCGAATGGGCGAAAATTCCGTATGACGTGCTTGAAAGAGCCGGCAGCCGAATTACTAACGAAATCAAAGATATCGGAAGGGTTGTATACGATATCACCTCCAAGCCTCCTGCAACAGTGGAGTGGGAATAAAATATAAAAGCCTTAGCACAATAGCTAAGGCTTTTATATTTGGTCGGAGTGAAGTGACTTGAACACTCGGCCTCTTGGTCCCGAACCAAGCGCTCTACCAAACTGAGCTACACCCCGGATACATTTAAACCGCTTACGGTTTTTGTAATCGACAGAAAATATCGACAACGCTATTATTATAACATAAAATCTTTATTTGACAAGAGCTTTTTTAAAATTTATTCTGTTTTTGACGATAAAAGACCCTGACTGTTCAAGAACTCGTAAAGTTTGGCATCTGAGCGCGGGTCATTTCCCTCGGCATACTTGCTGTCAAATGTTATTTTAAAGCTGTAACGGCCACTGTCTTCAATGCTTGGTTGAAGAGGAACATCAGGATTTTTAACACCGCTTTTAAATCCGCCCGTATACAGCATATGACCTCCAAGAAGCAGTACGAAGGCATAGGTGTCATCCGTCTTAAAAACAGCACTGCCGCCGCTCTCGGCTGTAACCGCGCCTACGGACGGTACAGCATTTGTCTTTAATGTCACGGTATGAGTCTGCCAGTTGTAGCCTTCAATATCATCGCCGTCAAATGCCAGCCTTCCGTTTTCACGTACAAACTTTGCTGTTTCCGACGCACTCATGGAAGCATTCAGCTGAGAACGACTTACCACATAAAACCGAAGACTGTCTCTTTTCTGACCGGAGCATGAAACACAAAACAACAGTGCCGCTGTCAGTGCGCACATAAATATCCGCGAAAATCTTTTCATCAATTCAGTGTAACGGCAGTAACCTTACCGTCCGCTCCTTTTATCGAAAGTGAAGTTAACCTGTTATGCGCCGAACCGAAACTAAGGTAAGCATATTCACCGCCTGGCAGTGCATAAACATCGCTGTAACTGCCGTGTGTGCCCTCATACCACGCCGGTTCTCCGAGCGATTTATAAACCTGTGCGGGCGTCATATTCTTTTTAAGCCTGCCCAATTTGTTCTTATCTACTGTATTACGTGTAAATCCCGCAGGCTTTACCTGCTCAGTCCACTGCGAATTAAGCACGGATGTATAACTTCCATTTTTATATATAGCGGCACTGCGCAGATTATCTCTTGCATAGCCGTAATCAAGATACAGCTTACTTCCGTCGTTAAGGTTATAACAATCAATAATATAAGAATCGTTTGCAAAGCTGTGAGAAAAGAAATAGCTTGGTTTGCCGACGGCTGAAAGAATGCTGCTTCGCGGCACGCCGAGACCCAGAACAGGCTCAATCAAAATATAGTTATAAGATCCGGACGCAAACTGATCACCTTGTACCGCGTTGTGACCACCGCTTGGCGTTTGCGAATTATCGGGTGTATCCGTATTATCCGGATTATCCGTAGGCGGATTGTCCGTAGACGGTTCATCTTCTTCACCGCCGGGAATTTCAACAGTATTTCCGTCCCCGCTTTCACTGACAGATGATTTTAAAATGCCCAGTTCAACAAGAATATCAAAAAAATTCTGCTTATCACCGTCAGCATATACGTATTCGGCATGAGTAACCGCATTTTTATCAGCATCAAACGAGAATTCTATGCTGTCGCCATTATTTAAATCATACACCGAGTAAAACGCATTACCCTCTTCCGTGTAGTGAGGGGTACCGAGTGTAAGCTCAATCGCGCTTTTTTGTGTACCGACAGTTATAAAATAAAAATCCTCTATATACAGCGAGCTTTTAATACCGGCTCCGTAACCTGTGCCTGCGGCATTCTCCTTAAGATAGGAATTACCCGGAGCCGCTTTTTTACAGGAGCAAACAGACAGCAGCATAACAAGCGCTGTCAATATCATAAAAAATCGTTTTTGCTTAATCATTCTTTTTCTCCGTCAAAATAGGCTTTCGCCGCGGCGATATCCGCAGCAATCTGTGCATATAAAAGTTCACGGTTTGCAAATTTACGCTCCGTACGCAGCATTTTTATAAATTCCACCTTTATTTGACTGCCGTAAATTTCAGCGTCAAAATCAAATAAATTGGTTTCAATATTCGCAATATCGGTATTCTCCACGCTGGGACGAACGCCGACATTTGTAATTCCGTTGTATTTTTTACCGTCCAACACTGTTTGTGTAATGTATACGCCGTATTTCGGGACAACACGTCCCGCATCTATTTTTATGTTCACCGTGGGCGTATTATGCCGGCTTCCCAACCGTTTTCCATGACCTACAGTGCCCGTTACAAAAAAACGTGAACCGAGCGCCGCCGCTGCCTTTTCCATCTGACCGTTTTGTATCATAAGCCTGATATCGGACGAACTCAGTTTTCCGTGCAATCCTGCAAGGCAGTCAACCGTTAAAAGAAAAACTCCTGCGCTGCGGCAAAGCTCAGCTAATACACCGACGTCTCCCGCCGCATCTTTTCCGAACCGAAAGTCCGTACCACAGACTACGGCGCCTGCGTTTAACCTTTCAAAAAGCACTTTTTCGGCAAACTCCTTGGGAGAAAGACAACGCACATTTTCAAAATCATCAAAAATTATTCGTCTTACACCAAGCTCTGACAGTCGCGCACGTTTTTCTTCACCGGTCATTATCACTCTTGCGCCCTTGCAGTTACCGTTGAATGTGTATACAGCGGGAATAAATCCGTAAGGGTTATTCACAGCGACATCAAGCAGACGCCTGTGACCGAGATGAACTCCGTCAAAATCGCCCAAAGCTATGCAAAGTTTGTCTTCCATATACTTTATCCATATAACAAGCTACAAATGCGTCAGCAGCTTAAATACCCTGCCGCCGTCATTTTCAAGCGTATTTCCAAGTCCCAACAGTCTATCCGAATAGACACGGCACAATCCGTCGGGCAAGCCCTTTAGCTTGTTGACGCTTACCGCGCATCCGTTTAACAAAAGTCTTGCAAAAAACGGTTCGGGACAAAACGAAGGAAACTCCGAAAGCACGTCATCCATGGAAATGATATGCCGCTCCAGCTCATCGCTGTCAGGCGAAACAGCATCTTCCACAGTCCACCCGCAGGTTTTTGTACGCACAAGAGCACTCATTGTTCCGACAGTTTTCAAAGCACGAGCTATATCCCTGCAAAGCGACCGGATATATGTACCCTTAGAGCACTCTATATCCATTATAAGCTCTCCTGCAAAAAAGTCAACTGTTTCTATTGAATAAACAGTTATTTCACGTTCGGGAATTTCTGCTTTTTTACCCTCGCGGGTCAGCTTGTACAGATGCTGTCCGCCCACCTTTATTGCAGAATAGGCAGGCGGAATTTGTTTGATTTTTCCGATAAAACGCGGCAGAACAGCCTGTATCTGCTCAAGCGTCACGACCCGCTCACAGGTTTTTGTAACGCTGCCTGTAATATCGTGCGTATCAGTCTCAATTCCGAAACGCAGAGTAGCGCGGTATGCTTTGTCACCGTTTGTCAGATAACTGCAAAGCTTTGTTGCTTTACCGCACATAACAGGTAACAGTCCCGTTGCAATAGGGTCAAGCGTACCGCTGTGACCGCATTTCACATTAAGCGCACGTCTGACCTGCGCAACCACCGAAAAGGATGTTATCCCCTGCGGCTTATTTATCAGAATTATTCCGTCTTTCATTTATTTATGCCTTTATAAAGACTGTCTGCCATGATTTTTTTGAGACTGTTATAATCGCCCGTCATAGTACAGCCCGCAGCCATTTTATGCCCCCCGCCGCCAAACATCTTACAAACTGTGGATGCATCAACCTCGCCGTTTGTACGCACTGAAAGCTTATAGGTATCCTTGCCGACCTGACGAAAGGTAGCCGACGCTTTCACGCCCTCAATGCGCGCAGGAATAGATGAAATACCCTCCATGTCGTCCTCGTTTGCTGAAAGCTCTTCTATCCATTCAAGTGCAATTTTCATGCATGTGACAGTATTATCGTAAAAATATTCAAGTGAATCAAACGCGCGCCTCTCAATTTCAAACGCGGCGTGTGACTTTGTTCTGAAAAGCAGCTTGTTGAGCCTGCCCGCATCTGCTCCCGCACGTATCAACTTTGCCGCCGCCTCGTGGGTTTCAGAGGTTGTGTTCGAATATACAAAACATCCTGTATCGGTAGACACCGCAGTGTAGAGGCAATCGGCGACAGTGCAATCTATACCGTTTAAGCGTTCGACAAGCCTTAAGACAATTTCTCCGCACGCTGCTGCATCCGAATCAATTAGATTGCATTTACCGTAACCGCTGTTTGAAAGATGATGGTCAATCACAACATCGGCATTTTCTGCTGCCAAGCGGTAGCGCTCCCCTGCCATGGACGGAGACGCCACGTCTACACATACAATACCGCCGCGGCACTGTCCGTCAATTCTGCTTTTACCTCCGGTTAAAAACCGATAGCGCGGTGAGATTTCACTTTCACACACAACCTCTACCCTGCTTTTTCCCGATTTTTTCAGCGCATGCATAAGCGCAAATGCGCTTCCCAACGTGTCACCGTCCGGACGAATATGGGAAATAATAGTTATCTCCTGAAGCTTCAGCAAAGCGTCAAGCGTCTGGTCAATTGTGTTAAATTCACGTTTTTCGCTCATGCTACTCATCGTCTTCACTCTCCGAAAGCCCAAGCTCAGCCAGCTTTTCATTGATAAACATGCCATATTTTACAGAGGAATCTACCGCAAAAACAAGCTCGGGAGTGTAACGTATTTTCATTGACTTTGACAAAATCCCGCGAACAAAGCCGGCAGATGACTGAAGACCCGCAAGCACCTGCTCCTCATTGTCGCTCATGGATGAAAAATACACCTTTGCCGTCTTTAGGTCGGGCGACGTTCGCACTTCCGTAATAGTCACAAATTCGGGGATACGCGGGTCCTTGAGCTTTGGGATAATATAAGACAGTTCTTTTTTTATTTCCTCATTTACCTTGTCAATTCTATGACTTGACATTACTGTTTAATCTCCTGCATTTCATAAGCCTCGATGATATCACCCTCTTTGATATCATTGTAATTTTCTATCGTGATACCGCACTCGAAGTTTTCAAGTACCTCCTTAACGTCATCCTTAAATCTCTTCAGCGACGAAATATTGCCGGTAAATATAACCGTATTGTCGCGCAGCAGTCGGACGCTTGCATTTCTGACAATTTTGCCCTCCTTAACGTAAGAGCCGGCAATAGTACCGACACCGGACGCCTTGAAAACCTGACGTACCTCTGCATATCCGAGGATGACCTCCTTAAACTTAGGCGCGAGCATGCCTTTCATCGCCGCCTCAATTTCCTCGATACAGTCATAGATGATGCTGTAAAGTCTGATATCAACATCATTTTTTTCAGCAGAAGCGCGCGCCGCGGTCTCGGGACGGACGTTAAATCCTACGATAATAGCATTAGACGCATTGGCAAGCATCACGTCGCTTTCATTTATAGCGCCGACTGCGCTGTGTATGACGCGAACACGCACCTCATCGTTAGAAATCTTCTCAAGAGAGGATTTGACTGCTTCCGCAGAGCCCTGAACATCCGCCTTAACAATAATATTAAGTTCTTTCATGTTGCCCTCCTGGATGCGGGAGAACAAATCATCCAGCGAAACCGTGTACTGACTTTGTTGTTTTAGTTTATCTTCTGCGCGGCGCTGCTCGGCAAGCTCTTTCGCCAATCGCTCGTCTTCAACAACAAAGAACGGGTCGCCGGCCTGAGGAACCTCTGAAAGACCGATTATCTCTACAGGCATTGAGGGACCTGCCTCGTTTATACGCACGTGTTTATCATTTGT
Source organism: uncultured Eubacteriales bacterium (assembly GCA_902492505.1). Classification (GTDB taxonomy): domain Bacteria; phylum Bacillota; class Clostridia; order Oscillospirales; family QAKW01; genus RGIG9041. Next base: position 40,151 of record CABULU010000008.1, read on the forward strand.
CATCGCTCTAATTTTTCCGACGGCAGAGCCTGCGATAATAATATCGCCGCTTTTAAGCGTTCCGTTCTGAACAAGCAATGTTGAAACAGGACCGCGTCCTTTGTCAAGATACGCCTCTATCACAGTACCCTTTGCAAGACGGTTGGGGTTTGCTTTATACTGATTAACCTCAGCTACAAGCAGAACCATTTCAAGAAGCGTGTCTATTCCGTCACCCTTGAGCGCGGATATGGGCACGCAGATGGTATCACCGCCCCATTCCTCGGGAACAAGCTCATATTCTGTCAGCTCCTGCTTTACACGGTCTGGGTCTGCGCTTTCCTTATCCATTTTGTTTATGGCAACGATAATCGGAATATTTGCAGCTTTAGCATGATTTATTGCCTCTATCGTCTGAGGCATAATACCGTCATCCGCCGCAACGACAAGGATTGCTATATCAGTTACTGCGGCACCTCTGGCACGCATCTGAGTAAATGCAGCATGTCCCGGAGTATCAAGGAATGTTATCTCCTGGTCGTTGACCTTAACCTTATACGCACCTATATGCTGGGTTATTCCGCCCGCCTCGCCGGCAACAACACTTGTATTGCGTATAGCGTCAAGCAAAGACGTTTTGCCGTGGTCGACATGGCCCATAACGACAACAACTGGGTCACGAGGCTGAAGATCCGCCTCTGCGTCTACTGTATCGTCAATAAGCCTATCCTCAATAGTAAGTATAACCTCGCGCTCTACCTTTACACTGAATTCCTCACCGATAAGGTATGCAGTATCAAAATCAATATTCTGCGACGCCGACGCCATAACGCCCATACCCATAAGCTTGGCAACAACCTGAGCGACATTAACCTTCATTCGATGAGCCAGCTCACCGACTGAAATCTCATCAGGCACCAAAATTTTAAGCTGCGCCTTTTTACGCTGCTGTTCAATTCTTTTGAGTCTTTCCGCTTCGCTCTCACGCGCCTTTTTCCTGCCGTATCTGTTGTCCTGGTAGTTGTTCTTCTTGACTATCTTTTGTTTAGACTGCGTCGAGGCAGTTTTACGCGTCTCATGTGAGCTTGCAAGTTCATCAAGCTTCTCGTCATACTTTCCAAGATTTACATCAGTTGTTCTTGTATCAACAACACGTATTTTCTTTTCAAATGTAATATCCGCAGGATTGATGGAGCGTTTTTCCTTTTTTGGTTTTTCTTTAAGCTGTTTAACAGGCTGCAAAACGCGCTTGGGAGGTTTTTGCTCCTTCTTATCCTTTTTTTGTTCTTTGGAAGCAGGCTTGACATCGGCTCGGTCATTTTGCGTGTTTTTCTGCGGTTTTTCTTTTTTATCAGCGGAAGATTGTGTATTATGCCCGGGCTTTTCAGTCTGCGCATTTACCTCTGCGGGCTTTCTCTCTGCCACTTTCTTTTCTTCCTCCGGCTTTTGAGCTTCTTTTATTTCATTCACGCTATTCAATTTGGCTTCAGCCGCCTTTTTACCATCATCTAAAAACTTGTCGAAAGAATCGACGGCATTTTGTTTTGTATAATGATTGAGAAGATAGTCCACCTCCTCAACGTCAAGGAGCGCCATATGCGTGCGTTCCTTCTGTTTTAGCTTGTTCAGAAGCTCTATAATTTCAGTGCTCTTAAGTCCCGTATCTTTAGCAAAATCATGCACTTTATATTTAATAGTCATACTCATTCCGTAACCTCCCTGTTCAGTTTGCCTATAAGCAGTTTAGCAAAACCGGCGTCCGTCACTCCGATTATTCCAACCGGCTTTGTCCCTATCGCGTACCCAAGCTCAGACATACCATAGCTAACCGCGATTAAATTTACATTTTTATCATCAAACGCATAATGCAGATTTTTAAGCGTTTTCGGGGAAAGGTCATCCGACAGAAAAACCGCCGTAAGCTTTGACTGCTGCGCAACAACACTGTCAAACCCAAAGTACAGACGACCGGCGCGCCTTGCAAGCCCCAGTGACTGCAAAAAAGCATCATTCTTCATCCGCTGTCAGTGCCCTTTCTATATCGTCATAAATTGCCTCGTCCGCTTTGCACCCGAAATTCCGCTCGATTCCATGAGTCTTTTTTAGCTTTGAAGCACATTTGGCGCTGTTACATATATACGCGCCCCGCCCTGCAAGCTTGCCTGTCATATCAAGAGAAATTTCGCCTTCTTTATTCATAACTATGCGAATAAGCTCACGCTTAGGTTTCATTTCGCGACAGCCGAGACACATACGCATAGGTACTTTTTTTATTTTTGCCAACACTATCACCCTTACCCGATTTTTGAAAGCGGCTTGATATCGATTTTATTGTACCCTGTAAGCTTTGCCGCAAGACGCGCGTTTTGTCCCTCCTTGCCGATAGCGAGAGACAATTGGTCATCAGAGACAACAACCGTACAGCTTTTTTCGCTATCGTCGGCTATTACACTGATAACCGTTGCCGGTGCAAGCGCCTGAGTAATATATTCCTCCGGATTATCAGAATACTTTATAACGTCTATCTTCTCACCGTGAAGCTCATCGCAGACATTTGCAATCCGCATACCTTTTGCGCCTATGCACGCACCGACGGGATCAACCTCTTCATTTGATGACCAAACAGCAATTTTTGTTCTGCTGCCTGCCTCGCGCGCAATTGACTTTATTTCAACGGTACCGTCAAAAATTTCAGGAACCTCCAGCTCAAACAGACGTTTCACAAGCCCGGGATGAGTACGGGAAATAAGCACCTGAGGTCCGCGCTGAGTCTTTCTTACCTCAACCACATAAATTTTAATTCTGTCACCCTCACTCAAGGTTTCACCGGGTATCTGCTCGTTTTTGACAAGCAGCGCCTCACTCTTGCCTATGCTAAGCGTGGCGTTTCCGGTCGGCTCGACACGGCTGACAACAGTGGAAATTATTTCAGATTCCTTACCGTCAAACTCCTGGTACAAAAGCCCGCGTTCAGCATCGCGAATACCCTGAATTATAACCTGCTTTGCAGCCTGCGCAGCAATCCTGCCGAATTCTTTGGTTTTGACTTCACGCTTTATCTGACCGCCCAGCTTTGCGCGTTTGGAGCCCTTTTCCAAAAGTTCTGCAAGGCTGATTTCTGTGGCTTCGTTTTCTACTGTTTCAACGATAGTTTTAACCTGATAAAGCTTAATATCCTTTTTTTCCTTGTTTATTACAACCATTGCATTATCCGAGGTGCCAAACGCTTTTTTTGCAGCACTCAGCAGCGCGGCCTCGACCTTTTCAAGCATATAATCGGCGGGAATGCCCTTTTCCGCCTCTATAAGGTCGATTGCCTTGAAAAATTCCGAATTCATTTTTGTCCTTCTCCTTTATATACTGAGTTTAATTAAGAAAATTCAATAAAGTCAACATAGGGTCTGACAAGGCTTGCGTCCCTGATATTAACAATCCTTCGAGTACCGTCGCTGCACTGTACGGTAAACATACCGTCGGTATACGCGCAAAGCTCTCCCGAAAATTCCTTAACACCGTCCTGAGCCTTATACAAACGCACCTCAATCATTTTATTCATAAAGCGCAAAAAATCCTTCTCGGTTTTCAGCGGACGGTCAATACCGACTGATGAAACCTCAAGATAATAGCTGTCCGGAACGGGGTCATGCTCGTCAAGCACGGGGTCAACAGCACGAGACATACGCTCGCAGTCGTCCGAGCTTATAACACCGTCCGGCTTGTCGATATAAATACGGAGAAAATAATCTGCGCCTTCTTTGACGTATTCAACGTCGTAAAGCTCATATCCCAGTTGTTGCGCATATGGTAAAACAAGCTCCGAAACTATTTCAGCAACGCTCTTTTTCATTCAAGCCCTCCTATGCAATATTTAAGAGGACTGCGTTCACAGTCCTCTTATCATTTACTTTGATATTATTATAGCACCGATATATATAAAAATCAAGCTATTTTTATTATATTTTATGCGATATAATCTTTATGAAAAACAGTATAGATTTTTGCAACCTGTGCTCGGGTGGCGGAGCCCTTTGGATCAAAGGTCGTTTCCGTCATGCCGCTGACTATTCCCGCGCGCTGGCAGGCATATACCGCGTCTTTGGCATAGTTTGACACGTTAGCGTCGTCGGAAAACACCTTCGGTGCCACAGCTTCATTCAAGGTTAAGCCTTTATAATTTGCAAACCGCACAAGAAGAACACACATCTGCTCGCGCGTCACACCGGCATTAGGTTCAAAGGTAGTCGTGGACACACCGTCAACAATTCCGTTCTCGTTCGCCCACTTAACCGACGGCGCGTACCATTTGCCGGACGGTACATCGGAAAACACAGTATCAACATCTCTGTTTTCCGTATCAACTCCCTCAAGATTTGCAAGTACCTGCACAAACATTGCTCGTGTCATAGCGGTATCGGGTTCAAAATCAGTTTCCGACATGCCGTTAAATATATTGTTTGTAACAACATAATCAACATATTCCTTGTACCATCTATCCGAGTCAACATCATTAAACATTTCGGAAGAATCAATAATAAGCATATCGCCATTTCCTACCTTAACCGTGACAATTTTTTCAATATCGGACGTTGTCATGTAGTCATAAGTCTGTATCTGCTTATACGTTATTTTAAGTTTCACCACGCCGTCTTTGATAAACGTCAGCTTTTCCGACGTTTTCAACGTCTCACTGTAGTTCTGGTCACTCTGTTTTACGCAGTCTCTTCCCGAAATTACAGTAACGCTCGGCTTATATGCTACCGGAAATCCATTGTCGTAATTCCACTGCCAATGTACTTTATCCTCATATTTATAATAAGAATAATTGTCCTTATTTTCATACCGGGCGACGTCTGTATTTTCAAGCGCGGTATTGGCAAGCTCGGTCATAAAGTCAACAGTGGCGCCCACCTCCACTCTTTCAGGGAGATTGCTTATAATTTCAGGCTCTTCAACTTCAACCACGGCCGGCTCGCAGACAGGTACGCCGTCATAATATGCCTGAAAATCATATCTGCCAGGTTTAGTTATGAACCCCGTGGGCGAAAAAAGCCCTGAATTATATGTTCTGTCTACACTGACTTTCGGCCAATCGCCGCCGGCGCCGCCTATGTAATTAATAAACTCATCCCATGGAAAATCAATACTAATCTTATCAAAACACACATATCCATAATTGAGATTTTCAAAAATCACATCATTCGGATATTTAAATATATATTCATTTAAATTATCATCGTAATAACTTACATATTCACCGATCTTATACTTCATCAACTTCGGAAAATTATATTTTACCTTAACAGGTCTGTTCGCCGGGCGTTCGGTTACAGTAAAATTATATATTTTCTCAAAAGTATAAGCTTTTTCCGTTCCAAGACTGTCTGCTATAATAACATCAACTTTTACTTTAACAGCTGCCTGACCGGAAGATGAAAATTTAACGGCTGTGACAAGCTCTCCCATATCATCAATTTCAATTAACTCGGCACAGTCTCCGGAAATTATCGTATATTCAAATACAGTTCCACGATAGGTAAATCCATCCTCATAATAGGCTACGGAATTTAAACTTACGATAAACACATCGTTTACCCACAAATTGTCAAACTCAGACTCAGGAATATTACTGCCGATATCAATATCAATTATAACATCATCGTCGCCTGATGGCTCGGCAAAAGTATATGCCGACACCGCCGACAGAAGCACAAGCAATGTAAGTACGACAGAAATAATTCTTTTAAGCTTTCTTTTCATAACAAATTCTCCCCTCGGCTTTCCACAATAAAAAATGCACAGCAAAAATACATACAAGCATATACGGGTATATTTAATTTGTGTCGCAAAATCAATTTACCACGTTTTGACATAAAAATCAATATCACAGTAAAATTTTAAGTATTACTTATAGCAGGAATAAAAAGACGCACCGTTAAAACGGTGCGTCTTTTATTAAATTTTACAGAGTACCGAAGCGGTTTCTCTTTACATAAGTCGTATGGAACGCCTTATGCGCCTTATGGCTGCCGGGCTTTTCAAAATACTCGGCATAAGCCTCTTTCAAAACTGGATTTTCATGTGACTTTCTAAGCGGCATATTTTTATCAATATTATAAAGAACCGCAGCGCGCTTGCCGCGAACATCTTCAAAATTGCGGACAGACGCAGCAACAACCGGCTGACCACCGCCGTTTACACAGCCGCCGGGACATGCCATTATCTCGATAAACTGATAATCGACCTCGCCCTTGCGAACCTTCTTCATTAGCTCTTTTGCATTTGCAAGACCGGACGCAACAGCAACCTTTACCGTAAGACCGCCGACTTCATAAGAAGCTTCCTTGATTCCCTCCATGCCGCGCACTTCGGTAAATTCAAGGTTGGGGAGTTCCTTACCCGTTATAGTCTCAACAGCAGTTCTGAGAGCCGCCTCCATAACGCCGCCGGTCGCGCCGAATATAACACCGGCACCGGTGGATGAACCAAGAGGCATGTCAAACTTCTCGTCTGCAAGACCGTTAAAGTTAATACCTGCACGTTTTATCATTCTTGCAAGCTCGCGCGTTGTAATAACGGCATCAACGTCGGGAACACCGGCAGCAGCCTGGTCCTCACGACCTATTTCAAACTTCTTTGCGGTACATGGCATTACCGAGACGACATAAATGTCCTTCGGGTCAATGCCCATCTTATCTGCATACCATGTTTTTGCAAGCGCACCGAACATCTGCTGCGGAGACTTGCAGGTTGAAAGATTATCAAGAAGATCGGGGAAGTTATACTCGCAGTATTTAATCCAGCCGGGCGAGCATGAGGTTATCATCGGCAGCTTACCGCCGTTTTGAATTCTCTCTACAAGCTCGTTTGCCTCCTCGATAATAGTAAGGTCGGCTGCAATATCGGTATCGTACACTCCGTCAAAGCCGAGTCTGCGAAGAGCCGCAACCATTTTACCCTCTCCGTCTGTACCTATCGGATTTCCGAACTCCTCCGCGATAGCGGCACGAACGGCAGGAGCAGTCTGCACAATAACATGCTTGCTGTCGTCGGAAAGCGCCTCCCAAACCTTACCTGTGCTGTCCTTTTCGGAAAGAGCACCGGTAGGACAGTTTACGATACACTGACCGCAGGATACGCATGACGTTTCATCAAGCAGAGCCTCGAAAGGTGAGCCGACATGTGTGGCAAAACCACGCTCGTTTGCACCGATAACAGAGACTGCCTGATTTTTCTCGCACACGGCGATACAACGGCGGCAGAGAATACATTTTGAGTTATCGCGGTACATATGAGCCGCAGAGTCGTCAATCTCAGACTCGGTCTTTGCACCGTCATACTTGCCGTCATTATCAACACCGTATTCATTACACAGCGACTGAAGCTCACAACTGCCGCTCCTGATACATGAAAGACATTTGCGGTTGTGATTTGACAAAAGCAGCTCAAGCGTCATGCGCCTTGCCTTCAGGACGCGGGGAGTTGACGTAAACACTTCCATGCCCTCGTTAACAGGATATACACATGAGGCTACAAGAGAACGGGCACCCTTTACCTCAACTACGCAGATACGGCAGGCACCTATCTCGTTTATTTCCTTCATATAGCAAAGAGTAGGAATTTCAATGTTTGCCGACTTTGCAGCCTGAAGAATGGTTGAACCCGCAGGAACGGATACATCGATATTGTTTATTTTGAGATTTACCATATTCATTAATATATTACCTCCTTACTCTTTGATTATCGCATTAAACTTACAGTTGGACATACATACGCCGCACTTGATACACTTTGCAGGATCAATGACGTGTTTTTCCTTAACTGCACCCGAAATAGCATTAACAGGGCACTTTCTGGCACAAAGCGTACAGCCCTTACATGCATCAGTAATCTTATACTGAAGCAGGGACTTACATACGCCCGCCGGACATTTCTTATCGACGATATGAGCCACATACTCGTCTCTGAAATATTTAAGCGTTGAAAGAATCGGGTTAGGAGCCGTCTGCCCCAGACCGCAAAGCGCATTATCTTTAATGTAATAGCAAAGCTCCTCAAGATCGTCGAGATCCTGCATTGTGGCTTTGCCGCTTGTAATTTTGTCAAGATACTCCAAAAGACGCTTTGTACCGACGCGGCATGGAGTACATTTACCGCAGGACTCATCAACGGTAAATTCAAGGAAGAACTTGGCTATATCAACCATACAGTTATCTTCGTCCATGACGATAAGACCGCCCGAGCCCATCATTGAGCCTATTGCGGCAAGCGAGTCATAGTCGATATGCGTGTCTATAAGAGACGCGGGGATACAACCACCGGACGGGCCGCCAGTCTGCGCAGCCTTAAATTTCTTGCCGTTGGGAATACCGCCGCCGATATCTTCTATAATTTCACGCAGCGTTGTGCCCATCGGGATTTCAACAAGACCAGTATTTACAATCTTGCCGCCGAGAGCAAACACCTTTGTACCCTTTGAGTTCTCTGTGCCCATGCTTGCAAACCAGTCGGCACCTTTAAGAATAATCTGCGGGATATTTGCGTATGTTTCAACATTATTATTCATCGTAGG